>JBMOMG010000180.1:0-12925 GCA_049323155.1 Actinomycetota bacterium | reverse complement strand
GACGCCGGGGTGGGCACGCTGCGGCAGTACGCCGAGCTCGGGCCGGTCCACCGAGGACGTTCGCTGCAGGGGTCCTGGGACGCCACCGACCTGATGGTGCCCGGGCCACGCGGCGTGGTCGCGGCGATCACCCCCTGGAACGACCCGGTCGCCGTGCCGTGCGGGCTGATCGGCGCCGCGCTCGTCACCGGCAACACCGTGGTGTTCAAGCCGTCCGAGCGGACGCCGCACACCGGCATCGAGCTGGCGCGACTGATGCAGGCCGAGCTGCCCGCGGGGGTGCTCGAGGTGGTCAGCGGGGACGGTACGACGGGCGCGGCGCTCGCCTCGTCATCGGAGGTCGACCTGATCGCGCACGTCGGCTCGACCGCGACCGGGCGGGCGATCGCCGAGGCCGCGGTGCGCACCGGCGCGAAGGTGCTGCTGGAGAACGGCGGCAACGACCCGATGATCGTCGACGCCGGCGTCGACCCGGAGTGGGCCGCGGAGCAGGCCGCGATGGGAGCCTTCGCCAACGCCGGCCAGATCTGCGTGTCTGTGGAGCGGCTGCTCGTCGTGGAGTCGATCGCCGAGGACTTCCTGGCCGCACTCGTCCGGCGCGCCGAGGCCCTGGTGACCGGGCCGGGCACCGACCCCTCGACCCAGCTCGGCCCGCTCGTCGACGACCGGATGCGCGACGCCGTGCACGAGCAGGTGGCCGAGGCGGTGGCCGCCGGCGCCACGGTGCTGACCGGTGGCGAGATCCCGGAGGGACCCGGCAGCTTCTACCCCGCCACGGTGCTGTCCGGCTGCACGCCGGAGATGAGGATCATGCGCGAGGAGACGTTCGGCCCGGTGGCTCCGGTCTCCGTGGTGCCCGACTTCGACACCGCGCTCGAGGCGGCCTGCTCGGGACGCTACGGTCTGGCGGCCGTGGTGCTCACCCCGTCGATGGAGCACGCCCAGCGCGCCTGGCGCGAGCTGCCTGTCGGCACCGTGAAGGTAAACGCCGCGTTCGGTGGTGCACCCGGTGGCGCCGCTCACCCCCGGGGTGCCAGCGGCCAGGGCTTCGGCTACGGTCCGGAGCTGCTCGACGAGATGACCGCCACCAAGGTGGTCCACCTCGGCGTGCCGAAGCTCCGCTGAGTTCCGGGCTTCGGGTCAGCTCCGCACGCGCGTCCGCGGCGGCTGGTCCAGGAGCCGGCGGGCCGCCTCGACGTGCGAGGGCACCGCTCGGCGCCGGGCCAGTGCCCGGGGCAGCACCGGCACGGTCTCCGCGATCGCCATCCATCCCGCACGGCCTGCCCTGAGGTCCTCGGCGAGCGCGCGTGCGACGACCGGCCACGGGCGGCGCAGGATCGTGGTCAGCAGCCGGTTGCGGGCAGCCCGCGCCTTCCGCCTGGTCGAGTCCCGGGCCGGCGAGGGGTGGTGGTGGGCGACGACCGAGTCGACGTACGCCAGCCCCCAGCCGAGCGTCGCCAGGTCGAGGGCGAGCCGCTCCTCCTCACCCATGAAGAAGATGACGTCGTCGAAGCCGCCTCCGGCGAGGTAGGCGTCCCGCCGGACGACCGCGCCGCAGGCCAGGAAGCCGAGGATCGAGGGCCCCGGCAGGTCCTCCTCGACGCCGAGCGGCGACTCGGCCATCAGCGCGCAGATCGGGTCCTCGCGTTCCTGCTCCCCCACCAGCATCCGCCCGGCCAGCACGGCCAGCCGTGGATGCGCGTCGAACACCTCGGTTGCCTCGGCCAACGCGCCGGGGGCCCACCAGGAGTCGTCGTCGGCGAAGGCGACGTACGGCGTCCGCGCCCGCTCGACCCCGATGTTGCGCGCCACCGAGCCGTGGTTGCGGTCGAGCGCGACGACGTCGACGTGCGGGAAGTGCTCGCGGACCAGGTCCGGCGTGCCGTCGGTGGAACCGTTGTCGACCAGGATCACCGGCGCCTCGTGCCGGGGCAGGGTCTGTTGCAGGTCCGGCCAGCGGTCCCGGGTCATCACCACGACCGTGATCGTGTCGGTGGCCGGGTGCAGGCTCGGTGTCATGCGTTCCACTCCTCCAGGTCGTCGTCGAGCAGCTCGCGCAGGCGTCGCACGTCGTCGCCCACGCGTTGCGCCACGGCACGGCGCAGCGCGGGATCCACCTCGGGGCGACCGTCACCGACGTGATGCCGCTCCTCGTGACGGGGGTCGCGCCAGTCCGGGTCGACGCCGACGTGTTCGTAGACCCGCGCGATCTGCCGGTCACGGTCGGCGAGCAGCCGCTCCTGCACCACCACGTGCACCTGCCCGCGGTCGAAGTGCTCCAGGAACGGCGCGAGGCGTTCGGCGTAGCGGCTGCGGGCGAGGTACTGGCTGTCCGGGTCCAGGACGGCCTCGTCGAGCGGCCGGTGCTCGGCGCCGTCGCGCCGGTGGTGGGCCCACTGCGACACCGCGCGCTCGACCGGGTCGCGGACCAGGTAGACCAGCCGCGCTTCGGGGATCACGTTCGCCATCCGGTCCGGCACCTCCGGGAAGTCCGGTGAGGTGTACGCCGGCGACGACTCGCCCCGGACCGGTGTGTGCGGGTCGAACTGCGCGGCGTACCACTCCAGCCCGCGATGCCACTGACCGGACCTCCACCAGCTGTCCGGGTCGTCGTGCGGAGGCTGCTCGGGCCCGTTGAAGAAGTTGAGCTCCTTGGTGGCGCTCATGCTGATGTCGGGGTGCGCGTCGAGGTAGGCGTGCAGCGCACTGGTGGCACACTTCATCGCCCCGATCACGACCACGTTGGGAAGCGGCAGGTCCCCCATCGTCACTGGGGGAGGTCGTCGGAGTACTTCTCGCCGACCCCGGTGGACACCTCGCGCGTCCGGCCCCGGACCGAGTCGCCACGCAGCGTGGGGGTCGGTCCTCCGGCGAAGTCGGCCATCCCGACCAGCACTTCGCGCAGCGCCTCCACCGACGTGGTCCGCGGCTGCCAGCCGAGCTCGTCGCGGATCCGCCGGGTGTCCAGCAGCGGCAGGACCAGGACGAGGTCCAGCAGCGCCGGCTCGGGTGGGATGGCGTGCAGGTGCCACAGCGCCGCCATCGCGGTGCGTGCGGCCGCCCCCGGCACCTCCACGGTGCGGGCGCCCATCAGCTCGCCCATCACGGTGCGGTCGATGACCGGCTCCGCGGCGACGTTGTAGGCGCCGCGCGCGCTGTCGGAGACCACCGCCAACCGGTAGGCCTCCGCGACGTCGGCGGCGTGCAGCGCCTGGAAGCGCAGCCCCTTCGGCCACGGCAGCACCGGCAGCCGCCCGGGCCGGAGCAGCGGGTTGGGGAGCAGCGGCCCGGCGAAGATCCGGCGCTGCGCGGTGGCCGCCTGGCGTTGGAAGATGAACGACGGCCGCAGCCGGACCACCCGGATGCCGGGGTGCTCGGCCTCGAAGGCGTCGAGCACCCGCTCGACGTACGCCTTCTCGCGTCCGTACCCCGCGGTGGGAAGACTGTGGGTCTCCCAGGACTCGTCGACCCGGTCGGGAGAGGGTGAGTAGGCCCCCACCGACGAGGCGTGGACGACCGCGGCGACCCCGGCAGCTGCGGCGGCGTCGAACAGCCGGGCGCTGCCCACGGCGTTGGACCGCCAGGTCACCTCCGGCCGGTGGGTGGGCTGGAAGATCCAGGCGAGGTGCACCAGGGCGTCGGCCCCTCGGAGGTGCGGGACCATGTCGTCGTGCGCCACGTCGGCCTGCACGAACCGCACCTTCGGTGGCGCGTGCTCGGGCAGCCGCCTGGCGACACCGACGATCTCGTCGACCTGGTCGTCGGCGCTCAGGGCGTCGAGGACGGCTGTCCCGACGTTCCCGGTCGCGCCGGTCACGACTACGCGCATGCCGCCCACCTCAGCGAGCCGTCGCGGGGACCATCGCGTGCAGCCGGGCGTCCCAGTCGGCGAGGAACCGGCCGAGCCCGTAGCGGGCCAGCGCGGCCTCGCGCGCGGCGGCGCCGACGGCCTGGGCCTCCGAGGGGTCGTGGATGAACCGCCACACCGCCTGCGCGAGCTCGTCGGGACGGGTGGTCACGACCCCCGCCTCCGGGGGTACGGCGGCCACGGCCTCGGTCGTCGCGAGCGCCACGACCGGCATGCCGAGGTGCATCGCCTCGAGCATCGACAGCCCCAGCGAGGTCCACCGGGAGGTGTGCACGTAGACCCGCCGCCGCGCCAGCTCCGTGTGCAGCCGGTGCTGCGGCAGGTCCTCGAAGGTCCACAGCCGGTCGCCGGGGATGTCGAGCACGTCGGCGAGCTGGTGCACGTTCATCCCGAACACGTCGAGCGCCGCGGTCTCCGACAGCCCCGGCAGCAGGTCGGTGCCGACCGCGCGCCAGCGTCGCACCGGGTCGTTGACGACGACCGCGGCGCGGGCCCAGTCGCCGGAGTAGCGGTGCCCCGGGTCGACGATGCCGTGCTCGACCACGTCGGTCGGCGCGTCGCCGCAGTCCCAGAACAGCCGGTTGAAGTGGGTGACGTGGACGACCGGGATGTCGCTCTGGTCGGCCAGCGGATGCTGGGTGAACGGCACCTCGCCGCCGGGGGTGTTGTGCTCGACGTACACCGCCGGCACGTCGCGACCGGGCCGGCGCCCGGTCCAGCGCTCGGCGAGCTCGAGTTCGTGGGGCCGCTGGAGCAGCACCAGGTCGAAGTCGGTGTCGCGCAGCCGGTCGCTGGGCACCTCGACGACGCTCGCCGGCCAGTCCCAGGTCCGCGCCCGGCCGAGTCCGTCGGAGTCGCGCCCGGGGGTCACCGGCAACAGGTACTCGTGCTCGCCCTGGACGAACGACGTCGTCCACGAGCCGTGCACGTGCCACATCAGGATCCGCATCCGCCTACCTCGCTCCTCGTCCGAGTGCATGGAAGTCCCAGCCGGCCGCGCGCCACTTGTCGGCGTCGAGCACCAGCCGTCCGTCGATCACGCGCGGGTGCCGCACGACGCCGGCCAGCGCGACCGGGTCGATGCCGCGGAACTCGTCCCAGTCGGTGAGCACCAGCACCGCCTCGGCGTCGCGGCACGCCGCCTCGACGCTGTCGTGCGTGTGCAGCCCGGGCCGGGCCCGCTGCGCGTTGTCGTTCGCCTTCGGGTCGTGCACGTGCACCTCGGCGCCCCGCGCCTGGAGGGTGGCCGCCACGTCGAGCGCGGGCGAGTCGCGGACGTCGTCGGAGTCGGCCTTGAACGCCGCGCCGAGCACCGCCACCTTCCGCCCGGTCGGCTTGCCGCCGAGCATCTCCACGGCCAGGTCGATCGTGCGTGCCCGCTGCCGCATGTTGATCGTGTCGACCTCGCGCAGGATCGCCACGGGGCCGTCGACGCCGAGCTCCTCGGCGCGGGCGACGAACGCGCGGGTGTCCTTGGGCAGGCACCCGCCACCGAACCCGACGCCGGGGTTGAGGAACTTCGAGCCGATCCGCTCGTCGAGCCCCAGGATCCGGGTCAGGTCACCGACGTCGGCGTCGGCGGCCTCGCATACCTCGGCCAGCATGTTCACCAGCGAGATCCGCGCGGCGAGCATCGCGTTGGCCGACACCTTCGCCAGCTCCGCGGTCGCCAGGTCGGTGCGTACGACGGGCACCCCCTCGGCGAGCTGGGTGGCGTACACGTCGCGCAGCACCTGGTCGTCCTCGTCGCGCTCGACACCGAACACCAGCCGGTCCGGGTGCAGCGAGTCCTCGACCGCGTGTCCTTCCCGGAGGAACTCGGGGTTCCACGCCATGTGCACGTCGTCCCCCGCCGGGGCGACCGCACGGATCCGGTCCCGCAGCTCGCCTGCGCTGCCCACCGGGACGGTCGACTTGCCGACCACCAGGCACGGCCGGTCCAGCAGCGGCGCAAGGGCGTCTGCGGCGGCGTGCAGCGCGGACAGGTCCGCGGCGTGGGTGCCGGGCCGTTGCGGCGTCCCCACGCACAGGAAGTGCACGTCAGCGCCCGCCGCGGCGGTGGGATCCGTGGAGAAGCCGAGCGTGCCCGCATCGACGTACTGCGACAGGAGCGCGTCGAGACCGGGCTCGTGGAACGGCGCCGAGCCGCTGCACAGCCGCTCGACCCGTCGGGGGTCGTTGTCCACGCCGACCACCTCGTGGCCGCACGCGGCCAGCGTCGCTGCGTGGGTGGCCCCGAGGTAGCCCGTGCCTATCACCGAGATTCGCACAACGAGGCGTTGCCCCGCGTGGTGCGGATCATGCGACCTTTACTCGGCGGTTCTTGACTTTCCGAGAGCCACTTCTCTCGGGCCCTGTTTGCGAACGGGTCGAGTGGGCAACCGATCGATGACCGCCTGACAGTTTCGGCACGAGGGAGCACGAGCTTGAAGGTTCTCGGGATCAACGCACTGTTCCACGACCCGGCCGCCGCGCTGGTCATCGACGGCGAGACCGTCGCCGCGGCCGAGGAGGAACGCTTCTCCCGCCGCAAGCACGGCAAGCGGCCGGTGCCGTTCGCCGCGTGGGAGCTGCCGGAGCTCGCCGCCCGGTGGTGCCTCGAGGAGGCCGGGCTCGACATCTCCGACGTCGATGCGGTCGCCTACTCCTACGACCCCGAGCTGGCCAGGCCGGCCGAGGAGATGGGTCTCGACGACCCGTGGGACCACCTGCGGCAGACCTATGCCCAGCGAGCCCCCGGATTCCTGGCCACGGCGCTGCCCGGCCTGGACCCGGCCGCGGTCCGGTTCGTCCCCCACCACGTCGCCCATGCCGCCTCCGCCGGCCTCGCCTCGCCGCACCTCGACGCCGCCGACGTGCTCGTCCTCGACGGCCGGGGCGAGTCCGCCAGCCACCTCGCCGGCCGCTACGACGCCGGCAACCTCGAGATCTTCCGCACCCAGGAGCTGCCGCACTCGCTCGGCCTGCTCTACGAGGACGTCACCCAGCACCTCGGCTTCCTGCGCAGCAGCGACGAGTACAAGGTGATGGCGCTGGCGTCGTACGGCAAACCACGCTTCCGCGACGAGCTGCGCCGCGCGGTGTACACCACCGGCGACGGCGGCTTCCACACCGACCCGATCGACTGGGGGTCGCTGGTCAAGCAGCGGGGCAAGCACGAGGAGTGGACCGCCGACCACGCCGACCTGGCCGCCAGCGTGCAGACGCGGCTGGAGGAGGTGCTGCTCGAGCTGGCCGGCTGGCTGCACGAGCGCACCGGTGGCAACGCGCTCACCCTCGCCGGCGGTGTGGCGCTCAACTGCGTGGCGAACACCCGGCTGTTCGACGAGAGCGCCTACGAGGACATCTGGGTGCAGCCGGCCGCCGGCGACTCCGGCACCGCGCTGGGCGGTGCGCTGCACGTCGCGCGCGCCGAGGGCGACCTCACCCGGCCGATACCGGGCGCCGACCTCGGTCGCGGGTTCACCGACGCCGACATCGAGGCCTGGCTGCAGACCGCCCGGATCCCCTACGAGCGACCCCACGACGTCGCCGACGCGGTCGCCGAGTGCCTGGCCGACAACGGCGTGGTCGCCTGGTTCCAGGGCCGCAGCGAGTACGGTCCGCGGGCGCTCGGCCACCGCTCGCTGCTGGCGCACCCCGGACACGAGAAGAACCTCGAGCGGCTCAACGACGTCAAGGGCCGCGAGCAGTTCCGCCCCGTCGCACCGATGGTGCGCGCCGAGCGGGCGAGCGAGATCTTCAGCCGCGGCCCGCTGCCGTCGCAGTACATGCTCTTCGTCCACGACGTGGCCAAGGAGTGGCGCGAGCGGATCCCCGCCGTGGTGCACGTCGACGGCACCGCCCGGGTGCAGACCGTGCACACCGAGACCGAGCCGTTGGTGGCCCGGATGCTCGAGGGATTCGAGCGGCGCACCGGCCTGCCGGTCGTGATCAACACCAGTCTCAACACCGCCGGCCGGCCGATGGTGGACGACCCCCGTGACGCGCTGGAGTGCTTCGGCTCCGCTCCGGTCGACCTGCTCGCGATCGGCCCCTTCGTCGTACGGCGGCCGAAGGCGGCCTGATGGGGCGCCCGCAGACCTCGATCGTCGTGCCCACGGTGGGACGGCCCAGCCTCCGTGTGCTCCTGGAGGCGCTCGCGACCGGCAGCGTCCGGGTGGACTGCCCCGTGGTCGTGGTCGACGACCGGCCCGCCGGACCGGACCTGGACCTGGCCGACGTCGACCTCGCCGACCTGCGCGTCGTCCGATCCGGCGGAGGCGGCCCCGCCCGAGCGCGCAACATCGGCTGGCGGCACACGCGCACACCGTGGGTGAGCTTCCTCGACGACGACGTGGTGCCCGACGCCGACTGGTACGCCACCCTGCTCCGCGACCTGGCCGATGTCGGCCCCGACGTGGCCGGAAGCCAGGGCCGGGTGCGCGTGCCGCTGCCCGAGCACCGCCGGCCCACGGACTGGGAGCGCGGCACCGCCGGACTGGCCACCTCGCAGTGGATCACCGCCGACCTGACCTACCGCCGTCGCGCGCTCTCCACGGTGGGCGGCTTCGACGAGCGGTTCCCGCGCGCGTTCCGCGAGGACGCCGACCTCGGCCTGCGGGTCAGCCGAGCCGCCGGCAGGATCGTCGACGGCCACCGGTGGATCACCCACCCGGTCCGGCCGGCCGACGACTGGGCCAGCCTGAAGCAGCAGCGCGGCAACGCCGACGACTTCCTGATGCGCGCCCTGCACGGGCCGAGGTGGCGCGAGCTGGTCGGCGCCCCCGCCGGTCGCCGGCCCCGGCACGTGGCCGTGACCGCCGCCGCGGCCGGATCGCTGGCTGCGCTTCTCGCCCGGAGACCACGACTTGCCGCGCTGGCCGCCACCGCCTGGCTGACCGGCACCGCGGAGCTCGCCGCGGCCCGGATCGCGCCCGGCCCGCGTGACCGCGCCGAAGTGCGGCGGATGCTGCTCACCAGCGCCGCGATCCCGCCCGCCGCCACCTGGCACTCCCTCAAGGGAGCCTGGACGCACCGCGCGGCACCGCCGTGGCGCGGCCTGCCCGAGCTGGTGCTCTTCGACCGCGACGGCACGATCGTCCACGACGTCCCCTACAACGGCGACCCCGAGAAGGTGGCACCCGTCGAAGGCGCCAAGGAGGCGATCGACCGGCTCCGTGCACTCGGGATCCGGGTCGGCGTCGTGAGCAACCAGAGCGGGGTCGGCTCCGGCCGGATCACGCTCGACCAGGTCGAGGCGGTCAACCAGCGGGTGCAGGACCTGCTCGGCCCGTTCGAGGTCTGGCGCTACTGCCCGCACACCCGCGACGAGGGATGCACCTGCCGCAAGCCCGCGCCGGGGATGGTGAAGGACGCCTGCGCCGAGCTGGACGTACCCGTGGAGCGGTGCGTGCTCGTCGGCGACATCGGCACCGACGTGGAGGCCGCGGAAGCAGCCGGGGCGCACGGGATCCTCGTGCCCACGTCCGTGACGCGCGGCGACGAAGTCGCTGCGGCGGACCACGTCGCGGCCACGCTGTCGGCGGCCGTGGACGACATCCTGGCGGGGCACTGGTGAGGCACACCCTGGTGGTCCGACTCGACAACGCCGGCGACGTGCTCCTCGCCGGCCCCGCGGTCCGTGCCGTCGCGGCCGGCTCGGACCGGGTCACCGTGCTCGCCGGTCCCCACGGGTCTGCGGCCGCCCGGCTGCTGCCCGGGGTCGACGAGGTGCTGGAGTGGCGCTGCCCGTGGATCGACCCCTCCCCGGACCAGGTCCGCCGGGAGGACGTCGACTCGCTGGCCGACACGCTCGCCGGCCACCGGTTCGACCGAGCCCTGGTCCTCACCTCGTTCCACCAGTCCCCGCTGCCGACCGCGCTCGTGCTCCGGATGGCGGGCGTGCCGTGGGTCGGCGCGATCAGCGTCGACTACCCCGGGTCGCTGCTCGACCTGCGCCACCGGGTCGACGAGATGCTGCCCGAGGCCGAGCGCGCCCTCTCCCTGGCCGAGGCGGCCGGCTTCAGCCTGCCCGCCGGCGACGACGGGGCGCTGGCGGTACGTCGACCGCTGCCCGACGTCTCGCACCTGGTCCCCGACGAGCCGTTCGTGGTGCTCCACCCCGGCACCTCGGTGCCCGCCCGGGCGTGGCCGGCCGCGCGGTTCGCCGAGGCCGCCGACCTGCTGACCGCGCGCGGACACCGCGTGGTGGTCACCGGCGCGCGGTCCGAACGCGCCCTGACCGCAGGCGTGGTCGGCAACACCGCGGCCACCGACCTCGGCGGGCGCACCACGCTTCCCGAGCTCGCCGCCGTCCTCGACGCCGCCGACGTCGTCGTGGTCGGCAACACCGGCCCGGCGCACCTCTCCGCGGCCGTCGGCACCCCGGTGGTCTCCCTGTTCGCGCCCACCGTGCCCGCGGCGCGCTGGGCGCCCTACCGCGTCCCGACCGTGCTTCTCGGCGACCAGCAGGCGGTCTGCCGGGACACACGCGTCACGCAGTGCCCGTTCGAGGGCCACCCGTGCCTGAGCGCGGTCGGACCCGAGGACGTCCTCAAGGCCGTCGAGCAGCTGAGCGGCACACACCAGCCGATGCAGATCGGCAGTCCGGCACAGGAGGGAACATGAGAATCGCTCTAGTCTCCGAGCACGCGAACCCGCTCGCCACGCTCGGGAGCGTCGACGCCGGCGGCCAGAACGTCCACGTCGCGGAGCTCGCGGCAGGACTGGTCGACCGAGGCCACGACGTCACCGTGTTCACCCGCCGTGACAACACCTCCGCGCCGGTCCGGGTGACCGCTCCCGACGGGTACGTCGTCGAGCACGTGCCCGCGGGGCCGCCGAGCGACATCCCCAAGGACGAGCTCCTGCAGTACATGCCGGCCTTCGCCGACTACCTGACCGACCGTTGGCGGGAGGACCCCGTCGACGTGGTGCACGCCCACTTCTGGATGAGCGGCATCGCCTCGGTCGAGGCGGGCCGGCGAGTCGGCGTGCCGGTGCTGCAGACCTTCCACGCCCTCGGCACCGTGAAGAAGCGTCACCAGGGCTCGCGCGACACCAGCCCGCCGACCCGGATCGGCCTCGAGCGCCGACTGTGCCGCCGCGTCGACCGGGTGATCGCCACCTGCAGCGACGAGGTCGACGAGCTCGCCGCGATGGGGCTGCCGCGCCGACGGGCCACGGTGATCCCCTGCGGGGTCGACACCGACGACTTCAGGCCGCTGCACGTGCCGCCCGGCGACCGGCCCCGCCTGCTCGTGATCGGCCGGCTCGTCGAGCGCAAGGGCGTCGGCAACGTCATCGAGGCCCTCTCGCAGCTCCCCGGCGTCGAGCTCATGGTCGCCGGCGGCCCGGCCCCGGAGTTCCTCGACACCGACCCGGACATCGCGCGGCTGCGCCGGCTCGCGGCCCGGCACGGGGTGCAGGACCGGGTCCGGTTCCTCGGCTCGGTGGACCGTCCGGACGTCCCCCGGGTGATGGCCGAGGCCGACATCGTCGTGGCCGTCCCCTGGTACGAGCCGTTCGGGATCGTCCCGCTGGAGGCGATGGCCTGCGGCCGCCCGATCGTCGGCTCGGCCGTCGGCGGCCTGCTGGACACGATCGTGCCGGGCGTGACCGGCGAGCTCGTGCCACCCCGTCGCCCGGACCTGCTCGCCCCGGTCCTGCGCGACCTGCTCGCCGACCCCCAGCGCCGCGAGGAGTACGGCCGCGCCGGCCGGGCCCGTGCGGTGACCACCTACCAGTGGCGGCAGGTCGCCGCTGCGACCGAGGACGTCTACGCGTCCGTGACCAGCCCGATCCGACTTCGCACAGGAGTGATCCGATGACCCGCCCGACGACCCCCTGCGCCCACGACCACCTCGAGGAGCTGCGCCGCGCGGCGGCCGTGTTCGACGACTGCGTCGAGGTCGCCGACCAGTGGGGCACCCGGCTCGCCTCGGTCCTCGATGCGGGCGGACGGCTGCTCGCCGCCGGCAACGGCGGCAGCGCGGCGCAGGCACAGCACCTGACCGCCGAGCTGGTCGGGCGCTACCGTGACGACCGGGCACCGTTCTCGGCGATCTGCCTGTCCGCGGAGACCTCCAGCCTCACCGCGATCGCCAACGACTACCCGCCCGAGGAACTGTTCGCCCGCCAGGTGGAGGCCCACGGCAGGCCCGGCGACGTGCTGGTGCTGATGTCCACCAGCGGCACCAGCGCGAACATCGTCGCCGCGGCAGAGCGCGGCACGAAGATCGGGATGCAGGTCTGGGCCTTCACCGGCCCTCGGCCCAACCCGCTGGCCGACCTCGCCGACGAGGCGCTGTGCGTGGAGGCCCGGTTCACCGCGACCGTCCAGGAGCTGCACCTGGTCGGCCTGCACGTGCTCTGCGCAGGACTGGACCGCGAGCTCGGGGTGATCCCCGCGGAGACCAGGATCCCGGCGCAGACCGGCGCGAGGAGCCGCCGATGAGGGGCCCGCTGGTCATCGTCGGGGACGCCCTGCTCGACGTCGACCTGGAAGGCCGCGCCGGCCGGCTCACGCCCGACGCGCCGGTCCCGGTGCTCGACGAGCGCGCCGCGCACCCGCGCCCCGGCGGCGCCGGGTTGGCGGCGCTGATGGCCGCACGCGACGGCCACGAGGTGGTGCTGGTCACCGCGCTCGGCGACGACCCTGCCGGGGGGCAGCTGCACGGCCTCCTGGTGGAGGCCGGCGTCGACGTGATCGGGCTGCCCTTCGACGGTCCGACCCCGGTGAAGAAGCGTGTGCGCGCCGACGGACAGTCACTGCTCCGCCTCGACAGCGGCAGCGCGCCGGGCACGGTCACCGGGGTTCCGCCCGAGGTCGGCAGCGTGCTGCACGGCGCCGGGGCCGTGCTCGTCGCCGACTACGGACGCGGGGTCACCGCCGTGCCCGAGCTGCGTGAGCTCCTGGCCGGGCTGCCGTCGCGGGTCCCGGTGGTGTGGGATCCCCACCCCCGTGGCTGCGAGCCGGTGCCCGGCGTACGCCTGGTCACCCCCAACGAGGGCGAGTCGGCCCACTTCGGAGAGCTCGCCGGGATCGAGGTCGCCGGCGGCGGCACCGACCTCGCC
>JBMOMG010000179.1:1466-12949 GCA_049323155.1 Actinomycetota bacterium | reverse complement strand
TTCCCGGTGACGGGCCCTCGTGCGTCGTCAGGCCCAGCGGTCCTCCACCAGCCGGACCGCCTCCGTGCGTGTGAGCCCCGACCGGCGTGCCACGGCCACGTACTCGGCCGCCGCCCGATCCACGTCGCCGGCGCCGGATCCACCGTCGAGCGTCGAGGAGCGCACGAACGTCCCCTGCCGTCCGCGGGTGACCACGACGCCGTCGGCCTCGAGCTCGCGGTAGGCACGGGCGACCGTGTTCACCGCCAGGCCCAGCTCCGCGGCGGCCTGACGGACCGTGGCCAGCCGGGTGCCCGGCGCCAGCTCGCCGCTGCGCACGGCCGCCGCGAGCTGGGAGCGCAGCTGCTCGAACGGGGGCACGGTGGCGGAGTCGTGGTCGATGTGAATGTGCTCCATGACTGTCGAAGATACGGCGACGGCGGTCTGAGAGACTTCCTGGGTGCGGCTGCGACTCGACCTTGCCTACGACGGCACCGACTTCCACGGCTGGGCGACCCAGCCGCGGCTGCGCACCGTGCAGGGCACCCTCGAGGCCGCGCTCGCCCAGGTGCTCAGGGTGCCGCGGGCTCAGCTGACCGTCGCGGGCCGCACCGACACCGGCGTGCACGCCCGCGGCCAGGTCGCCCACCTCGACGTCGACGCCGAGGCATTCCGGGCCAGCGCCGGCCGCAGCCCCCGGCCACCGGCCGAGGCCCTGCTCCGCAGGCTGAACGGGATCCTCCCCGACGACCTGCGGGTGCACCGGGTCTCGACCGCGCCGGACGGCTTCGACGCGAGGTTCTCCGCGATCTGGCGGCGCTACGCCTACCGGATCGCCGACGCCCCGGCGCTGGTCGACCCGCTGATGCGCAGGTCGGTGCTGACCTGGGCGCGCGAGCTCGACCTCGACGCCATGAACCGCGCAGCCGAGCCGTTCCGCGGGGAGCACGACTTCGCCGCCTTCTGCAAGAAGCGTGAGGGCGCCACGACCATCCGCACGTTGCACGAGCTGTCCTGGCACCGCGACGAAGCCGGCCGGGCGGTGGCGACGGTGCGGGCCGACGCGTTCTGCCACAACATGGTCCGTGCGCTGATGGGGGCGATGATCGCCGTCGGCGAGGCGCGCCGCGAGCCGGAGTGGGCGCACGAGGTGCTCCGTCGCGGCGTGCGCGACGCCGGCGTGACCGTCGTACACCCGCACGGGCTGACGCTCGAGGAGGTCGGTTACCCCGCCGACGAGGAGCTGGCGGCGCGGGCGGCGGCCGCGCGCCGGGTGCGCACGCTGGACCGGGTGGGTGGACGCGATGGATGAGCACTACTTCTCCGCCGACCCGACCGTCGCGTTCCGCCGGGTGCCGGTCGAGGCCGAGGTCTGGGGCCACCGGCTCCGGCTGACCAGCGGCTCGGGGGTGTTCGCGCAGGGCCGGGTCGACATCGGCACTGCGGTGCTGTTCCGGGAGACGAGCCCGCCCACCGGCGGCACGGTGCTGGACCTCGGCTGCGGCTACGGGGTGATCGGGCTCGCGGTCGCCGAGTCCGCACCTGAGGCGAGGGTCTGGGCCGTGGACGTGAACGAGCGTGCGGTGCTGCTCGCCAACGAGAACGCCGAGGCGATCGGCGTCGCCGACCGCTACGCCGCGGTGACGCCGGACCGGGTGCCCGACGACGTCGTCTTCGACGAGATCTGGTCCAACCCGCCGATCCGGGTCGGCAAGCAGGCCCTGCACGAGCTGCTGCTGAGCTGGCTGCCGCGGCTCAGGCCGGGCGGACGTGCGGTGATGGTGGTCGGCAAGAACCTCGGCGCCGACTCGTTGCAGCGCTGGCTGGGGGAGCAGGGCTACCCGACCGTGCGGCTGGCCAGCGCGAAGGGGTTCCGGGTGCTGGAGTCGCGGCGGGCCGAGTCGTGACCCCGCTTCCCGAGCCGGTCCGGCAGGTCAGCGACCTGTTCCTCTCGCTGGCCGACGAGGCGCTGCCCGGCCTGGTCGAGGGGCTCTACCTGCGCGGCTCGCTCGGCTTCGGTGAGTGGTACGACGGTCGCAGCGACATCGACTTCGTGGCGGTGCTCGCCGAGCGTCCGGGGCGGGCCGTCGTCGAACGGCTGCACGAGGTCCACGACGAGGTCGGCACGACGTTCCAGCGGCCGCCCTTCGACGGGCTCCACCTGACCTGGGCCGACCTCGCCGCACCGCCGGCCGCGTGCCCGGACGTGCCGTGCACCCAGGGCGGGATCTTCCACGACGAGGCACGCATCGACGTACACCCGGTCACCTGGCACGAGCTCGCCCGGCACGGCGTCACCGTGCGCGGCCCTGAGCCTGCTGAGATCGGCATCTGGACCGACGACGCGGCGCTGCGCGGCTACACGCACGACAACCTCGCCGGCTACTGGCGCGAGACGGCCGACTCGCTGGCGCAGTTCCCCGCCGAGGCCGGCCGGCCCGACGTCGTGTCGTGGTGCGTGCTCGGGGTGAGCCGGCTGCACCACCTGCTTGCCACCGGAGAGCTGACCTCCAAGAGCGGCGCCGGCCGCTACGCCTTCGAGGCCTTCGGCCCGCGCTGGCGCGACGTAGTCACCGAGGCCATGGCGTTCCGGGTGACCGGCGAGACCTCCGGGATGTACGACGCCGACCCGGCCGCGCGAGCTCGCGACACGATCGAGTTCACCGACATGGTGGTGCGCGAAGGGCTCGCGATCCCGGGCTGAGCTCCACCTTGCCGGGGGCGCTGTGCGAGATCCCGGGCGGAGGGGCAGGATGGAATCATGAGCGAGTACGAGGCTGCACCCGACCGTTACGACTCGATGGAGTACCGCTTCACGGGGCGCAGTGGCCTCAAGCTGCCGGCGATCTCGCTGGGCCTGTGGCACAACTTCGGCGACGACAAGCCCGAGGAGGTGCAGCGGGCGATCCTGCGCCGGGCCTTCGACAGGGGCGTCACCCACTTCGACCTGGCCAACAACTACGGCCCGCCCTACGGCCAGGCCGAGGTCAACTTCGGTCACTTCCTGCAGCACGACTTCGCCCCCTACCGCGACGAGCTGGTCATCTCCACCAAGGCCGGCTGGGACATGTGGCCCGGCCCCTACGGGCAGGGCGGCGGCTCGCGCAAGTACATCCTCGCCAGCCTGGACCAGTCCCTGGACCGGCTCGGCCTCGACTACGTCGACATCTTTTACAGCCACCGGTACGACCCGGAGACCCCGATCGAGGAGACGATGCGCGCGCTGGACTACGTCGTCGCCTCCGGCAAGGCGTTGTACGCCGGCATCTCGTCGTACTCCGCCAAGCGCACCCACGAGGCGGCGACGATCGCCCGCGAGCTCGGCACGCCGCTGCTGATCCACCAGCCGTCGTACTCCATGCTCAACCGCTGGATCGAGACCGACCTCCTCGACGAGCTCGAGGAGCAGGGGATGGGCTGCATCGCGTTCACGCCGCTGGCCCAGGGCCTGCTCACCGACCGCTACCTCGACGGAGTGCCGGCCGACTCCCGTGCCGCGCGCGGTGACACCATCCCGCGCGAGCACCTCGACGCGACCGTGCTGGACCACGTCCGTGCGCTGGACGAGATCGCTCGGGCGCGCGGTCAGAAGCTCGCCCAGATGGCGATCCAGTGGGCGCTGCGCGACCAGCGGATGACGTCGGTCGTGCTCGGCGCCTCCTCGGTCGAGCAGCTCGACACCAACCTCGACGCGCTCGACGGGCCGCCGTTCACCGACGAGGAGCTCGCCGCGATCGACCAGCACGCCGTCGACGCCGGCATCAACCTGTGGGCGGAGCAGACCGCGGACTGAAAGCGCGGACTGGGGCCGCCGACGAACCGGACAAAGGGCCGAGAGGCGCTCGGGATGTGACCAAAGGCCCCCTCATCGATCTGGTCCTGTTGGGGCATGATCAGCACATGACCCAGTACGTGTATGGCTTCGAAGAGGGCAGCAAGGACCAGAAGGATCTTCTCGGCGGCAAGGGCGCGAACCTCGCCGAGATGACCAACCTCGGGCTGCCGGTCCCGCCAGGCTTCACGATCAGCACCGAGGCGTGCCGTGCCTACCTCGAGGAGGGCGACGAGCCCGCCGAGATGGCCGCCCAGGTCGCCGAGCACCTTGAGAAGCTCGAGAAGACGATGGGCAAGAGCCTCGGCCAGAGCGACGACCCGCTGCTGGTGTCGGTGCGCTCGGGCGCGAAGTTCTCGATGCCCGGCATGATGGAGACCGTCCTCAACATCGGGCTCAACGACGAGTCCGTGCACGGCCTTGCGGCGCAGTCGGGCGACGAGCGGTTCGCCTACGACTCCTACCGTCGACTGCTGACGATGTTCGGCAAGACCGTGCTCGGGATCGACGGTGACCTGTTCGAGGAGGAGCTCGAGGCCCGCAAGCACGCCAAGGGCTCGACCAGCGACCTCGACCTCGACGCGGACGACTTCCGCGAGCTGGTGTCGACCTACAAGCAGATCATCAAGGAGCAGCGGGGCATCGACTTCCCACAGGACCCGCGCGAGCAGCTGGACATGGCGATCCGGGCGGTCTTCGACTCCTGGAACACCGAGCGCGCGGTGCTCTACCGCCGCCAGGAGCGGATCCCCGGGGACCTGGGCACCGCGGTGAACGTGATGGCGATGGTCTTCGGCAACGTCGGCATGGACTCGGGCACCGGCGTGGCCTTCACCCGCGACCCGGCGACCGGCGCGCAGGGCGTGTACGGCGACTACCTGCAGAACGCCCAGGGCGAGGACGTCGTCGCCGGCATCCGCAACACGGTGCCGCTGGCCGACCTCGAGCAGCTGGACAAGAAGTCCTACGACGAGCTCATGGACATCATGGCCAAGCTCGAGGAGCACTACCGCGACCTGTGTGACATCGAGTTCACCGTCGAACACGGCAAGCTGTGGATGCTGCAGACCCGCGTCGGCAAGCGCACCGCCGAGGCGGCTTTCAAGATCGCCGTGCAGCTGGTGGACCAGGGCCTGATCGACATGGACGAGGCGGTACGACGGGTCAACGGTGCCCAGCTCGCCCAGCTGATGTTCCCGCGCTTCGACGCCAGCGCCGAGCGCGACCTCGTCGCGAAGGGCATGAACGCCTCCCCGGGCGCCGCCGTCGGCAAGGCGGTCTTCGACTCGCACACCGCCGTCGAGTGGAGCGACCGTGGGGAGGACGTGATCCTGGTCCGGCGGGAGACCAACCCCGACGACCTCAAGGGCATGGTGTGCTCCCGCGGCATCCTGACCAGCCGCGGCGGCAAGACGTCGCACGCGGCGGTCGTCGCCCGAGGCATGGGCCGCACCTGCGTCTGCGGCGCGGAGTCCCTCGACGTGGACGTCAAGGCGCGCAAGTTCACCAGCGCCGACGGGCAGGTCGTCAACGAGGGCGACGTGATCTCGATCGACGGCACCACCGGCGAGGTGTTCAAGGGCGAGGTGCCCGTCAGCGACAGCCTGGTGGTGCGCTACTTCGAGGGTGACGACGACGCCACCTCCGACGAGCTGGTGCAGGCCGTGGCCCGGATCATGGAGCACGCCGACAGCAACCGGCGGCTCGGCGTCCGCGCGAACGCAGACACCCCCGACGACGCTGCGCGTGCCCGCCGGTTCGGCGCGCAGGGGATCGGGCTCTGCCGCACCGAGCACATGTTCCTCGGCGACCGGCGCGAGCTGGTCGAGCACCTCATCATCGCCGAGACCGAGGCGGACCAGGAGGAGGCGCTCTCGGCGCTGCTCCCGCTCCAGCGCCAGGACTTCATCGAGATCCTCGACGCGATGGACGGCCTGCCGGTCACGATCCGGCTGATCGACCCGCCGCTGCACGAGTTCCTGCCCGACCTCACCGACCTCTCGGTGCAGGTGGCGATCGAGGACGACCACGGCAACGAGGACAGCAAGCACCACAAGCTGCTGGACGCGGTGAAGCGGCTGCACGAGCAGAACCCGATGCTCGGCCTGCGCGGTGTCCGCCTCGGCGTGGTCATCCCGGGCCTGTTCACGATGCAGGCGCGGGCCATCCTCGAGGCGGCTGCCGAGCGCAAGAAGGCCGGCGGAGATCCGCAGCCGGAGATCATGATCCCGCTGGTGGCGGCGGTGCAGGAGTTGGAGCTGGTCAAGGCCGACATCGTCGCGGTCGCCGCGGAGGTGGAGAAGGAGACCGGCGTGAAGCTGGACTTCAAGGTCGGCACGATGATCGAGCTGCCGCGGGCGGTGATGGTGGCCGACCAGATCGCCGAGGCCGCAGAGTTCTTCTCCTTCGGCACCAACGACCTGACCCAGATGACCTGGGGGTTCTCCCGCGACGACGTCGAGTCGAAGTTCTTCGGGACCTACATCGAGAAGGGCATCTTCGGGGTGTCGCCCTTCGAGACCCTCGACCGCGAGGGTGTCGGTGGGCTGGTCCGGCAGGCCGTGGAGAGGGGCCGGGCCACGCGTCCCGACCTGCACCTCGGTGTCTGTGGCGAGCACGGCGGCGACCCGGACTCGATCCACTTCTTCGACGAGGTGGGCCTGGACTACGTCTCCTGCTCGCCGTTCCGGGTGCCGGTCGCCCGCCTCGAGGCAGGTCGCTCCAACGTGGCGGAGCAGAGCGACTCCGCCTGACAGTCCGATCGTGCGTCATCTCGACAGGCAGGGCCCGGGGCAGCGCCGGCTTCGGCGCCGGGGCACGTGCTTCCGCCGGGCAACCTGCCTGTCGAGATGGCCTCGGCCCGTTCGAGGCCGATGGCAGCCGTCAGAACCCGTCAGATGAACGGTTGTGACGGTCTTGGGCGCCGGATCGACGTCAGAACCGTTCAGATGAACGGTTGTGGCGCCCGGCGAGGGTCAGTGGGCCGGGCGGACCGCCGTACGGCCGCCGGGGCGACGGGGCTCGCGGGCCAGGGCCGCCGCGGCCAGGTACAGCAGACCCGTGAGCAGGATCGGCGCGACCACCACGCCCGAGGAGGTGCCCAGCAGACCGGCAGGCCCGGGACCGTCGTCGCCACGCCCGGCGAGCGCGACGCCCAGGACCGTCGCCGCGAGCTGGGCGCCTGCCAGCACGACCATGAGCACCCCGGCGGTGCGGGTCCGGTGCAGTCCGAGGAAGGCGAGCGGGACCGCCAGCGCCAGCACCACGATCGCCAGCACCGGGCCCCAGTCGTCGCGCGGGACGATGCCGACCGCCGAGTCGAGCAGCGTGGCGGCCGAGACGATCCCCGCGCCCCAGGCAAGCACCCGGGCCATCGGCTCGGGCCGGCGCAGCGCGAGGACGCTGAGTACCACCATCGGCACCACCCAGGCCGCGGTCAGCGCGACGGCGGTGGCCAGGGCCAGGTCCGTGAACGCATAGCCGGCCACGAAGAGCGTGGCGAGGACGCCGAACAGCGTCATGAACCCGAACGCGACGTACCTGACTGCCCCGGCGATCCCGGTCATCACCCTCATCTCCTTCGCCCCGTGTCGTGGGCGGGGTGGCGTCGGACGGACGTCCGAGGGAGCACTCCTCCTGATCCCCAGGATGGCGCTCGCGGAGTCTGCGGGCGGAGTGCCGTTGGTCCTGAAACGTCCCGGAAGTCAGAGGTCGAGGAGCACCTTGCGCAGCTCGTCGACCGCCAGCGCGACGAAGGTCAGCGCAACGATCCCCATGGCCACGTTGGAGTGCAGCTTGTTGCGCCACGCGGCGGGCACCCGGTCGGTGTTGAGGAGCCACAGCAGCGTGACGGCCAGGAACGGCATGAAGAACGCGCCGAGCGCGCCGTAGGCCAGGATCAGGAACACCGGCTTGCCGAGGTACAGCATGGTGATCGGCGGGAGGGTCAGCCAGAGCACGTAGGCCTTGTAGTAGCGGCCCCCCGAGCGGGCGTCGGGGTGGTCGGGCCGGAGGCCGCGCACGTGGGCGACGAAGTCGGCGAACATCAGGCTGACGCCGTTCCAGACACCGACGAGCGAGGACATCGCGGCGGCTCCGAAGCCCACGAGGAACACCGTGCCGGTGGTCGGCCCGTAGCGGTCCTCGAGCACGCCGGCGAGGTCGAGCAGACCCTTGTCGCTGCTGTCCACGGCGATGCCCGCGGAGTGCAGCAGCTCCGCGCCGACGATCAGGGTGGACACCACGAACAGTCCGGTCACGGCGTACGCGACGGAGTTGTCGATCCGCATCACCCGCATGTGGCGTGGCGTGCTCCAGCCCTTCTCCCGGAGCCAGTAGCCGTACGCCGCCAGCGTGATCGTGCCGCCCACCCCGCCGGCCACGCTCAGCACGTTGAATAGCGCGCCGTCGGGGATACGCGGCACCAGCCCGCCGAACAGCTCCGGCAGGTTCGGCAAGGTGACCGCGGCGGCCCACACCATGGAGACGAACATCAGGAGCACCATGGCGCTGAGCACCTTCTCGAACACGCCGTAGCGGCCCACCCACACCAGAGCCAGGCCGGTGAGCCCGGCGAGGATGCCCCAGGGCGCGACGCCGAGGACCGGGAAGAGCGAGTGGAGCGCCAGGCCGGTGCCCGCCATCGCCGCGGAGCCGTAGACGAAGCCCCAGATCACGATGTAGGGGCCGAAGTACCAGCTGGTCCAGCGGCCGAGGCTGGACCAGCCCTCGTAGATGGTGTTGCCGGTGGCGAGGCTGTAGCGGCCGGCGCCCTCGACCAGCACGATCTTCATGAGGGCGCCGAGCACCGCCGCCCACAGCAGGGCATAGCCGTACTTGCTGCCCGCGACCAGGGTCGCCACCAGGTCCGCGGCGCCCACACCGGTGGCGGCGACCACCAGGCCCGGTCCCACCAGCTTCCAGCGAGGCGCCTGCTCCTCGACGGTCCGGCTGCGCGTGTCCTGTGTCGACATGGGAGACCTCCGGTACGGCGGACGACCCGGACGCCCGCTGAGTCCCCCATGCCCGCCGGGGCTGGCGCCGAAACCCGGATGCGCGACGTCGCCACGGCAGGGACAATCGGATCTCGTGGGTCACGTCGATGTCGCAGGTGTCAGGTACGAGCTCCCGGACGGGCGGGTGCTCCTCGACGACGTCTCCTTCCGGGTCGGCGAGGGCGCCAAGGTCGCGCTGGTCGGCGCCAACGGCGCGGGCAAGACCACGCTGCTCAAGATCATCACCGGCGACCTGGTGCCGCACGCGGGAGCGGTGACCCGCACCGGTGGGCTCGGCGTGATGCGGCAGATGGTCACGCACGGGCTGGGTGGGGCTTCGGTGCACGACCTGCTGCTGTCGGTGTCACCTCCCCGGATCCGGGCCGCCGCTGCGCAGGTCGACGCGTGCGAGCTGGCGATGATGGACAGTGACGACGAGGCCACGCAGATGAGGTACGCCGCGGCGCTGGCCGAGTGGGCCGACGCCGGCGGCTACGACATCGAGGTCACCTGGGACGTGTGCTGCACCGAGGCGCTCGGGATCTCCTACGACAAGGCGAAGTACCGCGACCTGACCACGCTGTCGGGCGGTGAGCAGAAGCGGCTGGTGCTCGAGCTGCTGCTGCGCGGTCCCGACGAGGTGCTGCTCCTCGACGAGCCCGACAACTTCCTCGACGTGCCCGGCAAGACCTGGCTGGAGCAGCGGATCAACGAGTCGCCGAAGACGATCCTCTACATCAGCCACGACCGCGAGCTGCTCGCGAACACCGCGACCCGAGTCGTGACGATCGAGCTCGGTGCGGCAGGCAACACAGCGTGGGTGCACCCGGGCGGGTTCGCCTCCTACCACCAGGCCCGGCGCGACCGGTTCGAGCGGTTCGAGGAGCTGCGCCGCCGCTGGGACGAGGAGCACGCCAAGCTCAAGGCGCTGGTGCTGCGCTACAAGATCAAGGCGGAGTACAACGACGGCCTGGCCTCGCAGTACCGCGCGGCGCAGACCCGCCTGCGCAAGTTCGAGGACGCCGGGCCGCCGCAGGCGATCCCGCGCGAGCAGCAGGTCACCATGCGGCTGACCGGCGGCCGCACCGGCAAGCGCGCGGTGGTGTGCGAGCAGCTCGAGCTGACCGGTCTGATGAAGCCGTTCGACCTGGAGGTCTGGTACGGCGAGCGGGTGGCCGTGCTGGGCTCCAACGGCTCGGGCAAGTCGCACTTCCTGCGCCTGCTGGCCGCCGGCGGCACCGACCCCGAGGCCGAGCACCGGCCGGTCGACGAGACCAGGATCGAGCCGGTCGCGCACACCGGCCGCGCCAAGCTGGGTGCGCGGGTGCGACCCGGCTGGTTCGTGCAGACCCACGAGCACCCCGAGCTGCGCGGCCGCACCCTGCTGGAGATCCTGCACCGAGGCGACGAGCACCGGCACGGGATGCCGCGCGAGCAGGCGTCACGCGCGCTCGATCGCTACGAGCTCGCGCACGCCGCCGAGCAGCGGTTCGAGTCGCTCTCGGGCGGGCAGCAGGCGCGGTTCCAGATCCTGCTCCTCGAGCTGTCCGGGGCGACCTTGCTGCTGCTCGACGAGCCCACCGACAACCTCGACGTCGAGTCCGCCGAGGCGCTCGAGCAGGGGCTGGCGGCGTTCGACGGCACGGTGCTCGCGGTCACCCACGACCGCTGGTTCGCGCGCGGCTTCGACCGGTTCCTGGTGTACGGCGCCGACGGCTCGGTCTACGAGTCGCCCGAACCGGTGTGGGACGAGGGCCGGGTGGCGCGCGCCCGCTGACCGGGGCTCACTCGGCCTCGACGACGAGCCGCTCGCAGTCGGCGCCGATCACGTCGTCGGGGTCGAGCCGGTAGAAGTAGATGACCACGTCGTTACCGGCGCCACAGCTGATCCGGTCGACTGCCCCGTCGTCGCCGAACACCTTGATCTCGTCGTTGCCGTCACCGGCGTACACCCGGTCCGGACCGGCCTGGGCCGCGATGATGTCGTTGCCTGGGCCGCCGGAGAGCAGGTCCCGGTCGGCGGGGACGGACGGCGTGTCGCCGTCGGGCCCGGGGGAGTAGATCCCGGTGTCGGTGAGCGTGTCGGGGCCGGACTCGCCGAAGACCCGGTCGTCGCCGTAGTCACCGGCCATGCTGTCGGCGTGCTCGCCGCCGCGCAGCACGTCGTTGCCGCGTCCGCCGTCCATGTAGTCGCCGCCCGGGCCGCCGAGCAGCCGGTCGGGGCCATGGCCGCCGAACATGTTGTCGTGCTGGTCGCCGCCACGGAGCAGGTCGGCCCCGCCCGCGGCGCGCAGGCTGTCCACGCCGGGGCCGCCGAAGAGCCGGTCGGCACCGAGCGCGGCATAGACCTTGTCGTCGCCGGCCCCGGCGACGAGCTCGTCGTCACCGGCGTAGCCGTAGAGCTGGTCGTCTCCGGCCCGCGCGACGATGACGTCGTCCCCGTCGGTGCCTCGGAGCACGTCGGCGCCGACGGTGCCGGTGATCTCGGCGGCCGCGGCGACGCCCGAAGACAGCATGAGGACGGATCCGAGAGCTGCGATGGTGGTGCGTCGGAGCATGTGCAACCCCTCCTGTCAGGTGCGCTGCTCCCAGCCTCGCGCCGAGGTTGCGATCCGGCCAGTGCCGAAAGTCACCGGCTCACCTCGAAGATGCCGTGGGCGCCCCGCTCGGCGTCGACC
>JBMOMG010000179.1:0-1456 GCA_049323155.1 Actinomycetota bacterium | reverse complement strand
GTAGTGGCCTGGCTCGGGGAAGGTCAGCTCCACGAACCCGCCCTGGGCCGCGGACAGTGCGAGCACCTGGGCGCCGCCGCTGCTGCGCCCACGGTCGCCGCCGAGCAGGTAGGCGCCCTCGGACCAGACGGTGTCGAACTGGCCCCCCACGACGTGGAACGAGCTCGGCCGGTTCGGCCCCGCGTCGAGCACCCACACCCGGACCCGTTCGCCCGTGCGTGCGGCGAGCGGCCGGGCGTCGTACTGGTTGGCGTAGCCGTTGAAGACGACGAGGTCCGCGCGCTCCTCGTTGACCTTGTCCATGTCGACGACGCCGCCCTGCTCGCCGAGGTACAGCTCGGACTGCACGAGCAGGTAGCTCCGGTCGACCTCGGGCAGCCCGGGCGGCTCGATCACGACCGCGCCGAACATGCCGTTGGCGATGTGCGCCGACATGGGCATCGTCGAGCAGTGGTACATCCAGATCCCCGCGCGCGTCGCGGTGAACCGGTAGGTCAGCGACTCGCCGGGTGCGATCGTGCGCATCGGCCGGTCCGGTGCCAGCGCGCCGGCGTGGAAGTCGATCGAGTGGCCCATGGAGCCGTCGTTGACCAGGGTGATCTCGAAGACGTCGCCGACGCGGCCGTGCAGGGTCGGACCGGGCGCCGAGCCGTTGTAGGTCCACAGCCGCTGGGTGACGCCGGGTGCGACCTCGCGCTCGACCTCGGTGACGGTGAAGGTACGACGGTGCACCCGGCCGGCCGGCAGCGGAGGCAGCTCGGCGTCGTGGGCGACGAAGTCGTCACCGGGGGTGGCCATGGGGTCCCCCGCGGCTGCGGCGTCGGCCGGCTCCTCGACCTCCGAGCCGGCGTCGGCGTCGTGCCCGGTGTCCTGCGCCGGGCCGTGCTGGTGGTCGCCGTGCCCGTCTCCCGAGTCGGCCCCGGTGTCGCTGTCCGAGCCGGCCGTCACCACGTCGGCGCCGGTCACCTCGATCGTGAGCACCATCCCCATCTGCTTGTGCCCGACCACCGAGCACCAGCCCTCGATGTCGCGGCCGACCACGCCGACGTCGATGGTGGCCGACTCACCTGGGGAGAGCCGGCCGCTGTCGGCGCCGGTGTCCAGCACGAGGTCGTGGACGTCCTGGTCGTCGATGTTGGCCAGCTCGATCACCAGCCGGGTGCCCGCCTCGACCTCGATGTGCGACGGGGTGAACCGCATGTCGCGTGCCTGGACGGTGACCGTCTCGGTCTCGCCGTTCGCGGCGACACCGGCGGACGCGGCGGCCAGGGTCTGCGTGCCCGTGAGGGAGGCGGGGTCTACCGCGACGCCCACGGCCACAGCCATCACCAGGACGGCGAGCCCGGTTGCGGCGAGGCCCCGGACCTGGCCGGGTGGGCGCTCCCCGTCCGGAGCCGCCGGTCGCCGTACCGGCCTCCCGTAGGCGGGGCTCGCAACGTTCGGCACTGTTTCGGGG
>JBMOMG010000178.1:0-12988 GCA_049323155.1 Actinomycetota bacterium | reverse complement strand
GGCCAGGGCCAGCGGCACCGGACCGCCCCGGCGCAGGGCCCGGCCGGTCAACGCAGTGCCGGCGAGCAGGAGCGCAGCCAGCTCGAGCCAGATCGGTGCGGCGTACAACGCGATGGTGAGCGCACCGGTGGCCAGGGCAGCGCCGAGCAGGCCGTCGGAGTCGGTCAGCCGACCGACCGAAGGGTCGGCCCACGGGAACGACCGGGCCAGGCCGAGCAGGCCCAGCGCGACGGCGGCCACGGCCAGCGGCAGCAGCCAGCCTGCCGGGTCCGAACCCGTCACCGTGCGGGCGGACAGGGAGGCGCCGGCGGCGCCGCTCCACAGCGCCGTGCCGGCCTCCCCGAGGCGCTCGAGCGCGATCGAGGTCAGCCCGACGGCGAGGGCGACCATCCACAGCAGTCCGAAGCCGATCGGCACGCCGAGCCCGCGGCGCCACGGCTGCGGGACGACCCCGGCGAGCGCGCCGACCACGAGGACCAGCACGGCGCCCGCAGCCGCCTGGGCGGTGAGCGTCTCGTCGGCGAACGGGGCCAGCACCCCGGCAGCCAGCACCAGGGTCGCCGCGGAGACGCCGGCCAACCGGGCGACCTGCGGCAGCCGGGTGAGCGCGAGCGCGCCGGCCAGGGCGGCGCTCGCCAGCAGCGGCCAGATCTCGAGGTCCGCCCACAGCTGCGTCAGGGAGGGGTGGGAGACCGCGCGGTCCCAAGAAGCGATCGCGAGCACCACCCAGGTCGCCAGCGTCAGCAGCGCCGCACCCGCGGTCAGCGCGGTCAGCCGCAGACGCGTTGCGGCGAGCGTCGCACCACCCAGGAGTACGACGGTCAGGGTCAGTGTCGCCGACCAGGCGACCCACTCCCCGGCCGACCCGCCGACGGCGGCGACGAGCAGGCCGAGGGTGGCCACCACCTCCCCGCCGACCAGGGCGCCGGCCGGCGTCCGACGCGCCGCCAGCCCCGCGCCGGCGCCGCTCACCGCAAGCACCACGCCGAGGACGACGAAGAACCCGGCGGTGCTGAGGTCGCCGAGCCAGCCCGCGTCGCGGGCGCCGAACAGGTCGAACGCGAGCAGGCCCAGGGCCACGACGCCGAGGGACTCGGTCGCAGCCCGCAGGTCCCGTCGGGCGGCCCAGGCGGCCAGCCCTGCTGTGACCGCGGTGAACCCGACGAGGGTCGCGGTGCGTCCGGCCACGCCCATCGCCGACCAGGCGACCGCGAGGAAGACCAGTGCCGCCACCAGCAGGCACAGCGCCCCGAGCGCGAGCAGGATCTTCGGCACCGAGGCGCCCCGGACCCGCTCGGGCCGGAACGGCGGCGTCGGCACGGGGGGCACCGGTGCTCCGCTCGGGCCGGGGAACCGGACTCCGGGCGGCGTCGGTGTCGGCGTGCCGGGCCGGACGCCCGCCGGGGCGGATGTCGTCGCGCCCACCGGGGCGCCCACCGGGACGGCGGGCTGCGCCGAAGCGGTCCGGAGCCGGACGAGCAGGTCGTCGGCGGTGCTCAACGTGGTGAACAGCTGCGCGGCGAGCGGGCCCTGCAGCGACAGTCCGCAAGACGGGCAGCGTGGCGAGCCGAACGGCATCGCGGTCCCGCAGTCAGGGCACCGCTCGGGGTCGGCGTATCTGGTCATACCGCCATTGACCCATCCCGCGCATCCGCCCGGGCAGGGCCGATGGGCTCAACTGCGGCTGAGTACCTGCACCTAGACACCGGCGAGCCACTCGTCGAAGGTGACCGACCCGCGCGGGCCCGGCCCGGTCGGCAAGAGGCCGCCGCCGGCCATCGCGCGGCCGACCGCTCCGGGGAGCCGGGCGGGGACGACCAGCCGCCGGTCGCCGTTGTGCCGGACCTGGCGGCGCACCAGGTCCACCATGTCGTGCACCTCGGGCCCTGCCAGCTCGGGTGCGTCGCCGAGGGCGGGGCCGGTGGTCAGCCGGACGAGCTCGTCGGCGACCTCCGACGCGGCAACCGGCTGGGAGCGCATCCGGGGCACCACGGCGACCGGCCCCGGCATCCGGTCCAGGAGCTGCTGGCCGAACTCGTGGAACTGGGTGGCTCGCAGGATCGTGTGCGGCACGGAGCCGGCGCGCACCAGCTCCTCCTGGCGGCGCTTGCCCTCGTAGTAGCCGAAGTCGACCCGGTCGATCCCGACGATCGAGAGCACCACGAGGTGTTGCACCCCCGCGCGGGTCGCCTGGTCGAGGAGGTTCGCGGTCGCGCGGGCGAAGAACTCCACCGAGCCCCGGCGGCTGGTCGTGGTGACGTTGCTGGTGTCGACCACTGCGGTCACGCCCTCCAGGGCCGGTCCCAGGCCCCGCCCGCTGACCAGGTCCACGCCCTGGGAGCGGGCGATCACGACCGGGGTGTGGCCCTCACGCTCCAGCGCGGCGACGACCATCCTCCCGACGAGTCCGGTCCCTCCGGCGACGGCGACGCGCACGGTTCCTCCTCTGCTTCCCCGTGATCGGTGCCAGGGTTCCGGCACCGCGGGTCCGGTCCAGGCTAGTGCCGCGGGTCCGGCCGCCGCCGCGGACCTCGGTAGAATCCCCGGGTGCGCGCCGGGCCGGCGCCGACCACCGTGGAGACCAGCTGATGACCGGAACGACCCGGGCGACGCCCGCGCTGCTCTGGGCGCGTGCCGCGCTGCTCGCAACGGTCGTGCTGACCGCGTCGGTCGTCGGCCACGTCAGCGCCGACGGACTGCTGCCCGGGCCGCTCGCGATGGCAGGGCTGCTCGCGGCCGCGACGGTGGCCGCCGCGGTGTTCCTGACCCACCAGGCGTCGCCGCTTCGGCTCGTGTCGCTGCTGGTCGCCGGACAGGCCGTGCTCCACGGCGTGCTCACGCTGCTCGCCGGGCACGGTGCCGCGGCCGGGAGCGGTGCCTCGGCCGGTGTCGCAGCCGCGACCGGCCCCCTCGGGACTGCGGCGCCCGCACCGGCGGTGCCCGCCACGGTGGCCGAGCGCACCGGGAGCTACTTCGACCAGGTCGGCGCGATGCATGCCGCGACGCTCGAGCAGCTCACGGCCTCGGCGGCGTCCGGAGCGGCGGCGGAACACCTCGCCGGTCACGCTGCGGGCCACGCCGCTTCCCAGTCCGGCACCCCCTCCGCCGCTCAGGCCGGCTGGTCGCACCTCGTCGACCACCTCGCCGGCCAGTCGCCGGCGATGTTGCTCGCCCACCTCGTCGTGGTCGCCGGCCTGGGCGTCTGGCTCGCGGTCGGCGAGCGCGCGCTGTGGACCGTGCTCGTGCTCTCCACCACGCGCCTGCACGACCTCGCCGAACACGCCCTGCTGCTCGTGCTCGGGCACTGGGCGGCCGTGCTGCACGAGCGGGTGCACGGCTCCCCGGTGGTCGTGGCCAGCCGGCGGGACGTCGTACCCCTCCCACACCTGCTCCACCACGTCGTCGCCCACCGCGGGCCACCGGCTCTCCTCGCAGCCTGAACCGCCCCTGCCGCCCTACCGCGCGGCCCCGGCGTGCCGCCGACCGGCGTGCGCCGGCACCCCACTTCGCTCGAGGAGAGCACTCATGACCGTACGCAAGCGCCGTTCCACCCCGCACGCGCCGACGACCGCCCGTTCCCGCCTCGCCGGGGCCGCCGCCCTGGGCGCAGCGCTGCTCCTGGCCGCCACCGGCTGCGGCACCGGCGCCGACGAGGCCGCCGCAACCGCGGCCGAGGACTCCGGCTCGTCGGTGGTCGTCTCCGACGCCTGGGTCCGCGCCACCCCCCAGGCCGACGACCCGTCGATGACCGGCGCGTTCATGGCCATCGACAACGAGGGCGCCGACGACATCACCCTCACCGGCGCCAGCTCACCGGTGGCCAAGATGACCGAGATCCACGAGATGGCGATGGTCGACGGCTCGATGGTGATGCGCAAGATCGAGGGCGGCCTCGACATCGCGGCCGGCTTCGGACAGGTGCTCATGCCCGGCGGCAACCACGTGATGCTGATGGGCCTCACCGAGGAGCTCGCCCCCGGCGACGAGGTCGAGCTCGTGCTGGAGTTCTCCGACGGCAGCACCGAGGAGCTGACCGTGCCGGTGAAGGAGTTCACCGAGGAGGAGGGCCACTACCACGAGTCCGACGCCCCGCACGCGCACCCGTCGGCGGAAGCGTCGCAGGGTGCGATGGAGTCCGAGCAGCCGATGGACTCCATGGACGAGTCGACGAGCCCGAGCGGCTCGGCGACCCCGTGACCGGGTCCGCGTCGTCGCGGCGGCAGTTCCTCGGCTACGTAGGAGCTGCCGCCGCCGGCGCGGCCGCGTCCGCGCCGCTCACCGCGCTCGCGATCGGCCAGGAGCAGCCCGCCGTCGGCGGTCCGGCGACACCGATGGCCACGGTGAGTCCGTACGGCGTGCACCAGGCCGGGATCACGACACCGACACAGCGGTTCACCGAGCTCGTCGCGCTCGACCTGCTGCCGGACACCGACGCCGAGGCGCTCGGCCGCCTGATGCGGCTGTGGACCGGCGACGTGGTGGCGCTGATGGCCGGCCGCGCCGCACCCGGCGACACCGCACCGGAGCTGGCCGTGCCGAACGCCGACCTCACCGTGACCGTCGGCTGGGGGCCGGGGGTGTTCGGCCTCGATGGGCTCACCGACGCCCGGCCGCCGGGTCTGCACGAGATCCCCCCGATGAAGCACGACCGGCTCGAGGAGCGCTGGTCCGGCGGGGACCTGCTGCTGGTGGTCGCCGCGCACGACGGCACGTCGGTGGCGCACGCCGTGCGCCGCCTGGTCGCCGACGCCGGTCCGTTCGCCCGGCTGCGCTGGCGGCAGAGCGGCTTCTGGAACGGCTTCGGCAAGGACGGGTCCCCGGCGACCGGTCGCAACCTGTTCGGTCAGGTCGACGGGAGCGCCAACCCGGCCCCCGGCACGAAGGTGTTCGACGAGACCGTCTGGGCCAAGGAGCCGGGCTGGTTCGCCGGTGGCACCACGCTCGTGCTGCGCCGGATCGCGATGGACCTGGACCTGTGGGACACCGTCACCCGCGCAGAGCAGGAGGCCTCCATCGGGCGCCGGCTCGCCGACGGGGCGCCGCTCACCGGGGGCGAGGAGGGCGACGACCTCGACCTGACCGCCACCGAGGGCGGGCGGCCGGTGATCGCGATGCGCGCGCACGCGCGGCTGTCGCACCCGACGATGAACAACGGCTTCCGGATCTTCCGCAAGGGGCTGAACTACACCCACGACGACGGTCGAGGCGGTGTGGAGAGCGGGTTGCTCTTCCTCAGCCACCAGGCCGACATCGCCCGCCAGTTCACCCCGATGCAGCAGCGGCTCGACATGGCCGACCTGCTCAACGAGTGGACCACCGCGGTCGGCTCGGCGGTGTTCGCGATCCTGCCCGGGTTCACCGACGGCGGCTGGCTCGGCGACACCCTCCTCACCTGACTTCAAGTAACGCGGGGTTATGGACGCGTCACCCACGGCATGCCGCGTGTGTTGCGTCCATAACCCCGCGTTACAAGAGAGGAGGGGTCAGTCGGCTCGGTCGCCGGCCACCACCCGGCGCAGGGTGCGTAGCGCGGTCACCAGGGCGTCGTACTCCTCCAGCAGCGCGGCGTGCTCGCGTTGCAGCGCGACGTGCTGCTCCTCGAGCAGCCGGCTCTCGGCGAGGGCGCGCTCCAGTGCGTGCAGCGCGTCGACCGGGCCGAGCGCGGGTGGGCCGTCGGCCGGTCCGGGGGCCGCGCCGGTGTCTGCCGTGGTGACCGGTGCCACCGCGCCGACGGCGACGAGCTTCTCGAGTTCGGACTCGATCGGGTCCGGCGGCTCGGTCTCCAGCGAGACCCGGGGCAGGAGCCGGTCCAGCCAGCGCGGCATGTACCAGGCCGCCCGGCCGGCGACGGCCATCGTGGCCGGCACCAGCACCAGCCGTACGACGGTCGCGTCGATCGCGATCGCGACGGCCAGGCCGAACCCGAACAGGTTGACCACCCGCTCGTCGTTGAGCAGGAAGCTGGAGAAGACCACGACCATCACCGCGGCAGCCGCAGTGATCACCCGGGCGGTGGCCGCGATCCCGTCGGCGACCGCCGGGCCGGGCCGGTTGGTGCGCAGGTACTCCTCCCGCACCCGGCTGAGCAGGAACACCTCGTAGTCCATCGAGAGACCGAAGAGCACCGCGAACAGCATCATCGGCGCGAACGACTCGATCGGCCCCGGCTCGGCGCCGATCAGGTCGGCCAGCCAGCCCCACTGGAAGACGGCCACCACCGCGCCGTAGGCCGCGCCCACCGACAGCAGGTTCATCAGTGCGGCCTTCACCGGCACGAAGATCGAGCGGAACTCCACCATCAGCAGCAGGAAGCTGAGCGCGACGACGAAGCCCATGAACCAGGCCATCCGCTCCTCGAGCTTGTCGGCGAGGTCGATCGAGGTCGCGGTGGCGCCGCCGACGTGCATCTCGGCGTCGGTCGAGGTCGCCCGGATCGTCTCGACCAGGGCCTCGGTCTCGGCGTCGTCGGGCGAGCTGCTGGGCACGACGGTCAGCAGGGCCACCTCGCCGTTCTCGCTGAACCGCGGTGGGCCGACCTGCTCGACGCCGTCGATGGTGAGCAGCTTGTCGCGCAGCGTGCCGATCCCCTGAGCGGCGTCGGCCCGGTCGTCGTACTCCGCGGTGACCAGCAGCGGGCCGGTCCAGCCCGGGCCGAAGGCCTCCTCGACCAGCCCGTAGGCGGCGCGCTCGGTGCTGCCCTCCGGGGCCGACCCGTCGTCGGCGGTGCCGAGCCGCAGGTCCAGCAGCGGTGCGGCCATCGCGAGCAGCAGCGCGACCGAGGCGAGCAGGTAGGGCCAGGGCCTGCGTTGGACGTGGCGGGTCCACCGGTGCCAGCGGCTCACGTGCCCCTCGCCGTGGTCGAGGCGGGTACGGCGGACACGGAACCGGTCGAGCCGGTCGCCGAAGATGCCGAGAAGGGCGGGGAGCAGGGTGACCGCGGCGAGCAGCGTGGTGCCCACGGTGATCGCGCTGGCCAGGCCGAGGGTGGCGACGAACGGGATCCCGATCAGGTACAGCGACAGGATCGCGATGATCACCGTGGTGCCGGCGACGAGCACGGACCGGCCGGCGGTTGCCAGCGCGACCGGGATCGACTCGGCGGCCGGCCGGCCCGCGGCCAGCCCCTCGCGGTGCCGGGTCACCACCAGCAGGGCGTAGTCGATGCCGACGCCGAGCCCGATCATGGCCGCCACCACGGGCCCGGCGGTGCCGATCGAGACCTCGGCGGCGAGCAGGTGGATCAGCCCCATCCCCAGGCCGAGCGCCATCACCGCGGTCAGCAGCGGGACGAGCATCGCGAAGACGGATCCGAACGCGAGCAGCAGCACGATCACCGCAGCGGCGAGGCCGATCACCTCGCTGCCGGAGGGGCCCGACTCGCCGTCGAGTGCCGGACCGCCGAACTCGACCTGGGCGGGGACGTCGTCGAAGGCGTCCTGGGCGTCGGCGATCTGGCTGTCGTCGATGTCCTTGGCGCGCTCGTCGAAGCGGATCGTGGCCATCGCGGTGGTCTCGTCGGCGGAGACCATCGGCTGCCGGGCGTCGTACGGCGACTCGGCGGCGGCGACGCCGTCCTGGCCGCGCACCTCGGCGAGCGCGGTCTCGACCGCGTCGCGGACCTCGCGGTCGGTGACGCCGTCGGGGGAGTGCACGACGACCTGCATGCCGTCGCCGGACATCTCGGGGAACTCGCCGGCGAGGGTGTCGTAGGCGGCCTGCGAGTCGGTGTCCTCCACCGAGAGGTCGTTGTTGAACGAGCCGCCGAGGTTCTGGCCGGCGACGGTCGCGCCGACGACCAGCGCCAGCCAGGCCAGGACGACGAACCAGCGGTGGCGGACGGAGAAGGAGGCGAGTGCGTGCAGCATCACGCCTCCTGGGTGAGTGGGTCTGGCATGGCTGCCTCCTGGGACGAAGTGAGACATTGATGTCTCAGTTATCGGGTAGGCTACACCACGGATCAAGAGGGAGGACCGTAGAGTGAGCCGCATGGAGGGAGGCGACCGGGCAGACGCGCTGCGCAACCGCGGGGCGATCCTCGACGCAGCCGTCGACGTCCTGGCCGTGGACCCGAGCGCGTCCCTGGGTGAGGTGGCGCGGCGGGCGGGGCTCGGTCGGGCCACGCTGTACCGGCACTTCCCGAGTCGTGAGGCCCTCCGGGATGCGATCCGTGCCGAGGCGCTGTCGCGTGCGGAGGCCGCGCTCCGGGAGGCTGCGCTCGACGACGTGCCGGCCCGGGAGGGCGTACGTCGGGCGGCGGAGGTGCTGGTGCCGCTCGGGATGCGGTTCCGGGTGCTGCTCGCCGAGGGCGCGGACCTCGACCCGGAGTTCGTGGCCGCCCGCGACCGTGTGCTCGCGCCGTTGCTCGGGCTGGTCGCCAGGGCGGCGGCGGAGCCGCACAAGAAGGGCAGCCCCGCAGGCAACCCCGCTTGGGCCGGGATGGTCCTGGTGAACCTGCTGGTCTCGGCGGCCCGTGCCGCCGACGCCGGCCTGATCGAGCCGGCCGCGGCCGGGGAGCTGGTCAGCCGCACCCTGTTCGACGGGATCTCCGGGGCCGGCTGAGGCAACAAGGGTCGGACGGCCCTGGCGGATGCGCCTGCCCTGCGGGGTGATGGAGGAAGGCATCGGTCGAGGAGGTGGCTGTCGTGACAGTCCTGGAGCAGCAGATCAACCACAGCACGCTCGAGGCCGTGCTCCGACCGGTCGCACCGATCGCGGCGGTCTACCTCGGCTCCGGCCCGGACGTGGCCAACGAGTACCAGCTGTCCTGGGAGACCCGGTGGCGCCCGCTGGCGGCCACGCTGCGGGAGCAGGGGGCCGACGAGGAGACCGTGAAGGTGCTCGAGTCGGCGCTCGCCGCACCCGCGTCGGCGCGCGCGGCCCGCGGCTCGGGGCAGGTCGCCGGTTTCGCCCAGGCAGGTCAGGTGCTCGCCCTGGTCACGCTCCCCGAGCTCGACGGCGACGACGTCGCCCGGTTCGGCGCGCCGGCGCACCTGGTGCCGCTCCTGGCGTGGTCCCAGCAGCGTCCGCCGTACGTGTCGGTGGTCATCGACCGCACCGGTGCGGACCTGGAGAGCTCGATCGGCCGCGGCAACGCCCCCGGGCACAGCACCGTCGAGGGTCCCGACGACGAGATCGAGCGGACCGACGCCGGCGGCCTGCTGTCGCAAGGGCGTTTCCAGCACCGGGCCGAGGACTCGTGGGCGCACAACGCCGCCGCGGTCGCGGAGGCCGTCGCCGACGCGCTGCACCGGGTCGAGGGCAGGGTGCTCGTGATCTCCGGTGACGTGCGGGCCAGCCAGCTGCTCCTGGACCGGCTGCCGGACTGGGTCCGCAAGACGGTCGCGATCAAGAAGGTCACCGGCAGCCGCGCCAACGACGGGTCGCGGGAGGCGCACGCTGCTGCGGTGGCGCGTGCCGTCGAGGAGACGGTGCGGGAGCAGACGGCCGCGCTGTGGCAGACCTACCTCGAGGGCAGCTCGCCCAACGGGCTCAGCGTCACCGGCGCCAAGGAGACCCTCGACGCGCTCGCCCACTCCCGGGTCGGCACCCTCCTGGTGGACAGCCCGTCCCCGGAGGAACCCGAGGCCTGGTTCGGTGAGGCACCCACCGAGGTGCACGCCGCCGGCGACTCGGGGCCGACCTGGCCGGACCCGCGGACCGGCCGGCTGACCGACGTGGCCGTCCGTGCCGCGCTGCTCACCGGTGCCCAGGTGCGGGTGATCCCGCCCGACGCCGGCTTCGCGCCGGAGGACGGCGTGGGCGGGATCTGCCGTTTTCGCTGACCGGCCGCTAACCCAGTGACATCCGCGGCTCGCCGTTGACGAGGCCGGTGCCGCTGATCGTGCAACGGCCGCTGCGCGGCGTACCGCCGTTGTAGGCCTGGCGCACGCAGGACCGGGTGGCCAGCTGGGCCCAGTAGTTCGGGTGCAGCGACTCCTGGACGTAGTACGGGCTGTCGCCGACCGTGCTGACCGTGCGGATCTGGTTGATCCACTCGGTCTTGTCCACGGCGCCGGCCTGCGTCCAGCTCGTCAGCCCCTTCTCCTCGTACAGCCCGACGGTGTTCTCGCACAGCCGCCGGCCGTTGAACGCCGAGGAGAGGTCCAGCGTGCGGCTGTTGCCGATCGCGGCGTCGCCGAGCGCGGCGAACACCGTGTTGTTGATCGTCGGCAGCGCCGTGTCGTTGGCCCAGTCCAGGTCTCGGTTCCAGAACCCGCAGCCGCCGGTGTCCTGGCGCGTGTAGCCGCTCTCGGCGTACCGGATCCCGCCCGAGCGCGGCAGCGGGGAGGGGTAGTTCTGCACCAGCAGCGTCCACGACGAGTCCCCGTAGCCGGCGTTGCGCATCGCGGTGCGGACGTTCTGGTAGGCGGTCTTGATCTTGGCCCGCACCGCCGCCACGTTGCTGCTGGTGAAGTTCGACGTCACGTCGCCGTCGTCGGAGCAGTAGTCCTTCCACCACGTCGGCGAGGTGAGGAAGTTGGTCACGCAGGTCTGCACGATCGAGCCGAAGTTGAAGTCGTTGCCGCCGACCGAGACCACCACCATGCGCACGTTGTGGGTAGCGGCGAACTGCTGCAGCGCCTTGGCCTGGCCGATGTGGCCGGCGCCGTCGTCGTAGAAGTCCAGGCCCGGCTTGAACCGGTCGTTGCCGTCCCAGAACGTCGCCGCCCTGGCGCCGGAGCAGGCCAGGTTCAGGCCGTTCACCCCGCCACCGATGTGGGCCTGGGCGGACCTGCTGCGGTGGCAGCGGGGGATCTGCTCGGCCGTGCCCGCGGCGTTGTCGAAGTACGCCGTGGGGCCGAGCGCGTCGGCGTACGACGCCGAGTCGTTGGAGCTGCCCGCCCACCTGCCGGCCTCGCCGGAGATGTAGGAGTCGCCGAGCGTGACGACCCACGGCGTGCCGACGCCCGGGCCGTCGGCCTGCGCCGGCGCGACGCTGAGGCCGAGCGTGCCGGCGACCAGGGCGAGCGTGGACAGAAGGGCCAGCACCGGCCCGCGAACCCGAGACGGCAGCGAGCGCTGCCGGAACCGCTTGGACACCTGTGTCTCCTCGAGACCAGTGCCTCCCCCCGTCCCACCGTGGGACGCTCGGGAAACCTAGCGGTCGGGCAGCGACCTTGGGAAGGGGTCAGGTGCGGCGGTGGCTGCGGATGTGCCGGGTCTGCAGCGCGATCCGCGAGAGCATGAGCAGGGCGACGATCACCGAGACGACGAAGACCACGAGGGCGATCCGGTTCTCCCAGCTTGCGCCGCCGTCACCGGAGCGGGCCAGGAACGCCGAGGCCAGGATCATCGCGGCGAGGATCAGGCCGGCGGCGATCACGTTGGCCAGCTTGTGCAGGCCGCGCAGGAACTCGTCCTCGTCGAAGGCCTTCACACGCAGCTCGAAGTGGCCCTCGCCGATCGCGTCGAAGGCGCGGTTGACCCGGCCGGGCAGCGACTCGACGAACTCCTTGGCCTCCAGGACGGTGGCGAACATCGCCGCCGGCGAGGTCTTCATCGAGCTCTTCATCAACTCGGCGGTGTGCCGGCGCAGGGCCTCGCGGGGCTCGAAGCCGGGATCGAGCGTGGCCGCGACCAGGTCCAGGTTGAGCAGGGTCTTGCCGAGCATCACCAGCTCGGGGTCCATCTTCAGCCCGGCCTCGCCGGCCTTGCGGGTCAGCTGCAGCACCATCGCGCCGACGTCGAGGTCGGCCAGCGCGGCGTCCGCGGAGCGGCCGACGACCTCGGTGACCGCCCGCTCGAACAGCACCGGGTCGAAGTCGGGCAGCTCCTCGCCCATGGTGCGCGCCACCCGCGCGACCTCGTCGGGGCGGCTGTCGGCGAGGGCCAGGAAGAGTTTCACCAGCCGGTCGCGGTACGCCGGCGCCATCCGCGCGACCATGCCGATGTCGAGCAGCGCGATCCGGCCGTCGGAGGTGACCAGGACGTTCCCCGGGTGCGGGTCGGCGTGGAAGATGCCCTGCACCAGGACCTGCTCGAGGTAGGCGGAGAAGAGCTCGTCGGCCAGCGGTGCGCCGTCGAGCTCGAGCCGGCCCAGCGGCCCGAGGTCGGTGATCTTCCTGCCGTCGACGTACTCCATGGTGAGTACCCGGCTGCTGGAGTAGTCGGGGTACGGCTTGGGCACCACGATCGCCTCGCGCTCGGCGAGGATCCCGCCGATGGTGACCAGGTTGTCCGCCTCGCGGCGGTAGTCGAGCTCGTCGAGCAGGGACTTGCGGAACTCCTCGAGCAGGTCGGCCAGGCCGTACCGACCCAGGTCGGTGTGGGTGTCGGCGAGCTCGGCGAGGTCGGCGAGCACCTCCATGTCGTCGAGCACCTGCCGCCGGATCCCCGGCCGCTGCACCTTGACCACGACCTCGCGCCCGTCGCGGAGGGTGGCTCGGTGCACCTGACCGAGCGAGGCGGCGGCGAGCGGCCGGTGGTCGAAGGTCGGGAAGACCTTGGAGAGCCGCACGCCGAGCTCCTCGCTGACGATCTCCTCGACCCGCTCGAAGTCGAACGGCTCCACCTTGTCCTGCAGTCGGGACAGCGCCTCGATGTAGGCGGGGGTGAGCAGGTCCACCCGCGAGGACAGCAGCTGGCCGAGCTTGACGAAGGTCGGCCCCATCGCCTCGAGGTCGTCGGCCAGGCTCGCGGCCGCCTCGGGGTCGCCGTGCTCGAGCTGCTCGTCGTCGAGCACGCCGTCGATGCCGGTGGAGCGGACCAGGTCGCCGCGGCCGTGGCGCACCAGGAGCGTCGCGATCTGGCGGTACCGGTTGGCGTGGCGCGCCCGCTGCTTCAGTTTCATGGTGCTGGGAGAGTTTCCAGCAGGGCCCTCCGCGAAACGTGCCGTTGCCCACGGCGTACACGGTCAGACAGCCGGCAGTCCCGCCGCAGCCGCCTCCCGGGGGCCCGAGTGCGTGACCTCCGGGCCGGCGGTGTCGTTGAGCAGGTGACGCCCACCACAGGAGCTCGGCTCGGTCGCGCGGCCGTGTAGGGGGCGGCC
>JBMOMG010000177.1:0-13083 GCA_049323155.1 Actinomycetota bacterium | reverse complement strand
AGATCGCGCACCAGTGGTTCGGCAACTCGGTGACCCCGCGGGACTGGGGTGACATCTGGCTCAACGAGGGCTTCGCCACCTACGCGGAGTGGCTCTACGACGCCTGGCGCTACGACAAGCCACGGACACCGCACAGCCAGTTCCGGTTCCTCTACGACATCTACGGACCCAAGGCGCGCTTCTGGAAGATCCCTCCGGGCGACCCCGGCTCGGTGACGCAGCTGTTCTCCGACCCGGTGTACGACCGCGGGGCGATGACGCTGCAGGCCCTGCGGGAGCGGGTCGGCGACCGCGCCTTCTTCGCCATCGCACGGCGCTGGGCCTCACGCAATGCCTACGGCAGCGTGACGACCCGACAGTTCATCGCGCTGTCCGAGCGGGTCTCCGGCAAGCAGCTCGACGGTCTGTTCCGGCGCTGGCTCTACGTGCCGCGCAAGCCCGCGGGCTACTGACCCCGCCCCGGGGTGTTCGTCCCGCGCCACTCGGTGAGGTCGAGCACCCGGTCGGCCCGGCCGGCCGACGCCTCGACCAGACGCGCGTTCGGCTCGTCCACCCGGGCGACCCACGCCCGCGCCTGCTCGGGATCCTTGCCGAACGCCCGGTGCCTGGCCTCCAGCCGCACCAGCCGCACCGGCTCGTCCACCCGGACGTGCCACACCTCGTCGATCCGCGTGCGCACCTCGCGCCACTCGGGCCGGTCGAGGAGCAGGTAGTTGCCCTCGGTCACCACGACCTCCGCAGTCGGCGGCACCGCGATCGCGCCGGCGAGGGGCTGCTCGAGGTCACGGTCGAACCCCGGCGCGTAGACCACGTGGTCGGGGCGTTCGACCAGCCGGGCCAGGAGGGCGGCGTAGCCGAGCGCGTCGAAGGTCTCGGGCGCCCCCTTGCGGTCCAGCAGACCCTGACGGACGAGCTCCACGTCGGCGAGGTGGAAGCCGTCCATCGGGACGTGCGCACCGCGGTCGCCGAGCAGGTCGACGAGGAACCGCGCGAGCGTGGACTTCCCCGCTCCGGGCGCGCCGGTCACACCGACGACGGTCCGACCCGCGCCCGGGCCGGGCAGCAGGTCGAGGAGCTCTCTCCCCGATGCGGAGACCCGGATCACCGCGGCGTTCAGGCCGGGAGCTCGAACCAGACGACGGTGCCGCCGCCCTCGGCGCTGTCCATGCCGACGCGCCCGCCGTGCGCCTCCACGACACGCTTGGCGGTGGCGAGGCCGAGTCCAGCACCTTCGACCCGCTTGTCGGCCCGGGCGAACAGCACGAACATCGCCGTCTGACGCTCCTCGGCCACGCCGATCCCGTTGTCGCGGACGCTGACGCGCCATCGCTCACCGTGCCGTTGGGCGACCACCTCCACCCGCGGCGGCTCGTCGGGCCGGGCGAACTTCAGCGCGTTCGCGAGCAGGTTGTGCGCGACGGCGTACATCTGCCTCGGGTCCGCGGGAAGGACCGGCAGCTCGCCGATCCGGATCTCCCCCCGCGCGGCCGTGATCACCGGGGCCAGGTCGTCGACCACCCGGTCCCAGACCCGACCGAGATCGGTGACGGCGAGCTGAGGGGTGCCGCCCTCCCTGGCGTAGGACAGCATCGCCTCGATCATCGCGTTCATCCGGCGCGCGGCACGGCCGATGCCGTCGACCATCCACTCGATGTCGGTGTCGCCGGCGAGGTCGGGCTCGGAGGCGAGCATCTCGACGTTGGCGAGGATCGCGGTCAACGGTGTGCGCAGATCATGGCTGACCTGGCCGGCGAACAGGGTCAGGTGGTCCTGAGCGTCGACGAGCTCTTCGCGCAGCAGCTCGATCTCCGTGCGCGCCCGGTCCAGCTCCCGGGTGCGCCGGTCCAGCTCGAGGACGTCGACGGCGCGCGCGGCAAGGGTCGTCAGAGCATCGCGTTCGACGCTGGTGAGCTCGCGGGGCCGGTCGTCGTACACACTGAGCCGGCCGACCGTCTCGCCGTCGAGGCCGGCGAGCCCGACGCCGGCCTCGAACCGGACGTCGCCGGACTCGGCCAGGTCCAGTCCGGTCGCCGCGGCCCGCAGCTCTCCCTCGGGGGTGTCCAGGTGCAGCGTCACGTGCGGGACCCGGCACACGAGGGCGGCGAGCTCCACGATGCCTTGCAGCTCGGGGCCCGACGGCACGCCGAGCACGGGGCGCATGCCGGTCTGCTCACCGGCTGCCCACTCGAGATCCTCGGCCGTCATCTGCTCACCCCCTGCGTCGCATACGGACACAAGTGTCACAGAGGTCACCGAGCCGGGACAGCGAAACGGTGAGAACAGCTGGACGCTACTCGACGACCGAGTCGTCCCCGAGCACCCGCGCGAGGATCCGTCCGATGTGCTCCTTGGCGTCGACCACGTGCACCTCGACCCCGCCGGAGCGGACCTCCTGCAGCAGGTCGCGGAGCATGAGGGCACCGGTCAGGTCGACCCGGCCGAGCCGGTCGAGGTGTACGACGAGACGCCCCAGCTCCTCGTGCTCGGCCAGCAGCTGGTTGACCTCGCGCTCGACGCTGGGCGCCGAACCGAAGTAGAGCACCCCGGTCGGCCAGACGTGCAGCGTGTCCCCGTCCAGCCGGGACGGAACACCGACCTTGAGCTCGCGCCACAGGTGTACGGCGAGAGCGGTGCCGACCCCGAGCAGCACGCCCCGCTCGACCCGCGGCGCAAGGACGAGGGTGCCCACCGCGGTGACGATCCCGACGGCGAACTGCGGCCGTGACCACCGCCAGTACAGGCGCGGCGCCTTGAGGTCCACCAACGAGGTGACCGCGGCGATCACCAGGCCGGACAGCACGGAGGTCGGCAGGGGCACGAGGACCGAGGCGAAGGGCAGGATCGCCGCCACCGACAGTCCCGTGATCGCCCCGCTCCAGCGGGTGCGGGCGCCGCCGAGCCGGTTCAGGGCGGTGCGGGAGAACGACCCGCCGACCGGGTAGCCGCCGGCCGCGCCGGAGGCGAGGTTGGCCAGTCCCTGCCCGATGAACTCGCGGTTGGAGTTCCAGAAGGTCCGGTCCTCCGCGGCGTACTTGCGGGCGATCGCGGCGGGCTCGGCGAAGCCGACGACCGCGATCACCACCGCCGGCACCAGGAGGTGCGGGACGTCGGCCCACGGAAGGTCCATGGAGAACGCCAGCTCGATCTCGATCTCGCCGACGGTCCGGCCGTCGTAGTCGGTCACCCAGCTCCACGCGATCGCGGCGCCGACGGCGAGGAGGGCTGCGGGGAACAGCGGGGAGACCCGACGGCCGAGCAGCATCACCGCGATCGCGCCCCCGCCGAGGAGGACGTCGGCCAGGCGCCACTGGCCGGGGTCGGCGAGGGCGCCCACCGCGCTCAGGAAGGGGTTGCCGCCCTCGCCCTCGACCCCGAGCAGACCGGGGATCTGCGAGGAGGCGATCGGGATCGCGGCCGCGGACGTGAAGCTCACCACCACCGGCTGGGACATCAGGTAGGCGATCGGCCCGGCGCCGACCAGTCCGATGCCCAGCCGGATCAGCCCGACGAGGATCGCCAGGAGCCCGGCGAGCAGCGCGAACCGAGCGGTGAACGGGTCCCCCAGCGAGGTCAGCGCGCCGTAGGTGAGCAGGCTGGTGACGGCCACCGGACCGGTCTGGAGGTACGGCGAGGAGCCGACCAGCGCTCCGGCGATCGGGGCCGCGACAGCGGCGTACAACCCGTGAACGGGGTCGACTCCGGCGATCTCGGCATAGGCCAACGCCTGAGGGACCAGGACCAGAGCGACGCTGATCCCGGCGATCACGTCACCGCGGGTGGGCTTCACCACGGTCGAAACTTATCAGGCTCCGAACGGGTATATCAGTCTCGTTTTACGGTGAGGTCAGTGCCCAGCTGCCGACGCCGGGGGCGGCTGTTGTACGGCGGGCACGCAGCACCGGACACGGAGACCGGGGACCGGGGCACGGGGCACGGCGGACCGGGGCACGGCGGAACGGGGCACGGGGTGGCGGGGCACGGGGTGGCGGGGTACGGGGTGGCGGGGTACGGGGTGGCGGGGTACGGGATACCCGGTGCCGGCGTACCAGGTGCCAGGTACGGCGAGGGCCGCCCTCCCAGGGGAGAGCGGCCCTCGCTCGGTGTCGTGCGCCTCGGCCTCGCCGGCAGTCCGGCCGACCGGGGTCGGTCAGGAGCTGATGACCGGAGTGCCGGCGAGCGGCGTGTCGTCGTCGACCGCGTCGTCAGCCTCGTCGGCCTCGTCGGCGTCCTCGGCCTCGTCGGCGTCGCCAGCCTCGTCGGCCTCGTCGGCGTCGTCGGCCTCCAGCGACTCCTTGATCTGCGAGAGCGAACGCTGCGTGGCGCGCAGCTCGGCTCGCGGGGTACGGGCGTTGAAGGTGAGCAGCTTCGCGACAACCTCGTCGAGCGAGCCCTCGTCGACGACCGGCGTCTCGGCGTCCTCGGTGTCGTCCGCGTCCTCGGCCGGCTCGTCGGCGACGTCATCGTCCGCGAGGTCCTCGTCGGTCTCCTGCGACCCGTCGGTGGAGCCGTCCTCGGCCGTCACGGTCGCGACGGGCTCCTCGGCGACGGGCTCCTCGGCGACGGGCTCCTCGGCGACGGGCTGGTCGGCGACCGGCTCGTCCACCGCGCCGAGCTCCACGCGGAGCTTCTCGGCGAGCCGCAGCTGGTTGAGGATCACGTTGTAGACCTCGGGCCGGAGCGAACGAAGGTCCGCAGCGACCGCACCCAGGTCGTCTCCGGCCGCGATCGCAGCCTTGAGGTCGGCGAGCTCAGACAGGTCGGCGCTGATGTTGCTCGAGATGACCGAGGCCTGCTGGGCCGCTGGCAGCCGGGTCACCTTCTTGGAGGCGACGAGGCGCTTGAGGAAGCGCTCCTTCTTCACCGCGTCCTTGGTGAGGCGGCGCTGCAGCTGGGCCAGCCGGCGGTCGGCCTTGCCCTTGAGCTTGGCGGCCTTCTTGCTGGTCGCCTTGTCCTTGCCCTTGACCTTCGGGGCGTCCTTGGCGGCGACCGAGGTCTTGCCGGAGGTCTTCGCCTTCGCCGGCTTCTCGGTGGCCTTGGCTGCCTTCTCGGCCAGCTTCTCGACCTGCTCCGCGAGCTTGTCCGCCTTTTCGGCGACCTTCTCAGCCGCCTTCTCCGCCTTCTCGGCCACCTTGTCCGGCTTGCCGGCCTGGACCACGGGACCCGACCGGTCCTTGGGCGCTGCGGCGGCGACAGGCGCGGTCACCCCGAGGGCAACGGCGGCCGTCACGACAGCCGCGAGTACGTTGCGCGACGCTGGGTTCATCAGTGGCCTCCCAGACACTGAAGGGTCCACCCCTCCCAGAGCGGACATGTTCGGTTATCCCGACCATTATGTCTGATTTGAGAAGTTGCGCAGGCGAACGTACCGAAAACCTCCCTCTAGGATCAGCCGCATGGAGCCCAAGGTGGTCGTGGTCGTCGGAGTCGGTCCTGGCGTGGGTGCGGCGGTGGCCCGCCGGTTCGGCACCGACGGGTACGACGTCGCCCTGATCGCGCGTTCCGCGACGCACCTCGAGGAGCTGGGCACCGAGCTGCAGGAGGCCGGCGTGACTGCCGGCTGGACCGCCGTGGACATCGCGGACTCGGATGCTCTGGCCGCCGCGGTCACCCGGTTCGGTGGCCACCTGGGGCAGATCGATGTCGTGCACTTCAACCCGAGCGTGTTCCGCGAGGCCGACCCCTTGCAGCTGTCGCCCGACCAGCTGCTCGAGGACGTCCGCGTCGGCGCGGCCGGTCTGCTGACCGTCGTACAGGCGGCGCGACCCTTCATGCGCGCCGGTTCCCGGGTGCTCGCCACCGGCAGCATGGCCGCCGACCACCCGTCCCCGGGAGCGTGCTCACTCGGCGTCCAGAAGGCGGCGCTGCGCAACCTGGTGCTCAGCCTGGACCGGGCTCTCTCCCCCGACGGGATCCGGGCGGCGACGCTGACGGTGCACGGGGTGCTGGCCGCGGACACCCCCTTCTCCCCCGCCCGCGTTGCCGACGCGGTGCACGCGCTGGCGACGACCCCGGACGCGCAGTGGCGGGCCGAGGTCGGCTACGACGGCTGAGTCGCAGCGCCGACCGCGACCGGGGCCAGAGGCTCAGCGCTTCTGCTGGTCCACGATCAGGCTGCCACCGGAGGGCTGGTACGGGTTGATGCCGTGGTCGATGGCGTACTGCTGGAGGTAGCCGTCACGACCTAGCACCCGGACACGTTCGGCGATCTTGGCCGCCTCGGCCCGCTCGACGGCGATCTGCGCCTGCGCGGCAGCCTCCCGCGCAGCGGCCTCCGCCTCGGCGGCCCGGGCCTTGGCGACCGCGGCCTGCTGCTTGACCAGCTCGTCCTTGATCGACTGCGGCGGCTCGGGCTTCTGGAAGGTGATCGCGAAGTTCTGGAAGAACTCGGTGTCCCCGTCGGTCTGCCGGTTGACCAGGTCAGGCAGCTGGGTCAGCACGTCGCGCTCCCACTGCGCCTTCTTGTTCGGATCGGTGTAGAGCTCGGCGTAGGTGTACTTCTGCCCGGCGCGGTCGGTGGCGGTGTCGAGGGGCCGGAAGATGTAGACGTTGAGCATCTGCCGCCAGCCGTTGGAGCGGCCGCCGTCGGGCGTCATGTAGGCGTTGTAGCGATTGCCGATCAGCTCGTGGAACCGCTGGAGCGCGCCGCCGGCGTACCTGTTGCCGCCGATCTCGATCGGCTCGCAGGAGGTGTTGAGCAGGAAGTTGGTGACGCCCTCGACGGTCATCTCGATGCCGTCCTTGGTCACGAACGTGATCGGCGCGGAGTCGCCGCCGTCGGCGTCGAAGACGAAGTTGGTCTGCGAGGCGGGGTAGGCGAAGTGCAGGTCGCCGGGGCCGTCGAACTCGCGGTTGGACGGGGCGATGCAGTCGCTGAACTTCTTCGAGGAGAACGCTCCACCCTTGTAGTGCAGGGCGACCTGGTCGGGCCCGGTCGAGATCGAGGACGGGCGGGCGACGAGCAGCACGAGCAGGCCGACGGCCGCGACCGCACCCACGCCGGCCAGGGCCTTGTTCACCTTCTTCACCGGGGGTCTTCCTTGTTGGTCAGGAGCCGAGCTCGCGGTTGCGGCGCTCGTGCTCGCGGATCTTGTCGATCATGATCACCGAGAGCGCCGAGTCGAGCTCGCGGTGGTCCCACGCAGTGTCCTTGAGGTCGTCGACGAGTGCGCGCAGCCCGATCAGCTCCTCGCGCTCGCGTCGACTCAGGGCACGGCTCTGCGACCCGTTCGCGAGCACGAAGACCATGACGCCGAGGAACCCGATCAACACCAGGACGCCGAACAGCGTGATCGTCGTCCCCATGGCATGCCCGCTCGGCGCGGCTGACTCGGGCGTGCCCACCCTAGGCCATCGGTCATCCAGGCACCTCGGAGCACAGTCGGGAGCGACCCGCCGAGCACGGCTCTTCTTCGGGAGCGGGCTCTGGACTAGCCTCGGATGCCCGGTGGAAGGCAGGTGGTCACCATGCCGCTCGGGCAAGGCATCACGGAGATGTGGCAGGCGGTCCAGGACCGCATCGAGGTCTCCGGCCACGGCCGGACCTGGCGGGTCACGGCGGGGTCGTTCGACTCGGCACTCGCCTATGCGCGCGAGCGCTTCAACGAACCGGCGGTCGTGTCGCGCTCCGACCGCGGTCGGTGGTGGCCACGCGTCACCTTGACCGTGACCACGGATCCGGCGGCGGCTGCCTCGGCGCCTCCGCTGGAACGGCTCGCGGCTGAGTCCGCCCCGCCCCAGCGCTCCGCTCAGGCGACGGCGCCCCCGCGGACACCCCCTCCGCCGGCCCGCAAGAGCCGTCGCGTCGAGCGGTCCGTCACCACACCCATGGAGCTGGACCCGACACCGGACGGCGGCGACTCCACTCCGGAAGGCGCTCCACGGCACGCATCCGACATCGACAGCGGCCTGCCGCCGTCACTCGAGGCGATCTTCGCCCACCAGGAGGAGCTGCGTCTGGTCCGGCAGCGACGCCCGGACCACGACAGCCGTCAGGCGCTGAGGTAGTACCCGGGGAAGGCGTCGTCCTCGTCGCCGACGTTGGCGACCGCGCAGACCTTCGTGTCGAGCGGGCGGCAAAGCTGCTCCACCATCCAGGCAAGCATTCCGCGCATTCCAGACCTCCTCGTCGGGCTACTCGGGAGCCAAGATGCCCCCGTCCGCGCGTTCCAAACCCGACAAACCGCCCTGGTACAGACAGAAGCGTCCGGCGACGGCCCTCAACGCACCCGCTTGCCGAGCCTCGGCAGCTGGGACGCACGGCCGTGCAGGACGCTCACGAGCTGAGCGAAGGCGGCGTCATGCTTCGCGGTGCGCGTGAAGGAAGTGAGCACCATCGGCGCCTTCACCCGCTGTCGCGCGACCGCCTTGGCGTACGTGAACTCCTTGAGACCGTCCGCACCGTGGATCCGGCCGAACCCGGAGGCACCGACCCCGCCGAACGGCAGCGCCGGGATCCCGGCGAAGGAGATCACCGAGTTGATCGCGGTCATCCCGGAGCGGATCCGCCTCGCGAGCTCGGGTCCGCGTGACCTGGAGAACACCGTGGAGCCGAGACCGAACTCGGTGCCGTTGGCGAGCTCCACCGCCTCGTCCATGTCGCGCACCTTCGTCACCGTCATGGTGGGCCCGAAGGTCTCCTCGGTGATGGCGCACGAGTCGTGGGGTACGTCGGTCAGGATCACCGGCTGGATGAACCGGTCGCCGACCGACTCCGCGCTGCCGAGGACTGCTCGTGCCCCCTTGGCGAGGGCGTCGGCGACGTGGCGACGGACGACCTCGACCTGGGCCGGCATCGTCATGGGCCCGAAGTGCGCACCGGGGTGTGCCCCGGCATGGATCCCCTTGGCCTGCTGGGTGATCTCGTCGAGGAACTCGTCGTACACCCGCTCGTGGACGTAGACGCGCTCGACACCGGCGCAGGTCTGCCCGGCGTTGGAGAACGCGCCCCAGATCGCGGCGTCGGCGGCCGCAGGCAGGTCGGCGTCCTCGTCCACCAGGAGCGCGTCCTTCCCGCCCGCCTCGATCAGCACCGGGGTGAGGTTCTCGGCGCAGGCCGCCATCACCTTCTTCCCGGTGGCGGTGGAGCCGGTGAACGCAAGCTTGTCGATGTCGGCCCGACACAAGGCGTTGCCGGTCTCGCCGTACCCGATGACCGTCTGCAGGAGTGCCCGGTCCGGCACCACCTCGGCGAGACTCTCGGCGAGCCAGACGCCGACCCCAGGGGCGTACTCGCTCGGCTTGAAGACCACGGTGTTGCCGGCGGCAAGGGCGTAGACGATCGAGCCCATCGGCGTGAAGACCGGGTAGTTCCAGGGGCCGATCACGCCGATCACCCCGAGCGGGCGGTACTCCACGCTCGCGGCGTGGTTGGCCATCAGGAGGCCCGGGGAGACCTTGTGCGGACCGAGCACCTTCGCGGCATGGCTCGCCGCCCAGCCCAGGTGGTCGATGGCGAGACCGATCTCGAGCTGGGCGTCGGCATGCGGTTTGCCCGTCTCCTGATGGACCACGTCGGCGAGCTGGCCCATCCGCCGGGCGAGGACACCCTTCCACTGGTTGAGGATCTGCTTGCGCTCGTCGAAGTCGAGCTCGGACCACCACGCGGAGGCTTCCCGGGCGCGGGCCACCGCCGCGTCGACGTCGGCCGGCTCGTCGACGACGTGCACGCCGACGACGTCGCCGGTCGCCGGGTTGAGGGACTCGAGCTTCTGGGTCATCGCTTGTCTCCTTGCGCCGAGAGCCGGCCGCGCAGCAGGTCCGCTGCCTTCTCGCCGATCATGATCGTGGGGGCGTTGGTGTTGCCGCGAGGTACGACGGGCATCACGGATGCGTCTGCCACCCGCAGCCCCTCGACACCGCGCACCCGCAGCTGCGGGTCGACCACCGCCTGCTCGTCCTTGCCCATCGCGCACGTCCCGACGGGGTGGTACAGCGTCTGCGTGGTCGCTCGCAGGTGCTCGGCGATCTCCTCCTCCGAGGGGTTGCGGCTGCCCGGAAGGAACGGCGCTGCGATGTGGCGGGCGAGCCGACCGGTGCGCACCGTCTCGAGGATCCGCTGCACGCCGCGCACCATCGCGTCGAGGTCGCGTGGGTCGTCGTAGTAGGCGGGGTCGATCTCGGGGTGCCAGCGCGGGTCGGTCGACCGCAGCCGCAACCGCCCGCGGCTCGCGACGTCGACGAGGGTGGGCGCGACGGTGACCTTGCGGGTCGTCGGCTCGTGCAGGCCGTTGTCCCAGAAGCCGGAGGGGGCCATGTGGATCTGGAGGTCGGGCGCGGCCAGGTCGTCGCGGGTGCGGAAGAAGCCGCCTGCCTCACCGATGTTGGAGACGAGCGGGCCGCGGCCGGTCGCCTTGGCCTTGGCGAAGTTGAGCAGCCCGTTGTAGTCGGCGAGGTCGCTGGCGTGCTGGGTGTGCCACACCAGCGGTGCGGCCGGGTGGTCGTGCAGGTTCTCCCCGACGCCCGGCAGGTCGGCCACGACCTCGATCCCGAGCTCGCGCAGATGGGCCGCCGGGCCGATGCCGGAGAGCATCAGCAGCTGGGGTGAGTTGATCGCGCCGCCGGAGAGCACGACCTCGCCGTCGGCGTACACGACCTCCTCGTCCGGACCGTGCAGGAACGCGACGCCGACCGCTCGGCCGTCCTCGATCAGGACCCGGGTGGCGAGCGCACCGGTGCGCACGGTGAGGTTCGGCCGGCTCATCGCGGGCGCCAGGAACGCGTCCGCCACCGACCAGCGCCGGCCCTTGCGACAGGTCACCTGGTAGAGGCCGATCCCGTCCTGCTCGGCGCCGTTGAAGTCGTCGTTGGGCTTCATCCCGCTGGCGGCCGCGGACTCCAGCCAGTCGTACGTCAGGGGGTGCGTGTAGCGGCGGTCCTCCACGTGGAGGGGGCCGCCGCGGCCGTGGAACGGTGCCTCGAACGTCGTGTTGTCCTCGGACCGGATGAAGTACGGCAGGACGTCGACGTACCCCCAGCCCGTGGCCCCGTGCTCGTCACGCCACGCGTCGTAGTCCAGCCGGTTGCCCCGGATGTAGATCATCGCGTTCATCGACGAGCAGCCGCCGAGGGCGCGCATCCGCGGCCAGTAGGCGCGCCGGGAGTTGAGCTGCTTCTGCTCGACAGTGTTGTAGTGCCAGTCCCACTTGGTCTTGAACAACGTCGAGAAGGCTGCGGGGATGCTGATCTCGTCGGCGTCGGCCGGTGGGCCTGCCTCGAGCAGCAGGACCGTCGTACCGGGGTCCTCGCTCAGCCGCGCGGCGACGACAGCGCCCGCGCTCCCCGCACCGACGATGACGTAGTCGTAGGACTCGGGCACGGGCGCCTCCTGGCTGCGAGCGGGTGCTGCGACGGTACGCAGAACCTATGCCGCCCCGCGGGGCTCCACAAGGTCAGTGGCTGTGCTCGGCCTCCGCGGCGTCGGCCTCTGCCTTCGTGCGGTGCACGGTGCCCTCCGGGTGCTCCGGTGGCGCGTACAGGGAGTACAGCTTGAGGTCCTGGTCGCCGTTGTTGATCACGTTGTGCCACGTGCCGCCGGGCACGATGACGGCCCAGTCGTCCTCGAGCGTGTGCGTCTCGGACACCTCGTCCTTGGACGGGCCGAGCGTCACCGTCGCGCGGCCGGACTCGACCCGGATGAACTGGTCGAGGTGGTCGTGCATCTCGACCCCGATCTCCTCGCCGGGCTTGAGGCTCATCACCGTCAGCTGGACGTTCTTCCCGGTGAACAGCGCCTCGCGGAAGTAGGTGTTGCCGTTCGTGGCCTCTTCGATGTTGCCCACCCAGCCGGTCATCGAGCCCTCCTTCGTGTCGACTGTCTCCATCGTGCCCCAACACCGTGCCGAGATGCGCGGGTGTGACCATGCAGACTGGGCGCATGGCGATGCAGGCGGTGGTCTTCGACGCGTACGGCGAGCAACCGGAGCTGCGATCGGTGGCCGAGCCCGACTGCCCGCCGGACGGAGCGCTGATCCGCGTGCGCGCCACCGGCGTGTGCCGGTCCGACTGGCACGCGTGGAAGGGCCACGACCCGGTCGACCTGCCCCACGTCCCGGGACACGAGCTGGCCGGTGTCGTGGAGTCGGTGGGCGCCGCCGTCACGCGGTGGGCGCCCGGTGACCGGGTGACCGTCCCGTTCGTGTGCGGCTGCGGCCGCTGTGAGTACTGCCTGGCCGGAGAGGCACAGGTGTGCCCGCACCAAACGCAGCCGGGGTTCACCGGTCCGGGATCGTTCGCCGAGCTCGTCGCGATCCACGCCGCCGACACCAACCTGGTGCGCCTGCCGGACTCGCTCGACTTCGTCACGGCGGCGTCGCTGGGATGCCGCTTCGCGACTGCCTTCCGCGCTCTCACGGTGCACGGGCGGGTCTCCCCCGGCGGCTGGGTGGCCGTGCACGGGTGCGGCGGCGTCGGGCTCTCCGCCGTGATGGTCGCCGCCACTCTGGGTGCGCGCGTGGTGGCGGTCGACGTACGCACCGCCGCGCTGCAACGGGCACAGGACCTGGGCGCGTCCGTCGTGGTCGACGCCCGTGACGTGGACGACCCGGGCGAGGCGGTGCGTCGCTTCACCGGTGGCGGGGTGCACGTGTCCCTGGACGCACTCGGCTCACCTGCCGCGGCCGCCGCCTCCGTGCGGTCCCTGCGTCGCCGCGGCCGGCACGTCCAGGTCGGCCTCCTGCTCGGCCCGGACTCCACGCCGCCGCTGCCCATGGACCGGGTCGTGGCGCAGGAGCTGGAGGTGTACGGGTCCCACGGCATGCCGGCCTCGGACTACCCCGCGATGCTCGAGATGGTCGCCGACGGCCGTCTCCGCCCGGATCTGCTGGTGGGCGAGGTGATCGACCTCGGCGGTGCCGGTGCCGCACTGGCAGCCATGGACCGCCCCTCCGCTGCGGCCGGGATGACCGTCGTCTCGATCCCATGACCGCTCCGATCCGGCGCGTGTGACGCCTTCCTCCGCAGGGTGTGGAACGCCCCGGTCGGCGGGCCGGAAATGTCGGTGGTGCCCTCTAGCGTCGGGGTATGGCAGCACAGGTAGAGGTCGACGAGCTGGACGTGGTCGGTGCGCTGACCGCGTTCGGTCAGCTC
>JBMOMG010000176.1:0-13098 GCA_049323155.1 Actinomycetota bacterium | reverse complement strand
CACCCAACAGGTGCCTTTCACTCGGTGCAGATCAAAGTCTCGACAACCGCGATCTTGCCGAAATGGAAGGCACTTGTTGCGTTCACACCCCGAGCAGGTCAGGACTTACCTGCGGAACCGGGTCTGATCGCCGTGCGTCAGCGGAACTTGGGGAACGCACCTGACCTGCACGAACGCGACGTTCCCCCTGGCGTTCCCCCTCCGCGTTACCGGATGCCGGTAACACCCGGAGTCCACGCTGACCGACGTGAGCCAACGACTCGCAAGCCATCCAGCGTGGCGACTTAGGGATGCCTGTTGACCTGCGGAAACGCGGGCCGCGGGCAGGTATCCCCCTTCAGGTATCCCGAAATCGTGGATACCTGACCGCCCACGCTGGCAGGCACGGACCGACGGTCCGCAACCCCAACCGGCGAGGAGCAACGCCATGACCGCATCACCGATCAACCCCGACGAGAACCGCCGCCCGAGCAAGAACCCCGGCGACGAGATGCTCACCCTCCAGGAAGCCTGCCGCTTCCTCCGAGTCGCCGAGGGGACGCTCCGCTACTGGCGCCACCTCGGCTGCGGCCCGCGCAGCTTCAAGATCGGCCGCCACGTCCGCTACTGGCGTGCCGACCTCGTCCTATGGCTCTCCGAACAGACCAACCGTCCACAGGGACACGACTGAGCTCGCTGATCGTGTGGCCGAGCAGAGCACGGTGAGGCTGGCCGTCGTGAGGAGGTGACCTGTGGCCGGGAGCATCGCGAAGCGCCCCGACGGCCGTTGGCGCGCCCGCTATCGGGACGACACCGGGCGCGAGCGCGCTCGTCACTTCAAGCGCAAGGTCGACGCCGCTGCGTGGCTCGACGAGGTGACCTCGACGCTCCACACCGGCACGTACGTCAACCCGCGCGCCGGTCGGGTGACCTTCCAGGAGTTCTACAACGACTGGGCGCCGCGCCAACTCTGGCTGCCGTCGACCAGGGCCAACGCGGATCTGGCTGTGAAGTCGGTCGGGTTCGAGGACCTTCCCATGAAGGCGATCCGACGGTCCCACATCGAGACCTGGGTGAAGTCGATGTCGACGCGCTGGGCGCCCACGACGATCAAGACGCGCTTCGTGATCGTCCGCTCGGTATTCCGGGCGGCGGTTGCTGATCGCGTGATCGCCGCCGACCCCACCGATGGCGTCGCGCTGCCCCGTCGACGCAAGGTCGAGGCGGCGATGCGGATCCCGACTGTCGAGCAGGTCGGCAAGCTGCTGGCGCACGCCGACAGCAACCGCGTCTCGACCCGTCACGGCTTCCGCGCCTACGTCGCGCTCTGCGCCTTCGCCGGTCTGCGGAAGGGCGAGGCCGCCGGCGTTCAGGTCGGCGACATCGACTTCACCCTCCGCCGGCTGACCGTGTCACGGCAGTTGCAACGGGACGGCTCAACCTTCGTCGCCCGGCTGCCGAAGTACGGCTCCGAGCGGGTCGTGCACCTGCCTGATGAGCTTGTCAAGCTGCTACGCGACCACATCGACCGGTTCCTGCCGGACAAGGCGTCGGACCGCTGGCTGTTCACCGTCGGCGACGGACCGATTTACGACAACGACATCGACTGGCGCTGGCGAGCGACGCGGACGTCAGCCGGGCTGCCGCACGTCCGCCTGCACGACCTGCGGCACTTCTACGCCTCTGGGCTCATCGCTGCGGGCTGCGACGTCGTCACCGTCCAGCGTGCGTTGGGGCACTCGTCAGCGACTACGACGCTAAACACCTACAGCCATCTGTGGCCGACGGCGGAGGATCGGACGCGCGCGGCCGCGGCGGACCTACTGAGACAGGCCATGGGCGCGTGAGACCTTCTGACCGCGACGACGGAGACCAGCACGCCGTGCCCAGGTCATCGGACCGGGTACGCCCAGGAGGGACGGAAGAGGGGCAGACGTCGACGCAAACGCGGCTTCGGCATCTTGTTCGGGCTGACATAGAACGTGACGCCCAGACGATGCGCGTCCTTCCAACCGTCGGCTGAGTCCCACTTTTTCGGGCGCGCCCACCGAGCGTGCCGGAACTCGTAGGCAAGGAGCCAATCGCTTGAACTCAACGCATCATCGGCCTCCGCCCGCTTCACGGCCTGGTTGAAATCGACCGACTGCATCAGTCGACTCGATCCCTCGCACAGGTCCCTGAGCAGAATCAGGCTGCACGCATCGCTCATCCCGGCCACGGCTCGCCCGCTGGAGGCGTCGAGGGGTAGACCCAGCTCGCGGAGTATGAACAAGATCCATGCCGTCTCGAACCCGTGCTCCAACGCCGCATGCCGGGCCAGGAGGTCGTTGAGAACCTCTGACACCCTGTCCTGATCAACGGGAAGACCGTGATCCTTGGCGAACCGAAGCACGCGGTACGCGTGTCGCAGCGTGCTCGGCTCAAGGCCGACCGAGGCCAGGACAAGGTCGCGGTACAACGGCCAACTCGACGCACCGGCCGGGAACGGGTTACAACGCATGATCGCGTAGCTCATGACGCCCTGGGTGGCGAAGCGCTGCCGCTCATCGAACGCGAGGTCAAACAGGTCGACAATGTCCGCCGCCAGGTGGCTATCCGTGCGGTCCCTGTAGCGGTGGGTACGAAGCTTCCGAACCCACCGGGCTTCCACGGGCTCGAGGCCGTCAATGACAGCGACCTTGTTCGGGTTCACCGCGAGCTCGAAGTCCAACAGCAGGTGCTGGTAGGTTGCCAAGACGCTGTGCGCCTCGTCGTGAGTGGCAGCGTAGAACGTCATGTCATCGCCGAAGCGAGCGCAGCGCTTGGACACCGCCGGATGGCGTCTTGCGAGCTCAGCGTCGATCCTCGCCAACACCACCTCGGCAATCAGCCAAGAGGTGTCGGGTCCTACGGAAAGTCCGATGGTCTGCCCACCGCGCCCGTTGCGCAGGAGCTTGTCCAAGGTCGGCCCGAGCCCGGTGCCATGGATGTTGAGTTTCGCCTTCTTCTTCCCGCGGATCGCCCAATCGACGGCGTGCGTGTAGATGGACGGGTAGAACTGGCTGATGTCCGTCCGCAGTGTGAGGCGGCCGCCGGGCATGCGGGCGACGAGCTCCCGACCCCACTCGGCGATGGGTTTCTTGTATGAGAGGGACCGCCCGACCGAGCCGCGCACAGGACGACTCAGCGAGATCGGGCTCTGTGCCGACAGCCGCTGGAGCTGCGGCCAGTGAGCCGAACATGCCTCCGCCAGGAAGTACTGACTGAAAGGGTTCGGGATCTCTGCCGACCGCCGCAGACCACCGGCACGGGTGAGGCTGAACTTCGCCGGATACCTCCACTTCCCTGAAGACGGGAGCGTCAGCGATGACACCTTGGCCGCGAAGTCAACTGAGCTGAAGCACGGCGGCAACTCCTGGGGGAGGTACCCGTTGGCAAGCGCATCCGACAACCGCACCCAGCCAACGTAGCCGCCGCGCCATCAAGCTGGCGCAGAAGCCGCCAGTGCCGTCGAGCACTCCGTTATGTCCCGAAGCGCTTCTTAAGGATCTTTCGCAGGTAGTCCTTCTGCAGCGTCTGCTTGGTCCGGAAGAAGAACAGGTCTGACCGGGAGAGGGCGTTGTCCTCAACCTTGGCTCGGAGCAGTTCCAGCGTGCAGAAGAGGTCGGCGGCCTGGAACAGCCGGTAGTCCTTCGGCTTGACGTTGCGGAAGTCCACGTCGAAGAAGAACGCGTTGAACACCGAGTTCAGGGTCCTCGTGACTTCGGTCTGGCCGTTGTCGTAGTACGCGATGACCTTGTCGAAGGACAGGAAGTACTCGGCGTTCTCCCGCAGGAACAACCCCAACTGGCGAGCCAACGCACCTTCGAGCTTGAGCGCGTCGCCGTACTCCTTCTTCCGGAAGACGAAGTGCTGGTAGGTGATGTCGGCCTTCCAGGTGAAGGCCATGAACCTCGTGAAGATCGCCTTGCGGATGGCGATGTCCATGCCGCGGTAGATCTCCTCGCCGCGAATGGCGGCGCCGGAGTGCACGACGTGCCCGTCGAAGCCGAGATCCTTCAACGCGGTGTCGAGAACGGCGACCTGCCCGGCGACATCGTCGCGCTGCTCGTGAAGGACGAGGGTCAGGACGTAGTAGCCCACGCGGGCAGAATCGAAATGGCCGGACTCATCAATGAAGATGCTGAGTTCGGCCACGATCCCCCTGGGAAAATGAATGGCGGGGGATTACCCCCGCCACCATGTGGGTCTTGACGTCTCCGCCAACCCAGTGAGCCAAGACTATCACGGGATCAGTCGTCGGCCAGTGGTCGAGCGGACTTGCGAAGCCGCTCGGAGTCCCGACAGACCTAGGGACCCCGACGGTACGCGTCGATCGACGACTGCTGCCGCCGGTTTCTTGCGGACTTTTTGCGGACCAGGCGCGTGCTTCGAGGGTCGAACCCCCGGCCTGACCTGCGCAAACGCGCCAGATCAGTAGTACCAGGGGAACGGCGACCAGTCCGGCTCGCGCTTCTCGAGGAACGCGTCGCGCCCCTCGACCGCCTCGTCGGTCATGTAGGCCAGGCGCGTCGTCTCGCCGGCGAAGATCTGCTGGCCGACCAGGCCGTCGTCGATCAGGTTGAAGGAGTACTTCAGCATCCGCTGCGCCGTGGGCGACTTGCCGTTGATCTTGCGGCCCCACTCCAGCGCGACCTTCTCCAGGTCCGCGTGCGGGACCACCTTGTTGACCATCCCCATCGCGTGCGCCTCCTCGGCGGTGTACTCGTCACCGAGGAAGAAGATCTCGCGGGCGAACTTCTGGCCCACCTGGCGGGCGAGGTAGGCCGACCCGTAGCCACCGTCGAAGGACCCCACGTCGGCGTCGGTCTGCTTGAAGCGGGCGTGCTCGGCGCTGGCCAGGGTCAGGTCGGCGACCACGTGCAGCGAGTGCCCGCCGCCGGCGGCCCAGCCGGGGACGACCGCGATGACCACCTTCGGCATGAACCGGATCAGCCGCTGGCACTCGAGGATGTGCAGCCGCGCGAGCTTGGCCTTGTCGACGGTCTCCGAGGTCTCACCGGTCGCGTACTGGTAGCCGGCCCGGCCGCGGATCCGCTGGTCGCCGCCGGAGCAGAACGCCCACCCGCCGTCCTTCGGCGACGGCCCGTTGCCGGTGAGCAGCACGCAGCCGACGTCGCTGGAGGTCCGCGCGTGCTCGAGGACCCGCAGCAGCTCGTCGACGGTGCCGGGCCGGAACGCGTTGCGCACCTCGGGCCGGTCGAAGGCGATCCGCACCGTCCCGTGGTCGACCGCACGGTGGTAGGTCAGGTCGGTCAGGTCCTCGAAGCCGGGGACCGGCTTCCACGCGCTGGGGTCGAAGATCTCGGAGACAGTCTCGGGCATGGGCCGCAGGCTACCCCCGCCGCTTGAGATCGGCCCTCGGCGGGCACCATGCGGTCATGGCACTCGAAGGTGAGTACGTCCCCAGTCCCAGCCAGTGGGTCCGCGACCAGGTGGAGCTCTACGAGTCCTCCGGCGGCACCGAGGGTACGACGCTCCGCGGCATGCCCGTCGTGGTCGTGACGTCGGTCGGCGCACGCAGCGGCAAGATCCGCAAGACGCCGTTGATGCGCGTCGAGCACGAGGGCAGCTATGCGCTCGTCGCGTCCCAGGGCGGCGCGCCGAAGCACCCCACCTGGTACTTCAACCTCAAGGCGCACCCCGAGGTGATGATCCAGGACGGTCCGGCCCGCCGCACCTACCGCGCCCGCGAGGTGACCGGCGAGGAGAAGGCCACGTGGTGGGATCGCGCAGTGGCGGCGTTCGCCGACTACGCCGACTACCAGGCCAGGACCGACCGGGAGATCCCGGTGTTCGTCGCCGAGCCGGTCGAGCAGCCCCGGCCGTGACCCGTTAGCCGCGTCCGTGCGGCTCGAGCCAGCCGGACTCGTCGGGGCCGAGCGGCACGATCCGGCTCGGGTTGATCTGCTCGTGGGTGGCGTAGTAGTGCCGCTTGATGTGGTCGAAGTCCACCGTGTCGCCGAACCCGGGCGTCTGGAAGAGGTCCCGGGCGTAGGCCCACAGCACCGGCATCTCGGAGAGCTTGTGCCGGTTGCACTTGAAGTGGCCGTGGTAGACCGCGTCGAAGCGCACCAGGGTGGTGAACAGCCGGATGTCGGCCTCGGTGAGCCGGTCCCCCACGAGGTAGCGCTGCCCGGCCAGTCGGTCCGAGAGCCAGTCGAGCCGGGCGAACAGCGCGTGGAACGCCTCCTCGTAGGCCTCCTGCGAGGCGGCGAAGCCGCACCGGTAGACGCCGTTGTTCACGTCGCGGAAGACCAGGTCGTTGACCTCGTCGATCTCCGCCCGCAGCGCCGCGGGGTAGAGGTCCGGCGCACCCGGCCGGTGGTGGTCGGTCCACTCGGTGGAGAAGTCCAGCGTCATCTGCGGGTAGTCGTTGGTGGCGACCTTCCCGGTCTCGACGTCGACCAGGCACGGGACGGTCACGCGACCGTCGTACCCCGGGTCGGTGCGCAGGTAGGCCTCGGAGAGGTACTCGATGCCGAGCACGGGGTCGCGGCCGTCCGGGTCGAGGGTGAACCGCCAGCCGCGTTCGTCGCGAACCGGGTCGACCGTGCCGATCGAGATCACCTCGTCGAGCCCGAGCAGACCGAGGACGATCCGAGAGCGGTGCGCCCACGGGCAGGCGCGTGACCAGATCAGCCGATAGCGTCCGGCCGCGGGGGACGGTCGATCGGTGAACCGGTTCGGCTGACGCTTGAACGCGCCGGAGCGGTCGGTCTCCTTGTCGAACTGCGCCATCAGCCGGCCCTGACGATGGAGACGGCGAGCGCTGCCAGGTGGCCCAGCCGGGCGAGCTCGGAGTCCAGGATCGCGGGTCCGCCGCGGCGTCCGAACAGCACGATCTCGTCCTTGTCGCCGAGCGGTGCGGCGGCGACCAGGGTGGACGTCCACTGCTCCCAGTCCTCGGGCACCTCGACGCGCGCGGGCCGGTTGAGCGGGAACCAGTCGACGTCACCGCCGATCTGCTCCGGCGCGGCCGAGGTCCGGTGGGTGATCACCACCCCTGAGTCCACCCGCCGGACGCGCACGGCCCAGTCCGCCCGGAACGTCACCGGGAGCAGGTCGACGAGCTCGTCGATCGCGGAGTGCGGGGTGCCGGTGATCGCCTCGACCGCCTCGAGGTCCATGAACAGGTTGCCGCCGGCGCCGTACCGGGAGATCCACAGCACGCTGACGCCGTCGAGCTGGTTGCACACCGACACGATCGAGTCGGGCATCACGCCGGGGGCGGTCTCGAGGAGCACGTCGTCGACGGCGGTGCCGCGTGCGACGTTCTTCTCGACGATCTCGATCGCCTCGATGTCGCCGCCGGCCTCACCGATCGCGGTCGCGACCCGGCCCAGGGAGCCTGGGACGTCGGGCAGCTCGACACGCAGCAGGTAGGGCATCTGCCGGTCAGCCTCTCTCTAGGTCTGCGTGGTCACCGACGCGGACGACGCCAGGCCGGACCACCACGGCATCCACGCCGAAGTGGACCTCTTGCTCCCCCCGACGATAACCCGCGAGCGTCCTCATCAGGTTGCCGTTCCGGGCGCCGGTGTCCGGGTCGAGGTCGATCACGGCGCACCGCGGCACGATGCCGTTCACGGCGACCTCTGCCTCCCCGAGTCGCAGCCTGCGGCCCAGCCAGGAGTCCTCGGCGTGCGGCTCGGCACCGCCGTGGAGGAGGAAGGTCGACCGGAACCGGGCGCTGTCCACCGTCGTGCCGAGGTGGTCGGCAAGGTGCGTCAGGGAGGCGGTCGTCACCAGGGTGACCGAGGCGCCGTACACCACCTCGCCGGGCGCGGCGGACCGGGCCAGGACGACGTCGTGGCCGAGGTGCTCGCTGAAGGCGGCCGCCCACGGCCCGGCGACGGTCTCGACCTTGGCCGTGCGCCCCCAGTAGTCGACGGCCAGCAGCTCGCCGGTCGGCTCCGGAGTCGCCTCGAAGCGGCCCGCGGGCAGCTCGACGGCCAGCACCTCGCCGTCCCAGTCGGCCACCGCCCGGACCAGCGAGGGGTTCTCCACGGTGCGGAGCACGCGGCCCCGGGCTGGGTCGACCAGGCAGAACACGCGGTCGCCGACCGGGCCGCTCTCGGCCAGCCGCACGCTGTCGTGGGCCCGGTGCCGCGCGCCCTTCAACGGCGTGAAACCGATCCGCTCGATCTGCATGCGGTCAGGGTGTCACGACCAGCGTTTCGTCCGCGTTTCGTGTCCGCCCGCCGAGGGGGAAGGTCTCGACGACCTCGTAGCGCGGTCGCTTGCGCGGCCCCTCGCCGAGGTGGGAGGCGATCAGCGCGATCTCGGACGCGTCCCAGAGCGGTCCGCGGTAGGCGTCGAGCACCCGGATCCACCTGGTCACGTCCAGCGGCCGGCCGATCCTGGCGAGGGTCAGGTGGGGATGGAACCTGCCGCCCTCGGTCTCGGCACCGGCCTTCGTTGCGGCCGCTCGCGCACCGGTCCAGAGCCGGCGCAGCTCCTCGGCCTCGCTGACCTCGAGCCCGGCGTAGAGCACCTTGGCCCTTGCCGGGTTCGGGAACGCGCCGCCCCCTGCCACGCTCACCGTGAACGGCGTACGACGAGCAGCGGCTCGTGACAGCCGCTCGAGCAGGTCGTCGAGGGCCCGGTCGGGCACGTCGGCCATGAACGCCAGCGTGACGTGCCACTGGTCGGGGGCCGTCCACCGGAAGCCCTGCTCGGCCTCCTGGCGTGGGGCCAGGAACTCGCCGAGGTCCTCCAGCGCCTCTTCGGACGGGGTGAGCGCGACGAACATCCGCATCCGGCCACGCTAACCCAGTTACGGATGCCCGCGGCTGGGTAACCGGGCCTCATGACCGACAACGAAGAGCTCCGCAACGAAGCCGCAGCGACCGGCGCCCAGGGCGCCGAGGCCGAGGCCCAGCAGGCCGTCGTGGACCGGGTGCTCTCCTGGCAGGAGGGCGCACCGGTCGAGACCGTCCGCGAGGAGCTGCGCAAGGCAGCGGCCGAGGTCGGTGTCGAGGTCGACGACGCGTGGGTGGAGGAGAAGGCGCGCGAGATCAGCGACGCCGACCCGGCGTCCAGCTGAGCCCTCCCGCGCGGACGCGGCCCGCACGGCCGGCGCTGAGTGACGCGGCCGGTCAGGGTTCGAGCCAGCCACGCACCGCGGCAGCCGTGCGTCGCCCGGACACCAGCGCGCCTTGGATCGAGGCTGTGTCGCGGTGGTCGCCGGCGACGAACAGGCCGCCGCCGAGCTCGACCGGCTGCCGCACCGGCACTCCCGGCCGCTGCTGCGGCAGCGCGTGGACCACGTCATGGGTGACGACCAGGTCCCACCGACCGGTGTCCGTGCGGTACATCCTCGCCAGGTGCGCGCGCACCTCCGCCTCGCCGGCCCTCTGCCGTGCCGAGCTCTCCAGCGTGGTTGCCTGCACCAGGTGCCAGCCCGGCGGCGCGTAGTCCGGGGCCACGTTCGAGAGCACTGCGGTGTTGACGACCGGCCCGCTCCGCGCCGGGTCGAGGACCAGCAGGTCCAGGTCCGTCGGCGCGTCCTGGGTCGCGAACCAGTACGTGACCAGGCCTTTCATCGGGGTCGTGGTCAGCCCGGTCAGACCCGAGGCGGTCGCCGGGTCGGCCGCGACGACCACGGCGCGGGCGTCGTACCGAGCCTCGTCGGTGAGCACACGCCATCGGTGACCGTGACGCTCCACGGCGCGCACGCGCTCCTCGAGGTGCACGGCCCCGTCGAGGTCGGCGGCGATCTGCTCCGGCAGCGCCGACATGCCCAGCGCGGGCACGCCCGGCGTGCCCAGCAGGAAGGACCGCACGAGCAGCCGCGCGAAGATCGCGGACGTCTCCCCTCGGTCCTCGGCGAGCACGCCGGCGAAGAACGGCTCGAAGACCTCTTCCCGCAGCCGGCCATGGACCCGCGCACCGTCGAGGGACTCCGCCAGCGACTCGTCGTCGCGCTCGAGCAGGTCCTGCACCCTTCCCAGCGACGGCGCCGCCCAGGCGCTCAGCCGGGCCAGCTCGCCGGGACGGACGTAGCCGCTGCGCAGGGTCTGCATGAAGTAGCCGGGGCTGCGCCGGGGGTCGGCCACGATCGAGAACCCGTGCCGTCCGGCGAGGGCGGCGCCCGCGGAGAAGGAGCGCAGGTCCAGCGCGTCGAGGTCCACCAGCCGGCGCAGTGCCGGGTAGGCGGGGTTGAGCAGCTGGAAGCCCCGGTCGCAGCGGAACCCGTCCACGACGTCCGTGCGCACCCGACCGCCCACCGCGTCGGAGCGTTCGAGCACGACCACCTGGCGACCGGCCCGCACCAGCTCGCGGGCGCAGGTGAGCCCTGCGAGGCCGGCCCCGACCACCACGACGTCGGCTGTCATGGCGCCACTATGTCACCGCGCCCGAAGCGGGCGGCCCGCTGTCACGGGTGGTGCCTGAGCACCCAGCCCTGGTCGCGGAACTCCAGTCGCCCCAGCGTGGCGTCGATGTCGGCATCGACGAACCGCTCGCCGTCGCCGAGGGTCGCGAGGAACTCGGCGACGTCGGGGTCGGAGCTGCGGCGCAGCCGGGCCGGCACCTCGATCGTGCCCTGCACCAGCCGCGGGTCGCCGTCGAGGCCGCGCGCTCGGGTGTCCTGGCGGATCGCGTCGACCGTGTGCAGGCGCAGGCTGAACCGCTGGCCGGTGGCGAGGTACACCCGGATCGTCGCGGGCGAGCAGTAGGTGTTGAAGTCCGGGACGGTCAGCTGGGCCGCGCCACGCGCGCCGGCGTACCGCCGGTCCTCCGCGGGCAGCCGGTCCCGTGCCGAGGTGTCACGGCGCGGGTTGTCGAGCACCCGCCCACGCAGGCGTTCGCCGGTGACGGTGAAGCGCCAGCGCCTCGCACCGATGTCCTTGTGCCAGTAGCCGGTCCGGCCCGCGCGGCGCCCCTCCACCCGCAGCGTCCGGTGCAAGGACTTCGCGCCGACCTTGTGGATCGAGATCCGGTCGGTGACCGTGCCGGGGATCTTGGGCTGCTCGCGCCAGGCAGGCGACGGCAGCTGGATGACCGGGTTGGCGGCGCCGCGCTGGTCCTCGTAGGAGTAGTCGAAGAACACCGAGTCGGCGCCGGAGATGTCGAAGTCGTAGAGCCGGGTGAACATGTCGCCGTGCTCGCCGATCACGAACACCGTGGACCCGCTGGCCGACATCCCCGAGGAGCGGAACCGGCCGTGGTGCGGTCAGCACATCTCGAAGCTCATGTCCCGCGGCAGCCACGGGTCGATGTAGGTCAACCGCCGCCCGTCGCGGCTCAACGTCCAGATGTGGGAGACCTTGAAGTCGCCGACCCGGTGGTCGTTGCCGGCGTCGTCGCGCCAGGTGCCGTCCTCGAGCTGGGACAGCACCGACCAGGACCAGGTCTTGATCCCGACCGGCAGTCGGTGGCCGGACCCGGTCCGGAACGGCGGTCCCCAGCGCAGGGTCCAGGTGAAGTACGACGGGTCGGCCAGGATCCCGTCGAGGGTGTAGATCCAGCGGTCCTCGTCGACGACGACCATCTCGTCGTCGTCGGCGGCGATGGCGGTCACCTTCCCGTCGAAGCACGGGGGCACCTCGAGCTTGTCCCAGGGCTCCTCGATGCCGGTGACCGCGGCGCGGGAGCGGTACCAGATCGTGCCCCGGGCGACCACGAACTCGTAGCGGCGGTTGAAGGTCTGCCGCGGCCCCCGCAGATGCACCTCGTCGGGCAGGGTGTCCGGCGCCTCCGGCTCGTCCCCGGTCTGCAGCGGGTTGCCGTTGTCCGGCTCGCGCGGCGGCGCGCCCTCGACCTCGCGGGTCCCGGCGGTGCCCGCGGCCAGCTCGGGACATCTGGCCATGTCCGGACGGTCGGCCAGGATCGACTCGGCCATCCCCGGCAGCTCGTCGAGGTAGTCCTGCGGGTCGAGGTCGGTGGGGCCGGCCCAGACCGCGCCGCCCAGGGCGAGCGACCCGGTGAGTACGGCGGTGAGCGCGGCTGCCGCGAGCAGCCTCGGACGTGAAGGCTGGGACATGCCGTGTGCAACGAGGCAGCGTGTCGCAGGTCACGTCCACGGACTGTGCCGGGGCCGGGGGTCTCGAGACGCTCGCTTCGCTCGCTCCTCGACCACCGGAACTGCGATGATCGACCACGTGCACAGCAACCTCTCGGCCTCAGGCATCCTCGGCTCGGCCGGCCGCGTCCCGCTGGTCGACACCGAGCCGCTCCGCACCAGCGACCTGACCCTCGCCGGAAGCCCGCTGCCGCTGACTGCGAAGGCCAGGATCTACGTCTGCGGGATCACCCCCTACATGGTCACGCACCTGGGCCACGCGGCCACGTTCGTGTGGGCGGACGCGCTGTCGTCGGTGGCCCGGCTCGCCGGCGTCGAGACCGAGACCTGCCGCAACGTCACCGACGTCGACGACGTGCTCACGGCCGCGGCGCTCGAGCACGGCCGCCCCTACGACGAGTTCGCGCTGACCCAGGAGTTCCTGTTCGAGCGCGACATGCGCGCGCTCGGCAACCGCGCGCCGGACCACACGCCGCACGCCCGGCTGCACGTCGCCCACGTCACGCAGCTGGCGGCGGCGCTGCTGGCCACCGGGCACGCGTACCAGCGCGACGGGTTCGTGTACTTCCGCGGCGAGGGCGTCCCGTCGGCCGCCGGCCTCACCGAGGAGGACGCCCTGCGGCAGTCCCGCGAGTTCGGCGACACCCCCGACGACCCGCACCGCGACTCGCCGTTCGACGTACCGGTGTGGCGCCCCTCGCCCGAGGACGAGCCGGCCTGGCCGAGCCCGTGGGGCTGGGGCCGCCCGGGGTGGCACGCGGAGTGCGCCGCGATGGCGTGGGCGACGCTCGGCACCAGCGTGGACGTGGTCGTTGGGGGCGAGGACCTCGCCTACCCGCACCACGCCTACCAGGCAGCGATGGTCGAGGCGGCCAGCGGCGTCACGCCGTTCGCCCGCCGCGAGGTCCACGTCGGCGCGGTGCACAAGGACGGCCGCAAGATGGCGAAGTCCACCGGCAACATGACCCTCGTCGGCGAGCTGCTCCGGGAGCACCGTGCCGCGGCGGTCCGGTTGATGCTGCTCAACCGGCCGTGGCGCGCCACCTGGGAGT
>JBMOMG010000175.1:0-13136 GCA_049323155.1 Actinomycetota bacterium | reverse complement strand
ACGAGTCGGGTCACTTCGGCCGGTTCGGCGGCCGGTTCATGCCCGAGGCACTGATCGCCGCCCACCAGGAGCTCACGGTCGCCTGGCAGGAGGCGATGGCCGACCCGGAGTTCACCGCCGAGTTCGACCGGATGCTCCGGGAGTACGCCGGCACGCCGAGCCTGTTGTACGACGCCACGAAGCTCAGCGAGGTCGCCGGCGCCCGGATCCTGCTCAAGCGCGAGGACCTCAACCACACCGGCGCCCACAAGATCCGCAACGTGCTGGGCCAGGCGCTGCTCACCAAGCGGATGGGCAAGACCCGGGTGATCGCCGAGACCGGCGCCGGCCAGCACGGCGTCGCAACCGCCACCGCGTGCGCCTACCTCGGCCTGGACTGCGTGATCTACATGGGCGAGGTCGACACCGAGCGGCAGGCCCTCAACGTCGCGCGGATGCACCTGCTCGGCGCCGAGGTGATCGCGGTGAAGTCAGGCTCGCGCACGCTCAAGGACGCCATCAACGAGGCGCTGCGCGACTGGGTCGCCAGCGTTGACAACACCCACTACATGCTCGGCACCGCCGCCGGGTCGCACCCGTTCCCGGCGATGGTGCGCGACTTCTGCCGCGGCATCGGCGACGAGACCCGGGTGCAGGTGCAGGAGCTCGTCGGCCGGCTGCCCGACGCGGTCGCGGCCTGTGTCGGCGGCGGCTCCAACGCGATCGGCATGTTCGAGGCGTTCATCGAGGACCCGTCGGTGCGCCTCTACGGCTTCGAGGCGGCCGGTGACGGGGTGAACACCCCGCGCCACGCCGCCACCATCTGGGCCCACCAGGTGGGCGTGCTCCACGGCGCCCGCACCTACGTGCTCCAGGACGAGGACGGCCAGACGGTCGAGTCGCACTCGATCTCGGCCGGGCTCGACTACCCCGGCGTCGGTCCCGAGCACGCGTGGCTGGCCGACACCGGCCGCGCGGAGTACCGCCCGATCACCGACGCCCAGGCGATGGACGCGATGGCGCTGCTGGCTCGCACCGAGGGGATCATTCCGGCGATCGAGTCCGCGCACGCCGTCGCCGGAGCGATGGACCTGGCGCGTGAGCTCGGCCCGGAGGCGGTGATCGTGGTGAACCTCTCCGGCCGTGGTGACAAGGACATGGCCACTGCCATCGAGTGGTTCGGCCTCGGCCAGACCCGCCCCGACGACGCCGCCGGTGCCGGGCCTGACTCGGCGGCCGGCGAGGGCGCGGGGGAGGTGCAGCTGTGAGCGGCTCCACCCGACCGGCGTTCGAGGCCGCCCGCGCCGAGGGGCGCGCGGCGCTCGTCGGCTACCTGCCGGCAGGCTTCCCCGACGTCGACGGCTCCATCGAGGCGATGCGCACGATGGTCGACAACGGCTGCGACGTGATCGAGGTCGGCCTGCCCTACAGCGACCCCGTCATGGACGGGCCCACGATCCAGGAGGCCGCCCAGCGGGCGCTCGAGGGCGGGGTGCGCACCGCGGACGTGTTCCGGATCGTCGAGCAGGTCGCGGCCACCGGCGCCAAGGTCGTGGTGATGACCTACTGGAACCCCGTCGAGCGGTACGGCGTCGAACGTTTCGCCACCGACCTCGCCGCGTCCGGCGGCTCCGGCCTGATCACCCCCGACCTGGTCCCCGACGAGGCCGAGGAGTGGATCGCCGCGGCGGACGCCCACGACCTCGACAAGGTCTTCCTGGTCGCCCCGTCGTCGACCGACGAGCGGCTGGCGATGACGACCGCGGCCTGCCGCGGCTTCGTCTACGCCACCGCGGTGATGGGCGTGACCGGGGCCCGGGCCAGCACCAGTGAGCTGGCCGGCCCGCTGGTGGCGCGCACCCGCGCGGTGACCGACCTGCCGGTCGGCGTCGGACTCGGCGTGTCGAGCGGCGACCAGGCGGCCGAGGTCGCCGGTTTCGCCGACGGCGTGATCGTCGGCTCGGCGTTCGTGCGGCGGCTGCTCGACGCCGGCGCGGACCGTCATGCCGGGCTCGAGTCGCTGGCCGAGCTCACCCGGGAGCTCGCCGCCGGTGTCCGCCGTGGGCGCTGACGCCCGGTCGCGCACCCGACGCCGGGTCGCGGCCCTGATCTCGGCCTCCACGCTCACCGTGCTCGCTGCGTGCGGCGGGCAGGCCGGGGGCACGACGAGCGGGTTCGTGGAGAGCAACCCCGACGGCATGCACGGGGCGGTGCTCACCGAGCAGTACGTCGTACCGGACGTCACGCTGACCGCGACCGACGGATCCGACTTCTCGTTGACGAAGGACACCACCGCACCGATCACGCTGGTGTTCTTCGGCTACACGCACTGCCCCGACATCTGCCAGATCGTGATGGCAGACATCGCCTCCGCCGTCGCCCGGCTCGAGCCCGAGCAGCAGGACCAGGTCGACGTGCTGCTGGTGACCAGCGACCCGGCCCGCGACGACGCGAAGACGCTGCGGACCTACCTCGACCGGTTCAACCCGGAGTTCGAGGGGCTCACCGGGGACCTGGACACGATCGTGAAGGCCGCGAACGCGCTCGGCGTGGCGATCGAGAAGGGCGCGAAGATGCCGTCGGGTGGCTACGAGATCAACCACGGCACGCAGATCGTGGCCATCGACGACCACGACCGCTCGCCGATCGTGTGGACCGAGGGCACGGCCCCCGAACTGCTGGCCGAGGACCTCGCCGCCCTGCTGGACGAGACAGAAAGCAGCCCCGCATCGTGATCGCAGTCGCCATCCCGAGCCCGGACCAGGGCGTGTGGTACCTCGGGCCGTTCCCGCTTCGAGCCTACGCGCTCGCGATCATCCTCGGCGTCGTGGTCGCGGTGTGGCTGGGGGAGCGGCGGTGGGTCGCCCGGGGCGGACGTCCCGGCCAGGTCAGCGACATCGCGATCTGGGCGGTGCCGTTCGGTCTCGTCGGCGGCCGCCTCTACCACGTGATCACCGACTACCAGCTGTACTTCGGCGAGGGCCGGGACCCGATCACCGCCCTCTACGTGTGGCAGGGCGGCCTCGGGATCTGGGGCGCGATCGCGTTCGGCGCGCTCGGGGCGTGGATCGGTGCCCGGCAGGCGGGTGTGAAGTTCCTCCCGCTGGCCGACGCCCTGGCCCCCGGCATCGCGCTGGCGCAGGCGATCGGCCGCTGGGGCAACTGGTTCAACCAGGAGCTGTTCGGCCGGCCGACCACCCTGCCGTGGGGCCTGGAGATCGACCCCGAGCACCGGCCCGAGGGGTACGGCGACGTGGAGACCTTCCACCCGACGTTCCTCTACGAGTTCGTCTGGAACCTCGGTGTCGCCGGCCTGGTGATCTGGGTCGACCGTCGGTTCCGGCTCGGCTACGGCCGCGCGTTCGCGCTCTACGTGATGGGCTACACCGCCGGCCGTGGCTGGATCGAGTCGCTGCGGATCGACTCGGTGCAGATGAACGACGTACTCGGCCTGCGCCTGAACGTGTGGACCTCGATCGCCCTGTTCCTCGCCGCCGCCGGGTACTTCGTGTGGTCCTCGCGCCGCCACCCCGGCCGTGAGGAGACGGTCTGGCGGCCCGGCTCCGAGCCCGTCGCGGAGGAAGTCACAGGGTCGCCGGACGGTCCCGCGACCTGAGCAGCCGGGGAGGGTGAGGTGAGGCTCCCCTTCGATGAAATCTCAAGCAGCGCGGGCTAACTTGAGCCCCATGACGCCTCAGGACCCCCACGTTCCCTCCGTCAACCACGAGCACCCCGACGTCACGGGAGGGTGGCTGCGACCGGCGGTCTTCGGAGCGAGCGACGGGCTGGTGTCCAACGTCGCCCTGATCGCCGGTGTCGCCGGCGGCACGCGCGCCGCGGACAGCTCGACCGCCGTGGTGCTCGCCGGCCTCGCCGGGCTGGCGGCGGGGGCCTTCTCGATGGCGGTGGGGGAGTACACCTCCGTGGCCAGCCAGTCCGAGGCCGCGGCCCGGGAGGTGGAGAAGGAACGGCGTGAGATCCTCGCCAACCCCGAGGGTGAGGCGCACGAGCTGGCGGAGATGTACGTCGGCAAGGGGCTCGACGAGAGCCTCGCCCACGAGGTGGCCCGGCAGATCCACCGGGACGTCGACAACGCGGTCGCCGTCCACGCCAGGGAGGAGCTCGGCGTCGACCCCGAGGACCTGGCCTCGCCCTGGCTCGCGGCGATCTCGTCCTTCGTCGCCTTCGCCCTGGGCGCGCTGGTTCCTCTGGTGCCGTACTTCCTCGGCGCCGACACCCTTCTGCCGGGCCTGATCATCACCCTGATCGCGCTCTTCGGCGCCGGTGCGGTGGTCACCCAGGTCACCACCCGGTCGTGGGTGTACGGCGGGGCGAGGCAGATGTTCCTCGGCTCCGCGGCAGCCGCGCTCACCTACGGCGTCGGTGCCGCGGTCGGTGCGAACCTGGGCTGATCGCACGGCATCGAGCCGCGCCGGAGTGTGATCTTCCCGGCATTCGCAGGGGGTGCCGTCGGCTCCCGATGTTGTACGCTTCAGTCTCCGCCTGGGCCAATGTCGTCCCGCGCATGCACATGACAGCACCGGCGTTGCTCTCGCCGTGCCGGTGGTCACGACGACGGGAGAGTGCCTCATGCAAGCATTCCCGCCGCCCCAGGGGCTCTACGACGGACTTCACGAGCACGACGCGTGCGGTGTCGCCTTCGTCGCAACCCTGACCGGCGTTGCCAGCCACGACATCGTCAGCAAGGCGATCACCGCCCTGCGCAACCTCGAGCACCGTGGCGCCACGGGGGCCGAACCCGACTCAGGAGACGGAGCGGGCATCCTGCTCCAGGTCCCTGACACCTTCTTCCGCGCGGTCGTCGACTTCGAGCTGCCGCCCGCCCGCAGCTACGCCGTCGGCACCGCGTTCCTGCCCGGCGACGAGGAGCAGGTCGCCAAGACCCGCGCCCGGATCGAAGAGATCGCCGCGGAGGAGGGCCTGGCCGTCCTCGGCTGGCGTGACGTCCCGGTCGAGCCGGGCATCCTCGGTGCCACCGCGCACAGCGTGATGCCGACGTTCAGCCAGCTGTTCGTCACCGCGTCCTCCGGCCGTCTCGTGGGCATGGCCCTGGAGCGGCTGGCCTTCGTGCTGCGCAAGCGCTCGGAGCGCGAGACCGATGTGTACTTCCCGTCGCTGTCCTCGCGCACCATCGCCTACAAGGGCATGCTGACCACCGACCAGCTCGACCGGTTCTACCCCGACCTGCGCGACGAGCGGATGGAGTCCGCGGTCGGCGTGGTGCACTCACGGTTCTCTACGAACACCTTCCCGAGCTGGCCGTTGTCGCACCCGTTCCGGTTCATCGCCCACAACGGCGAGATCAACACCGTCATGGGCAACCGCAACTGGATGCGCGCCCGCGAGGCGCTGCTGGCCAGCGACCTGATCCCCGGGGACCTGGAGCGGCTCTACCCGATCTGCACCCCGGGTGCGTCGGACTCCGCCTCCTTCGACGAGGTCCTCGAGATCCTGCACATGGGCGGTCGCTCGCTGCCGCACGCGGTGCTGATGATGATCCCCGAGGCGTGGGAGAACCACGCCGAGATGGACGAGAAGCGCAAGGCGTTCTACAAGTTCCACGCCTCGCTGATGGAGCCGTGGGACGGTCCGGCTGCAGTCGTCTTCACCGACGGCACGCAGATCGGCGCCGTGCTCGACCGCAACGGCCTGCGCCCGAGCCGCTACTGGGTCACCGACGACGGCCTGGTCGTGATGGCCTCCGAGGTGGGCGTGCTCGACATCGACCCGGCGACCGTCGTACGCAAGGGACGGCTGCAGCCGGGCCGGATGTTCCTCGTCGACACCGAGGAGCACCGGATCATCGAGGACGAGGAGATCAAGGCCGAGCTGGCCGCCGACCAGCCGTACGACGAGTGGCTGCACGCCGGGCTGATCCACCTCGACGACCTCCCCGAGCGCGAGCACATCGTGCACACCCACGCCTCGGTCACCCGCCGCCAGCAGATCTTCGGCTACACCGAGGAGGAGAAGCGCATCCTCCTCACGCCGATGGCCAAGACCGGCGCCGAGCCGATCGGCTCGATGGGCACCGACACCCCGATCGCGGCGCTGTCGGACCGGCCGCGGCTGCTGTTCGACTACTTCACGCAGCTGTTCGCACAGGTCACGAACCCGCCGCTCGACGCGATCCGCGAGGAGCTCGTGACCTCGCTGTCGAGCACGATCGGCCCCGAGGCGAACCTGCTCGAGCCGACGCCGGCGTCCTGCCGGCAGGTGGTGCTGCCGTTCCCGGTCATCGACAACGACGACCTGGCCAAGATCCGGCACATCAACCGTGACGGTGACATGCCCGGCTTCATCACCCACGTCTCCCGCGGCCTCTACGAGGTCGAGGGCGGGGGAGAGGCCCTGGCCCGGAGGATCGACGAGATCTGTGCCGAGGTGTCCGCCGCGATCGCAGACGGCGCGCGGATCATCGTGCTGTCGGACCGGCACTCGACCGCGGACCTGGCGCCGATCCCGTCGCTGCTGCTGACCGGTGCGGTGCACCACCACCTGGTCCGGGAGAAGACCCGCACCCAGGTCGGGCTGCTCGTGGAGGCCGGTGACGTCCGCGAGGTCCACCACGTCGCGCTGCTGATCGGCTACGGCGCCGCGGCGGTGAACCCCTACCTCGCGATGGAGAGCGTCGAGGACCTGGCCCGCGACGGCCACTACGTCGACGTCGACCCGGACAAGGCGGTCAAGAACCTCGTCAAGGCGCTCGGCAAGGGCGTGCTCAAGGTGATGAGCAAGATGGGCGTCTCGACGGTCGCGTCGTACACCGGCGCCCAGATCTTCGAGGCGATCGGGCTCTCCCAGTCGCTGGTGGACAAGTACTTCACCGGCACCGTCAGCAAGCTCGGCGGCGTAGACATCGACGTGGTCGCCGAGGAGGTCGCCAAGCGGCACCGCAAGGCCTACCCCGTCGACGGCCTGCCGCCGGCCCACCGAGCGCTCGAGATCGGTGGCGAGTACCAGTGGCGTCGCGAGGGCGAGCCGCACCTGTTCGACCCCGAGACGGTCTTCCGCCTGCAGCACTCGACCCGGACCGGCCGCTACGACATCTTCAAGCAGTACACCCAGCGCGTCGACGACCAGTCCGAGCGGCTGATGACGCTGCGCGGGCTGTTCTCCTTCAAGAGCGACCGCCCGCCGGTGCCGATCGAGGAGGTCGAGCCGGTCTCGGAGATCGTGAAGCGGTTCTCCACCGGCGCCATGTCCTACGGCTCGATCAGCAAGGAGGCGCACGAGACCCTCGCGATCGCGATGAACCGGCTGGGCGGCAAGTCCAACACCGGTGAGGGCGGCGAGGACCCCGAGCGGCTCTACGACCCCGAACGCCGCTCCTCGATCAAGCAGGTCGCCTCGGGCCGGTTCGGCGTGACTGCGGAGTACCTCACGAACTCCGACGACATCCAGATCAAGATGGCGCAGGGCGCCAAGCCCGGCGAGGGCGGCCAGCTGCCCGGCCACAAGGTGTACCCGTGGGTGGCCAAGACCCGGCACAGCACGCCGGGGGTGGGGCTGATCTCGCCGCCGCCGCACCACGACATCTACTCGATCGAGGACCTCGCCCAGCTGATCCACGACCTGAAGAACGCCAACCCGTCGGCGCGGGTGCACGTGAAGCTCGTCGCCGAGGTCGGTGTGGGCACGGTCGCGGCCGGTGTGTCGAAGGCGCACGCGGACGTCGTACTCATCTCCGGGCACGACGGCGGCACCGGCGCCTCGCCGCTGACCTCGCTCAAGCACGCCGGCGGTCCCTGGGAGCTCGGCCTCGCCGAGACCCAGCAGACCCTGCTGCTCAACGGGCTGCGCGACCGGATCGTGGTGCAGGCCGACGGCCAGCTCAAGACCGGCCGTGACGTCGTCGTGGCTGCGCTGCTGGGCGCCGAGGAGTTCGGGTTCGCGACCGCGCCGCTGGTGGTGTCGGGCTGCATCATGATGCGCGTCTGCCACCTCGACACCTGCCCGGTGGGCGTGGCCACCCAGAACCCGGTGCTGCGCGAGCGCTACACCGGCAAGCCGGAGTTCGTGGTCAACTTCTTCGAGTACATCGCCGAGGAGGTGCGTGAGTACCTCGCCGAGCTCGGGTTCCGCTCGCTCGACGAGGCGATCGGGCACGCGGAGATGCTCGACACCCGCAAGGCCGTCGACCACTGGAAGGCGGCCGGGCTGGACCTGACCCCGATCCTGCACGTGCCGGCGCTGCCCGAGGGGGCCGCCCGGCGCAACACCACCGGTCAGGACCACGGTCTCGACAAGGCGCTCGACAACGAGCTGGTCAAGCTTGCCGCCGACGCCCTCGAGCGCGGTGAACCGGTGCGGGCCCAGATCGAGATCCGCAACGTCAACCGCACCGTGGGCACGATCCTCGGCCACGAGGTCACCAAGCGCTACAAGGGCGAGGGCCTGCCCGACGGCACGATCGACATCACCTTCACCGGCTCGGCCGGGCAGTCCTTCGGTGCGTTCGTGCCGCGGGGCGTCACGCTGCGCCTCGAGGGGGACGCCAACGACTACGTCGGCAAGGGCCTCTCGGGCGGCCGGATCGTGGTCCGTCCGGCACGGTCGGCGACCTTCTCCGCCGAGGAGCAGATCATCGCCGGCAACGTGATCGGCTACGGCGCCACGTCGGGAGAGATCTTCCTGCGCGGTCAGGTCGGCGAGCGGTTCTGCGTGCGCAACTCCGGCGCGCTCGCCGTCGTCGAGGGCGTCGGCGACCACGGCTGCGAGTACATGACCGGGGGCACGGTCGTCGTGCTCGGTCCGACCGGTCGCAACTTCGCGGCCGGGATGTCCGGCGGGGTGGCCTACGTGCTGGACCTCGACCGGGGCCGCGTGAACGGCGAGCTCGTCGAGCTGCGCCCGGTGGAGGGCTCGGCTGCAGAGGAGCTGGAGACCGCCGTACGCCGGCACCTGGAGGAGACCGAGTCGCCGGTGGCCGCTGCGCTGCTGGAGAACTGGCCGGCGACGGTGGCGCGGTTCACCGAGGTGATGCCCAGCGACTACAAGAGGGTGCTCGAGGCGCGTGCTGAGGCGCTCGAGGAAGGCCTCACCGAGGACGAGGCCGCGACCAAGATGATGGAGGCTCTCCATGGCTGACCCGAGAGGTTTCCTCAAGCACGGCCGCGAGGTCGCGTCCCGCCGTCCCGTCGAGGAGCGCGTCCAGGACTGGAACGAGGTCTACCCCGACGGGGCGGGCCGCTCGCTGCTGCCGATCATCAACACCCAGGCGGGTCGCTGCATGGACTGCGGCATCCCGTTCTGCCACCAGGGCTGCCCGCTGGGCAACATCATCCCGGAGTGGAACGACCTGGTCTGGCGCGACGACTGGGAGGGGGCGATCGAGCGGCTGCACGCGACGAACAACTTCCCGGAGTTCACCGGCCGGCTCTGCCCGGCACCGTGCGAGACCGCCTGCGTGCTCGGCATCAACCAGGACCCGGTGACCATCAAGAACGTCGAGGTCGCGATCGCGGACCGTGCGTGGGACTCCGGCTACGTCCGGCCCCAGCCACCGGAGTGGCTCAGCGGCAAGACGGTCGCCGTCATCGGCTCCGGCCCGGCCGGCCTCGCCGCTGCCCAGCAGCTGACCCGGGCCGGCCACACGGTGGCGGTGTACGAGCGCGCAGACCGGATCGGCGGGCTGCTGCGCTACGGCATCCCCGAGTTCAAGATGGAGAAGAAGTACCTCGACCGTCGTCTGGACCAGATGAAGCGCGAGGGCACGGTGTTCCGGGCCGGTGTCGAGGTGGGCACGAAGCTCACCGGGCAGCAGCTCAAGGACCGGTACGACGCCGTCGTCCTCGCCATCGGCTCCACCGTGGCTCGTGACCTGCCGGTGCCCGGGCGTGAGCTCGCCGGCATCCACCAGGCGATGGAGTTCCTGCCGCAGGCCAACCGGGTCGCGCTCGGCGACACCGTCGAGGACCAGATCACCGCGACCGGCAAGCACGTGGTGATCATCGGCGGTGGCGACACCGGTGCTGACTGTCTCGGCACCTCGCACCGGCAGGGCGCCACGTCCGTGACGCAGCTGGAGATCATGCCGCGTCCGGGCGAGGACCGTCCGGCGGGCCAGCCCTGGCCGACGTACCCGATGACCTACCGGGTCTCCTCGGCGCACGAGGAGGGTGGCGAGCGGGTGTACTCCGTGTCGACCAAGGAGTTCCTCGGCGACAGCGACGGTCACGTGCGGGCGCTGCGCCTGGTCGAGGTCGAGATGCGCGACGGCAAGCTCACCGAGATCCCGGGCAGTGAGCACGAGATCATGGCCGACCTGGTGCTGTTCGCGATGGGCTTCACCGGCCCGGAGCCGGACGGCCTGGTCTCCCAGCTCGGCGTCGACCTCGACGAGCGCGGCAACGTGGCGCGGGGCAAGGACTACATGTCCTCGGTCGACGGGGTCTTCGTCGCCGGCGACGCCGGGCGCGGCCAGTCGCTGATCGTCTGGGCGATCGCCGAGGGCCGCGCCGCCGCGGCGTCGGTCGACAGCTACCTGACCGGTGCGACCACGCTCCCGTCGCCGATCCCGCCGACCGAGCGCCCGCTGATGGTCTGACGCGTTCACGGCTTTCCCAAGTTGGCTGGGTAAAACCGGACTTGGCGCGGCATATTTGCCATGACAGGTCCGGTTTTCCCACGTTCACTAGGGAAAACTGAGGCGGCGGGACCCCGGCGCCGTGGCGGGTTGGAACGATCAAGTCCAGGACGCTAGGGTCGAGTCCGTGCGTAGAGCAAAGATCGTCTGCACCCTTGGCCCTGCAACCGAGTCGCCGGAGCGGATCCGGGAGCTCGTCGACGCCGGGATGGACGTCGCCCGGCTCAACATGAGCCACGGGACCCACGCCGAGCAGGAGCGCCGCTACAAGCTGGTCCGCGAGGCGTCGGACGCCTCCGGCCACGGCGTCGGCATCCTCGCCGACCTCCAGGGCCCCAAGATCCGCCTCGGCAAGTTCGCCGGCGGTCCGGTCGACCTGGTCGAGGGTCAGGCCTTCACGATCACCACCCGTGACGTGCCCGGTGACGCATCGGTCTGCTCCACGACGTACGACGGTCTCCCCGGCGACGTGAACGTCGGCGACCCGATCCTCATCGACGACGGCAAGGTCCGGCTGGCCGTGACCGCGGTCGAGGGTGCCGACGTGCACACCTCCGTGGTCGTGCCGGGGACGGTCAGCAACCACAAGGGCATCAACCTCCCGGGCGTGGCGGTCTCGGTGCCCGCCCTGTCGGAGAAGGACAAGGACGACCTCCGCTTCGCGCTGCGCCTGACCGTCGACTTCATCGCCCTGTCGTTCGTCCGATCCGCCGCCGACGTCGAGGACGTTCGCGAGATCATGCGTGAGGAGGGCATCTTCCTCCCCGTGATCGCCAAGATCGAGAAGCCCCAGGCCGTCGACAACCTCGACGAGATCATCGACGCCTTCGACGGCGTGATGGTCGCTCGCGGCGACCTCGGGGTGGAGTGCCCGCTCGAGGACGTCCCGGTGATCCAGGCCCGGATCGTCGACGCTGCCCGGCTCAACGCGAAGCCGGTCATCGTGGCGACACAGATGCTCGAGTCGATGATCTCGGCGCCCCGTCCCACCCGCGCGGAAGCCTCCGACGTGGCCAACGCGGTGCTCGACGGAGCCGACGCGGTCATGCTGTCCGGCGAGACCAGCGTGGGTGACTACCCGATCGAGACGGTCGAGACGATGGCCCGGATCATCGCCTCCACGGAGCGCCACGCCCTCGACCGGATGGAGGAGATCGACTGGCAGCCGCACACCCGGGGCGGTGTGATCGCGAAGGCCGCGATCGAGGTGGCTGAGCGGGTCGAGGCGAAGTATCTCGTCGCGTTCACCCAGAGCGGTGACTCCGCCCGCCGCCTCTCGCGGCATCGAGCGCGGATCCCGATCCTGGCGTTCACGCCGGTCGCGGCCGTCCGCTCACAGCTGGCGCTGTCCTGGGGGATCGAGACGTTCAAGACCTCGCCGGTGCACCACACCGACGAGATGGTGCGCCAGGTCGACGAGGCGCTGCTTCAGATCGGGCGCGTCCAGGAGGGCGACCTCGTCGTGATCATCGGTGGCAGCCCCCCGGGTATCCCGGGCTCGACGAACGCCCTGCGCATCCACCGCATGGGCGACGCCATCAACGAGATCGCGCCGGCCTACCGCCGTCCGTCCTGACGTCGCGCGCCGCCCGCAGGCGTACGACGGTCAGCCGGGTGTGCGACGGGTGCGGCCCGAGCGCGGGGCGGTTCCACCGTCGCGTCCCGTGGATCCATGCCCGTCGTGCCCGTCACGTCTTCGGCCCGATCAGCTCGTCGAGCCTCGCGACACCAGCGCGCGTCGACACCGAGATCGTCTTCCAGTTGCTCTGCCTCCACGGGACCCCGGCCAGCTCCAACGCCTCGCAGCACCACCGGCGGAGGTCGGCGGAGTTGTTGGTGAACTGCCAGCGTGGGTAGTCGTAGCGCTTCCTCTCCCCGGCCACGACACGAGTGGTCCAGTTGTTCACGCGGCAGCCGTCGGAGTGGAACAGGCCGCGCAGGAAGTCGGCCGGGTGGCTCTCGACGATCACCCGTTGCCACGGCTCCAGCGCCAGCGTGCGCTCGTGCTTGCGTCCCGGTCCGTGCTGAGGGAACAGGCAGGGCCAGTGCTTCCAGCCGACTGTAATGACGGTCGCGCCGTTCGTGTGACGGGTGTGCGGGCGGCATCCGGGTTTGACGCGAGTCATGAGGACTGCGATATGGGAGTTGAGGCCGACGTACTGCGCATCGTTGAAGATGTGCAAGCCATAGACACCGCGCCGGCCGAGGTCGATGTGACCGTCGCCGAGATACCAGCCGAACAGCTCGGCGTAGGCTGATCTGTCGAGTTCGACTCCGTCGCAGCGGGGGCATTTTGCGAGGAGATGTGACTGGTCGCGATTCCGGCCGCGACGTTGGTACTCCCGACGCCACCGCCGGATCGTCTTGAGGGCCACGCCGTGCATCTCGGCGTTGAGAGCGTCGGGCATCCCAGCGTCGGAGTGTCAAGGGCCAGTAGGAACCGCCCAGTGGCGGTCATGAGGCCTGCCCGCTGACGGTCACGAGAGTTGCCCGGTGGTGGCCATGGGATCTGCCCACGGGGGCTGCGGCCACCATCGACCAGGGTGCT
>JBMOMG010000174.1:0-13249 GCA_049323155.1 Actinomycetota bacterium | reverse complement strand
GGGTTGGCTGGCAGCGCTGGTGGTCGCCGTCGCGGGCCGGGGCGAGGGTGACTACGTGGTGTCGTCGGACCTGCGCGGCTGGATGCTGATCGGCGGGGGCTTCGCGGTCCTCGTCACCGGCATCCTGCTCGGCCGTGCGCCCGCGCGCCGTCGCGATTCCGGCTCGGTGGGTGCCTCCACCTAGGATTGCGCCTTGTGACTGACGAGCCGTTCAAGGAGCGCACGAGAGACCGCCGCGTGGTGACCCTGCTTCTGCTGGGTCTCCTCGTGCTTTTCGGGGCGCTCTACGCCGCGGGCTATGCCTTCACCGGCGACAAGGTCCCTCGCGGTACGACGGTCGCCGGCGTGGACATCGGGGGTCTGGCCCCGGCAGCTGCACGAGCACGCCTGGAGCAGGAGCTCGCGCCGCGGGCGGAGCAGCCGATCATCGTCGCCGCCGACGGGCAGCGGGCCCGGATCGACCCGGCCGACGCCGGCCTGGCGGTCGACTACGCCGCGTCGGTGGAGCAGGCCGGCGGGGGCCGCAGCCTCAACCCGGCCCGCATGTGGGACTACTTCACCGGCGGCGACGACCTGGACCCGGTGCTCGAGGTCGACCGGGCGGCGCTCGACGCCGCCGTGGACTCCTTCGCCCAGGACGTCGACGAGCCGGCGGTCGAGGGCGAGATCGCCTTCAAGGACGGGCAGCCCGAGCCCCGCTTCCCCGAGTCCGGGCAGCAGGTCGACCGCGAGGCAGCGGCCGCCACGATCACGGACGCGTTCCTCGACGCGGGCGTCGACGGCGCCGTCCAGCTCGAGGTCGCCGAGATCGAGCCGGAGGTGACCGAGGACGAGGTCCGCGCGGCGCTCGACGAGTTCGCCAACCCGGCCATGTCGGCCCCGGTCACGCTCGTGCTCGGCGACGACGAGGTCGTCGTACGCCCGGAGGCCTTCGCACGTGCCCTCTCGATGACCGCCGACAACGGCGAGCTCGAGCCGCAGGTCGACGAGAAGAAGCTGATGCGGGCGGTCCGGCCGGCGATGCGGACCGTGGCGCTGAGCCCCGAGCCCGCCACCGTGCGCCTCGTGGACGGCAAGCCGAAGGTCGTGCCGGGCAAGAACGGCGTCACCTTCGACCCCGCCGAGGTAGCAGAAGAGCTCCCCGACGCACTCGTGCAGCCCGACGGGCAGCGTCGGGTCGAGGTCGAGGCCAAGGTCGCCAAGCCGGCGTTCACGACCCAGGACGCCCGCAAGCTGAAGATCAAGGAGGTCGTCTCCTCCTTCACGACCTACTACCCCCACGCGGACTACCGCAACGTCAACCTGGGCCGTGCCGCCGAGCTGGTCAACGGCACCGTGCTCAAGCCGGGGGAGACCTTCAGCCTCAACGACACCGTCGGCGAGCGCACCGCCGAGAACGGCTTCACCGAGGGCTTCATCATCAGCAACGGGGTCTTCAAGGAGGACCTCGGCGGCGGCGTCTCCCAGGTGGCGACCACGCTGTTCAACGCCGCCTTCTTCGCCGGCCTCGAGGACGTCGAGCACAAGCCGCACTCGTTCTACATCGACCGCTACCCGATCGGCCGCGAGGCGACCGTGGCGTGGGGCGCGGTGGACCTGAGGTTCAAGAACGACACCCCGTACGGCGTCCTGATCGAGGCGTGGATCAACCCCTCGACCTCCGGCTCGTCGGGGGAGATGAACGTCCGGTTCTGGTCCACGAAGTACTGGGACATCACCGCCGGCGTCTCCGACCGCTACAACTTCACCCAGGAGAAGACGCGCTACATCACCGACGAGAACTGCACGCCGCACGACGGCTACGGCGGCTTCGACATCGACGTGTACCGCTACTTCCGCCGGCACGGCAGCGACGAGCTGGTCCGCACCGAGACCATGCACACCACCTACACCCCCTCCGACAGCGTGGTGTGCGGCAAGCCGCCCAAGGACGGGTGAGCGACTCCGGCTGTCCGGGGTGTCCGCGATGCTGAGGCTTTACGTTATTTGTGGAGATCGCGTTACCTTGCGGTAGCAGGTGTGTGGAGCGCCCCGTCGGATGCTTGAGCCATGAACCTCGACGGCTTCCGGCAGCTTCGCAGCAGCGTCCAGTGCGACGCGACGCCTGCGTCCTCCCAGGTTCGCCGGATCCTCGAGGACGGACTGCGCGAGGAGCTGCTCGCCACCGGGGTCTGCACCGACCTCGCGGTGGGCAGCTCCGGCGAGGCCGACCGTCACCTCGTCGCGCTCGGCCTCTTCGGCTCCGAGCTCGACGAGGACGAGGTCGCCGCCGCGGTCACCCGCGCCTGGGGCGAGGTCGCCTTCCACCACTGGCAGGCCGGTGCCTTCCTGGTCGAGGACGGTCACGTCGAGTTCCAGGCGCTGAGAACGGCCCGGCGGTCACTACGTCACCGTGCACCTGGTCCTCCAGCGTGCAGACGTCCCGGCCAACCCGCGTCCGGCCGCCCCTGTCGTGCCGCTCCAGCGCCGCATCGTCGGCCAGGACCGCCCGACCCTCACCTTGGTGCACAGCGCCTAGGTCCCCGTCTCCGGCGGCGTGTGACGGTCCCCCCGTACCGTTCCACGCCGCCGGGCTGTTTTCCGACGCGGCACCGGCCGTCCTCGTGCTCAGCGCACGGTCAGGTAGCGGTACGCGTGGTGGGTGGTGAAGCCGAGCTTCTCGTAGGCGGCGATCGCGGCCGGGTTGTCGCCGCGCACCTGGAGGTAGGCGGTCGTGGCGCCCCGCTCGGCGGCCCACTCGAGCAGCGCGGACATCACCACGGTGCCGAGCCCCTGCCGGCGGTGGTCGGGGGAGACCCACACGTTGGTGATCCCGGCCCAGTCCTCGTCGCCGGGCTCGTCGCCGTTCCCGCGTGCGACGCGGCCCTTGGCGACCACCTCGTCGGACCCCGTGGCGCGCACCGAGACGAGGCCGACCTCGACCGGTCCGGCGAGCACGCCCACCGCGGCCTCCCCGTGGGAAAGCGCGCGCTCGTCGTCGGCGAGCCAGGCGGCATCCACGTGCGAGGAGACGGTGACGGTGGGTACGACGGGCGGCAGCGACCGTCGTACCGACCGGCGGGCCGCGGACACCGACGCGAGCTGGAACAGCGTGTCGTCCTCACCGGGGCGGGCGCCCACCCAGCCGGCGGCCGCCAGGTCACGGTGCTCGTCGGAGTCCACCACCACCTGGGCCAGCGGAGGAAGACCTCGCGCGCGGTAGAACTCGACCACCCGGGCGAGGGCGGGACCCAGCGGAAGGCCCGGGTCGCCGACGGCGAGCACGGAGTTCGCCCGGCTGCTGAACCCGTCGGCGGCGCGGAGCACCCAGTCGTCGAGGTGCTCGGTCTCCCGGGCCGGCCACGACGCGAGCGCGCGCCGCTCGGCCACCGCCGCCGTCACGCGCAGCCGCGCCGAAGGGCGGGGCGGGACCGGCTTGCCCGAGACCACGTCCGCGATCTTGATCCGGACGACCTCGCCGTCCTCCTTGCGCACGGTCGCGACACCGTCCGCCCAGGTCTCCAGCACGCCGAGGACGTCGACGAACGCCGGTCCGCCCGACGGCCCGGTCTCGCCGGGCACCAGCCGCCGGACGACGACGCGCTGGCCGAGGACGTGGGGACCGAGACCGGGAGGCGTGCTCGTCACGGGCGGCAACTTTCGCTGGTTGGACCGGGTGCGCCTGCGGTGGGCGCGCCCGTGATACTAGGCTGTACCAAGCGTGTGCGTGGTAACACCGCAGTGCCGAGCTCAGGCACCGCCGACGCCCCGGACGCCGGATCGAATCCATCTCGAGGAGGAACCAAGGTGACGTACGTCATCGCGCAGCCCTGCGTGGACGTCAAGGACAGGGCCTGCGTCGACGAGTGCCCCGTCGACTGCATCTACGAAGGCCAGCGCATGCTCTACATCCACCCGGATGAGTGCGTCGACTGCGGTGCCTGCGAACCGGTCTGCCCGGTGGAGGCGATCTTCTACGAGGACGACACTCCGGAGCAGTGGAAGGACTACTACAACGCCAACGTGCAGTTCTTCGACGACCTGGGTTCGCCGGGCGGCGCCGCGAAGATGGGTGTGATCGACAAGGACCACCCGATGATCGCCGCGCTGCCTCCGCAGAACCAAGAGTGACCGACCCGAGCTCCGGCACCGTGCCGCCCCCCGCACCGTGGTGGGCGGCACGTGCTGTCTCCACCCGTCTGCCGGACTTCCCGTGGGACCGTCTGGTGCCGTACGCCGAGCGGGCCCGCTCCCACGAGGACGGGATCGTCGACCTGTCCGTCGGGACGCCGGTGGACCCCACGCCGGAGGTGGTCCAGCAGGCGCTGCGCGACGCCGCGGACTCACCGGGCTACCCGGTCACGGTCGGCAAGGCGGAGACCCGGCAGGCCTGCATCGACTGGCTCGAGCGCCGGCACGGCGTGACCGGGCTCGGGCTCGACGCGGTGCTGCCGGTGATCGGCTCCAAGGAGCTGATCGCCTCGCTGCCCTCGCACCTCGGCCTGGGCGAGCGTGACCTGGTCGTCCACCCCCGCCTGGCGTACCCCACCTACGAGGTCGGTGCCCGGCTCGCCGGTGCCCGGGCGCTCGCGGCCGACTCGCTGACCTCGCTCGGCCCCGAGCGCGTCTCGCTGCTGTGGATCAACTCCCCGTCGAACCCGACCGGCAAGGTGCTGCCGGTGGACCACCTCCGCAAGGTCGTGGCCTGGGCCCGCGAGCGGGGCGTCCTGCTGGTCTCCGACGAGTGCTACATCGAGACCGCGTGGGACGAGAAGCCGCTCAGCGTGCTGCACCCCGACGTCTGCGACGGCGACCACACCGGGATCCTCGCGGTGCACTCGCTGTCGAAGCGGTCGAACCTGGCCGGCTACCGGTGCGCCTTCGTCGCCGGTGACCCCGCGGTGGTGGGCGAGCTGCTCGCGGTGCGCAAGAACCTCGGCCTGCAGATGCCCGGCCCGCAGCAGGTGGCGATGAAGGCCGCGCTCGACGACGACACCCATGTCGAGGAGCAGCACGCCCGCTACGCCACACGGCGGGCCAAGCTGAAGCGGGCCCTGGAGCGGGTCGGCTTCCGGATCGACGAGTCCCAGGGGTCGCTGTACCTCTGGGCGACGCGTGGCGAGCCGTGCTGGGACACCGTCGCCGGGCTGGCCGACCTCGGCATCCTGGTGGCCCCGGGCGACTTCTACGGTGCGACCGGTGCCGAGCACGTCCGGGTCGCGTTCACGGCGACCGACGAGCGGGTCGACGAGGCGGTACGCCGGCTCGGCTGATCGTCGTACCCGGGCCGTCGTGGGCCCGGCTCACTCCCGGGCGACCCGCGGCCCGGGCATCGCGTGCACCCGGCTGATCGCCGTACGGTGCGGGGCGGCCGACTTGATGGTGACCGCGGAGATGCTCTCCACGCGGATCACCGAGTGCTCGGCGTCGTCGTCGGCGTGGAGCACCACACCGAAGCCGTCCACTGCGAGGACGTGGCCACGCACCCACATGCCCTCCACCAGGACCTCCACGGGGACCCCGGCGTCGCGGGCACGGTTCAGTGCGGTGCCGATGGTGTAGATCATCGAGTCGCTGCTCACGGCCCGCCCCCTTGTGCGTTGGTCCCACCATTGCAGCCCGGGCGAGCGGCCCGTGTCCACGCAAACGGGGTGATGCGGCCCAGGACCACCCGCTCGTCCCATCCCGGCTCTCGTCCGTTCGGTTGAACAGAACGCGCAAATCCGGACAAGGCCGACGGACGCCCGGCCGGTCAGCCGCCCTCGTGGACGTCGACGTGCACGTGGTCGCGGGGCGCGCCCACCGCGCGGTCGCCGGGACGGTCGCCGGGGTCGTAGTCACGCCAGCCCTGTCCCGAACGGGCGCCGGAGGACCAGATCCGGGCGTCGAAGATGACGTGCTGGACGCCGAGCCGGTCGGCGTGGGCCACGAGGTACTGCGCGATCGCCCACCCGCGCCGGTTGTTGGCTTCGTTGACGGGCCGGACGAAGATGTCGACCGCGCGGCCGTCGTAGTGCGTCGAGCCGGCCTGGTGGCCGTCACGGACCCCCTCGGGGGCGAACCCGCCGAGGGAGAGGTCGCCGAACGCCTTCTCCAGGTCCTTGCGCACCGCCGCGGCTCGGGGGGTCAGCCCGCTGCGGCCCGGCCGCTCCTCCTCGAGGCCGCTGGGCGTGCGCACGACGCAGCTGAACCGGCCACCGGGGGAGTAGCCGGTCAACGCCGAGGCGAGTGCGCGGGCGTCGGCGGCGTGGTCCTCGTAGGCCTCCGGGAAGCCCGAGCGCTGCACTGCCTGTGCGGCCTCGGTGATCCGCATCTCCTCGTAGCCCTCGATCTTCTCCAGGGCGTCGTAGAACGCGTTGGTGGCGAAGTAGGGGTCCTGCACCTGCTTCTCGGTGCCCCAGCCCATCGACGGCCGCTGCTGGAAGAGCCCGAGCGAGTCCCGGTCGCCGTGGTCGAGGTTCTCGATCTTGCTCTCCTGGTAGGCCGTCGCCAGCGCGATCGAGACCGCACGAGCGGGCAGGCCCCGGCGCACGCCGACCGCGGCGATGATCGCGGCGTTCTCCGCCTGCTCGATGCTCAGCTCGGCCGTGACGTCGCCGACCTCGACGGTGCAGCCCTCCGGGTCGGGGAACGGGCCGACCCCGCGGAGCACGAGCACACCGGCGGCGGCCACGACGGCGAGCACCGACAGCACGACGAGCAGGGCCCGGCCGGCCCTGCCCGCCTCGGTGCGGCGCCGTCCTCGTCGTGGTGGGGTGGTCAGGTGGTTCAGGTCAGTCGTTGGCATGCAGAGCCGCGTTCAGCTCGATGCCCTCCCCCTGCCACGGCACGGCCTCGATCGCCCCGGTGACCGAGTTGCGGCGGAAGAGGATGTTGTCGACCCCGGAGAGCTCGGCGGCCTTGATCAGCTTGGGCTTGTTGTCCATGTCGCGCACGGTGACCTTGGTGCCGGCGGTGACGTAGCAGCCGGCCTCGACCACGCAGTCGTCGCCCAGGGAGATGCCGATGCCGGCGTTGGCGCCCACCAGACAGCGCTCGCCGACGGAGATGACCTCCTTGCCGCCGCCGGACAGTGTGCCCATGATCGACGCACCGCCACCGACGTCGGAGCCGTCGCCGACCACCACGCCGGCGCTGATCCGGCCCTCCACCATGGAGGCGCCGAGCGTGCCGGCGTTGAAGTTGACGAAGCCCTCGTGCATCACGGTGGTGCCGTTGGCCAGGTGCGCGCCGAGGCGGACCCGGTCGGCGTCGGCGATCCGCACGCCGGACGGCAGGACGTAGTCGGTCATCCGCGGGAACTTGTCCACGCCGTACACCGCGACGCTGCGCCCGGCCGCCCGCATCCGCAGCCGGGTCTGCTCGAAGCCCTCGACCGCGCAGGGGCCCTCGCTGGTCCACACGACGTTGGTCAGCAACCCGAAGATGCCGTCCATCGAGATCGTGCGCGGGGCGACCAGCCGCCAGCTGAGCAGGTGCAGCCGAAGCCACGCGTCGTGCACGTCCGCCGGGGCGGCCGACAGGTCGGGGACGACGGTGCGGACGACGGTGCGGCGCACCCCGCGCACCTCGTCGACACCCTCGAGCGCGGTCAGGTCCTCAGGGGGCTCGACGTGCTCGGCGGCCTCGCCCAGCTCGGGAGCGGGGTACCAGGTGTCGAGCACCCCACCCTCACCGTCGAGTCCGGCGAAGGTGGCGAGGCCGAAACCCCATGCGCTCGTGGCTGTCTGCTGCTGGTTGCTGTCGGTCACGTGTGCCACGCTATCGAAACGTCACAAGCCACGAGGGGCCGGATCGAGCCGTCCCGGCATGCGGGAGGAGACACCGATGGCAGCGGGCACACACGGGGTCGCACGCTGGAAAGAGCTGTGCATGGACACCACGGGCGGTGACCGGCTCGGTCGGTTCTGGGCGGCGGCGGCCGGCCTGGAGGTCCGGCCCGACGGCGGCCCGGGCGATCTCGTGGGGCCGACCGAGGGCCACGGCATCGCGCTCTGCGAGGTGCCCGAGGCCAAGACCGTGAAGCATCGCGTGCACCTCGACGTCTACGCCGCCGCGACCGCCGATCTGGAAGCGCTCGGCGCGCGCGTCGTGCTTCCCGCAGAGGAGTCCGGGTTCCGGTGGACGGTGATGGCCGACCCCGAGGGCGGGGAGTTCTGCTCCTTCCCGAAGCCGGCCGACCAGCTGCCGTCGTACCGCATCCACGGGCTGGTGGTCGACTCGGCCGACCCCGAGGCGCAGGCCCGCTGGTGGGGCGAGGTGCTCGGCGGCCGGCGCGACGGCTCCGAGGAGAAGGGCTGGTGGTGGCTGACCGACGTGCCCGGCATGCCGATCACGACGATGGACTTCGTCCCGGTGCCCGAGCCGAAGTCGGTCAAGAACCGCATCCACTGGGACGTCTACGGCACCGTCGAGGAGCTGCTGGACCGCGGCGCGACCGTGCTGCGGTCCCCTGACGAGGACCCGTCCGCCGCCGGTGCGATCTCCTGGACGGTGATGGCCGACCCCGAGGGCAACGAGTTCTGCGTCTTCGAGCGCTGACAGGATGGCGGCCATGAACCTCCTGGATCTCGGCAACGACGTGGTCACCCTCACCGAGCAGCTCGTCGACATCGAGTCGGTCAGCGGCAACGAGGAGGCGATCGCCGACGCGGTGGAGGCGCAGCTGCGCGCCCTGCCACACCTGGAGGTCAGCCGGTTCGGCAACACCGTCGTGGCGCGCACCGACCAGGGGCACGCCGAGCGGGTGGTCATCGCCGGCCACCTCGACACCGTGCCGCTCAACGACAACCTGCCGGCCCGTCGCGAGGGCGGGCACCTGCACGGGCTCGGCACCTGCGACATGAAGGGCGGGGTCGCGGTGGCCCTACGGATCGCCGCGACGATGCCGGCCACCAACCGCGACATCACCTTCCTCTTCTACGAGTGTGAGGAGGTCGAGGCGGAGCGCAACGGGCTCAAGCTGCTCGGTGACAGCCACCCCGAGCTGCTCCGCGCCGACTTCGCGATCCTCATGGAGCCCTCCGACGCCGTCGTCGAGGCAGGGTGCCAGGGCACGATGCGCGTCGACGTGGTGACCCACGGGGAGCGTGCCCACTCGGCCAGGTCCTGGCGCGGCGCCAACGCCATCCACGCCGCCGGCGACGTGCTCGACCGGCTCCGGGCCTACGAGCCGCGACGCCCGGTTATCGACGGACTGCAGTACCACGAGGGCCTCAACGCGGTGTTCATCAACGGCGGCGTCGCCGGCAATGTCGTCCCCGACCGCTGCACGGTGTCGGTCAACTACCGGTTCGCGCCCGACCGCTCGGAGGCGGAGGCCGAGGCGCACCTGCGGGAGGTCTTCGAGGGGTTCGAGGTCGAGCTCAGCGACTCCGCACCTGCGGCGATGCCCGGGCTCTCGGTGCCCGCGGCCGCCGCCTTCGTCGAGGCCGTCGGGGGCGTGGTCAACCCGAAGTTCGGCTGGACCGACGTCGCGCGGTTCAGCGCCCTGGGCATCCCGGCCGTCAACTTCGGCCCCGGCGACCCGCACCTGGCCCACAAGCAGGAGGAGTCGGTGCCCATCGAGCAGCTGGTCCAGGTCGAGCAGCAGATGCGCGCCTGGCTCGCGCCTGCGCCGGCGTCCTCGTGACCCCGGATAACCTCGCCGCATGACCGAGGAGATCCCCGGGCCGGCCAAGCAGCGCGGTCGCACCACCATGCGGCGCCGCGGCTACGACAGCGGCACCACCGACCAGCACCTGCTCGACTCCCGCGGCCCGAGCGACTGGGTGCACACCGACCCGTGGCGGGTGCTGCGGATCCAGGCGGAGTTCATCGAGGGCTTCGGCTCCCTGGCCGAGCTCGGTCCGGCGATCTCGGTGTTCGGCTCGGCCCGCAGCGCCCCCGGCGACCCGATGTACGACCTGGCCGAGCAGCTCGGTCGTGCCCTCACCGACGCGGGCTTCGCGGTGATCACCGGCGGCGGCCCCGGGATCATGGAGGCCGCCAACAAGGGCGCCTGCGAGAGCGGCGGGGTCTCGGTCGGACTCGGCATCGAGCTGCCCTTCGAGGCGGGCCTGAACCCGTACGTCGACATCGGGGTCAACTTCCGCTACTTCTTCGCGCGCAAGACGATGTTCGTCAAGTACGCCCAGGGCTTCATCGTCCTGCCCGGCGGCTTCGGCACCTTCGACGAGCTGTTCGAGGCGCTCACCCTGGTGCAGACCCGGAAGGTCACGTCGTTCCCGATCGTGCTGATCGGCACCGAGTACTGGTCCGGACTGGTCGACTGGATCCGCGGCACCGTCCTCGGCCACGGCAAGATCTCCGAGCCGGACCTGGCCATGTTCCACGTCACCGACGACGTCGACGAGGCCGTCCGGATCGTCGAGGAGGCGCGCGCCCGGCACCGTCGTGGCGCGCCGGAGGACGAGGAGTTCCAGGTGGCCGTCGAGTGGGACGCTGAGTAGCCATGACCTGGTTCTTCGCAGTCCTGATCGTGCTGCTGATGGGGGCGGTCGCGGTCGTCGCCGCGGGCAGGGGCGGCACCATGGCGGAGGTGTACGACGACCGCCCGGACTCGCGCGTGCAGGGCGAGGAGCCGCTGTCGGGTGACGACCTGCGCCGGGTGCGCTTCACCACAGCCCTCCGTGGCTACCGCATGTCGGAGGTCGACGCCCTGCTGGCACGGCTGGCCGCCGAGCTCGACGCCGCCGGGGGGACCACTGCGCCGGGTGCCGCCGATGCGGCGCCCGGTGCCCCCGCCCCCACGGGCGAGACCGCCGAGCCGCCCGAGGAGGCGCGCTGATGCGCGCCCTGGTCCGCTGCGAGGTGACCGTGGCCGCACCGGCCCGCGTGGTGTGGAGCTACGTGACCGACTGGCCGCGGCAGGGCGAGTGGATCCCGCTCACCCGCGTCGAGGTGGTCGGCGACCCGCGGCTGCGCCACACCGTCGGTGGCAAGATCCGGGCCTGGACCGGGCTCGGCCCGGTCGGCTTCTGGGACCCGATGACGATCACCGCCTGGGAGGAGCAGCCCGACGGAAGCGCCCGCTGCGAGGTGCTGCACACCGGCGCGGTGGTGCGGGGCGATGCGGAGTTCGCGGTGCACGCCGACGGCGCTGACGCCTGCAGGTTCGTGTGGTGGGAGCGGCTGGACATCCCGGGCGGGCCGGTCGGTGCGCTGCTGTGGCGGCTCGGTGGCTGGGCGGCGCGTCGTGGCGTCGGTCTCGCCCTGCGCCGGATGGCCGCCCGCGCCGAGTGGCTGGCCGGAGGCCGTCGTGGCTGACCCGACACCCGAAGCCCCCGCAGGGCTGCTGGCCGGGGCCGACGGACGGCTGCGGTGCGCCTGGGCCGGATCGGCGCCCGAGTACCTCGCCTACCACGACGAGGAGTGGGGGCGTGAGGTCCGCGGCGACCGGGCGCTGTTCGAGCGGATGAGCCTCGAGGCGTTCCAGTCCGGTCTCTCGTGGATCACGATCCTCCGCAAGCGTGAGCGGTTCCGTGCCGCGTTCGCGGGCTTCGACCCCGAGCAGGTGGCGGCGTACGACGAGGGCGACGTGCACCGGCTGCTCGACGACGCCGGCATCGTCCGCAACCGTGCCAAGATCGAGGCCACGATCGCCAACGCGCGGGCCGTGCTCGACCTCGACGTGGCGCTCACCGACCTGCTGTGGTCGTTCGCGCCGGCCGCGCCACGGCCGGCACCGCGCACCCTCGACGACGTTCCCGCGACCACACCGGAGTCGCGGGCGATGGCCAAGGAGCTCAAGCGCAGGGGGTTCAGGTTCGTCGGACCCACCACCAGCCATGCCCTGATGCAGGCCACCGGGATGGTCGACGACCACCTCGCCGAGTGCTGGGTGCGCAGATCGGGCTGACGCCACGCCGACGTCCGGATTCACCCCACTGGTCACATCGCGTTCACCAATCGGGCATGCTTCGAGTGTGACGCCGTTTCTCGCCACCGTGGTGCTGACCGTCCTCGCGGCCGTCGTGGTCGTCCTGACGAGGGTGCGCCTGGCCAACGACAGCGAGGCCGCGGGCCGGCTGTCGATCCCCACCAACGTGCTCAACACCCACACGGTCGCAGGGGGGCTTGCGCTGGTGGCCTGGGTGGCGTTCCTGGTCACCGGCACCGGCTGGCTCGGTGCGGTCGGCCTGCTGTTCTGGTGGGTCACGGTCGTCGCCGGCCTGATGATCCTGGCGCGCTGGATGCCCGCCAAGGGGCGGCACTCCTCCGCCCCCCGCGCCGACACGTGGGGCGAGGGGCCGGGCCTCTCGGTGCTCGCGCACGTCGGCCTGCTGGTCGGTGCGGTGGTCTTCACCGTGCTGTTCCTGCTCGGTTCGATCCCGTGACCGGGAGGGCGGCCGTTGGGGCCGTCGCCGCGTTCGCCGCGGTCACGGCCGGCGCCGATGCCCTTCCCCAGCAGACGTCGGCGGCGGACGCCACGACGACGGTGGCCGCTGCCACCTCCGCGCCGCGCCGTCCCGCGGTGGTCGAGCAGCGGGTGATCGGCCGGTCAGTGAAGGGCAGGCCGATCCGCGCCTGGCGCCTCGGCGAGCCGCGGTCGAGGGTGAAGGTGGTGGCGCTGGCCTCCCTGCACGGCGACGAGGCACACCCCCGGATGATCCTGGACCAGCTGCGCGACGGCCGTCCGGTGCGCGGCATCGACCTGTGGGTGGTGCCCGCGGCCAACCCCGACGGTCTGCGCGGCCGTCAGCGCAAGAACGGCAACGGGGTCGACCTGAACCGCAACTTCCCCCGGGCCTGGGTGCCGCAGGACGGCCAGACCGAGTCCGGGTCAGGGCCGGCCTCCGAGCCGGAGACCCGGGCCCTGATGCGGTTCCTCCGGCGGGTGGACCCGCGGTTCGTGGTGTCCTTCCACCAGCCGCTGCACGGCGTGGACACCTGGCGGGCCAAGCGGCCCCGGTTCGTGCGCCGGCTCGCCGAGCACCTGCGGCTGCCGCGCAAGGAGTTCCCGTGCGGCGGCACCTGCCACGGCACGTTCACGCAGTGGTTCAACCACCACTTCGACGGCGCCGCGGTGACCGTGGAGTACGGCGCCCGGCCGTCCTGGGAGCACATGAACCGCCGGGCGCCGCGCCAGCTGCTGCGCGCCCTCGGCGGCACCCGCTGATCCGTTCCCCCGGGTCACGGCGTCGGCTGATATAGGTCGTAGACCTTCACAAACACCTCCGGAGGTGTCAGAAGGGATCCATCCGATTCCTTCCGAGGATCAGGCGTTGGCGCGCCGGTCCTCCTGACTGCCCTCCGGAGGTGGGTTGTG
>JBMOMG010000173.1:0-13631 GCA_049323155.1 Actinomycetota bacterium | reverse complement strand
TCATCTGGCACTGCTGGCAAGACGGCGTCAGCTATGACCCCGCCCAGCACCGCGCCCTCCAACGCGTCCTGGCCAACCAACCCACCGCCGCCTGAGACAGGCGGGCTGGACATAGGGCTTCTCATGGGGCGAAGCGTAACGCCCGCGGGCTCCCGGGGCGCGCGGCCTGGGCGGGCGTCAGCGGAGCAGCTCGTAGAGGGTCAGTCCGGCGAGCACCAGGCAGACCGCGGCACCGATGTAGTGCAGCATCGACAGCTTCAGGTAGCGCAACAGCACCCGGCCGACCAGGACCGCGAGCCCGGAGACGGCGAGCAGGGCTGCCCAGGCGCCGGCGAAGACGCTGAGCGGGTCCTCGTACTTCGCCACCAGGCTGATCGTCAGCAGCTGCGACAGGTCGCCCCACTCCGCGGCGAACAGCACCAGGAACGAGGCGCCGACCGCCTTCAGGCCGGTCCGGGTCTCGGTGGCCTTGGCGGCGTACTCCTCCTCGGTCTCGGCCTCCTCGGCGTCGGCGCCGGGCGCGGACTTGAACAGCAGCACGGCGCCGGCGAGGAAGATCGCGACGGCGACGCTGCGGATCAGCGTCTCGGGCAGCAGCGTGGCCAGCTGCCCTGCGGTGACCGCGATCAGCACCTGCAGGAAGAACGCGAGGCCCACCCCGATCCACACCAGCAGCGGCCGGTAGCGCGTGGAGAGCACCAGCGCCGCGATGAAGGTCTTGTCGGGCAGCTCCACGATGAAGATCGCACCGAACGTGAGGGCTACGACGGCCAGGTCCATGGGGCGTCACGCTATCTCGCCTAGAGTTGACGGGTGACCCCGCCCGGTGTGCCCCCCGCCCGCTATGCCTACCTCGGCCCCGAGGGGACGTTCACCGAGCAGGCGTTGCGCTCGGTGCCTGCCGCGGCGCACGCGGAGCTCCAGCCCTGCGCGACGGTGACCCTGGCGCTCGCCGCGGTGCGCAGCGGCGAGGCCGACGGCGCGGTGGTGCCGATCGAGAACTCCGTCGAGGGGTCGGTGCCGGTGACCCTCGACGAGCTGGCCACCGGCGAGCCGCTGATGATCACCCGCGAGATGACGGTGCCGATCGCGTTCTCGCTGCTGGCCCGGCCGGGTACGACGCGCGAGGACCTCAAGGTCGTGGCCACCCATCCGCATGCCGCGGCGCAGACCCGCCGCTGGATGGCGCTGCACCTGCCGCACGCCGAGGTCGTGCACGCCTCGTCCACGGCTGCCGCGGCTGCCGCGGTCGCCGACCCGGCGTCGCACTGGGACGCAGCGATCTCCGCGCCGCTGGCCGCCGAGCACTACCGGCTCGCGGTGCTGGCCGAGCAGATCGGCGACAACCCAGACGCGATCACGCGCTTCGTGCTCGTCTCCCGGCCCGGGGTGCCGGCACCCAGGACCGGCCGTGACAAGACCTCCCTGGTCGCATTCATGCGCGAGGACCACCCCGGTGCGCTGCTGGAGATCCTCGAGCAGCTGACCATGCGCGGCGTGAACATGACCCGGATCGAGTCCCGGCCGACCGGTGCCGCGCTCGGCAACTACTGCTTCTCCATCGACTGCGAGGGACACGTCGACGACGCGCGCGTCGGGGAGGCGCTGATGGGCCTTCGCCGGGTGTGCGCCGACGTCCGGTTCCTCGGCTCCTACGAGCGGCACGACGGGATCGCCCCGTCGGTGCGGCCGGGCACCTCCGACGCGGAGTTCGCCGACGCTGCGGCCTGGCTCGCGCGCCTGCGCAACGGCGGCTGAGCGCGCGGCTACCCTCGGGCGCGATGAACGACACCGCCCTCCCCCTCGCCGCCCTGCTGGTCGCGCTCGTCGCGCTGGTGCTCGGCGGGCTCGCCCTGCGTCGGTCGCAGCCGCGTGGCCGCCGTACCCCTGCCACGGCCGACGACCTGCCCACCGACGTCGCCGGGCTCCGTGCCGAGGTGCAGGCGCTGCGTGTCGAGGCGTCGCAGGCGTTGCGGCACCTCGCGGTGGTGCGGTACGACGCGTTCGGCGACATGGGCGGCCACCTGTCGTGGTCGCTGGCCCTGCTCGACGACGGGGGAGACGGGGTCGTGCTCACCTCGATCCACGGCCGCAGCGAGGCTCGCACCTACGCCAAGAGCATCGCCTCCTGGTCGTGCGAGCAGCAGCTCTCCCCCGAGGAGCAGGAGGCGATCAAGTTCGCCAGGAACGCCTGAGCCGGCCCCGGCAGCCGGACGCTCAACCGTCGGCGTAGGCCCGCTCGAGCTCGGCGATGTCGAGCTTCTTCATGCCGAGCATCGCCTTCGTGGCAGCCTGCACCTTCGCCGGGTCGTCACCGGTGACCAGCTCGAGCCACCGGCTCGGCACGATCTGCCAGGACAGGCCGTACCTGTCCTTGAGCCAGCCGCACTGGACCTCCGTGCCGCCGTCGGCGGTCAGGGCCTCCCAGAGCCGATCCACCTCAGCCTGGTCGTCACAGCGGACTTCGAACGACACCGCTTCGGTGAACGGGAACTGCGGTCCGCCGTTGATCGCGACGTACTCCTGCCCGAGCAGCTCGAAGCGGACCACCATCGTCGAGCCCGGCTCACCCGGCCCGCCCTCGGGGTAGGGGACCACGGCCAGGATCCGCGAGTCGTCGAACAGGGAGGTGTAGAACCGCGCGGCCTCCTCGGCCTCGGTGTCGAACCACAGGTTGGCGACGATCTTCTGCATGAGCCTCTCCTTCGTACGGCGGTGTGCTCTATGGACTCCCGGCCGGACCGGAACTCATCTGCCCTAGCATCGCGAGCCATGAACCCGCTCAGGCCCGTGGCGATCCGGATCGGCCGGATCAGCTGGCTGCCGCGGTACCTGCGCCAGATCGTCGCCGTGGACAAGGCGGTGCACCGCGTGACCGGCGGCCGGTTCGGGCTGCTCGACCTGGCTGGGCTGCCGCACCTGATGCTCACCGTGCCCGGTCGCCGGACCGGCATCGCGCGCACCACGCCGCTGCTGTGTGTGCCGCACGAGGGTGCGTTCCTGGTCGCCGGCTCGAACTGGGGTGCGCCGACCCTGCCGGCGTGGGTGCACAACCTGCGGGCGCACCCCGAGGCGCTGGTGCACCACCGTGGCCGTGACGTCGAGGTCGTGGCGCGCGAGGTCGGCGGGCCGGAGCGGAACGACCTGTGGCAGGTGATGCTACGGACCTGGCCGAACTACGCGGCGTACGCCCGGCGCACCAGCCGGGTGATCCCGGTCTTCGAGCTCACGCCGCGCTGACCGTCGTACTCCCCACGTGCTGTGGACGCATCACACGCTTTCTGCCGCGTGTGGAGCGTCCATAACCCCGCGTTACAGCTGGCGGGGGGGTCAGCGGGGGACGCGCACCAGCAGCCGGCCGTGGATGCACTCGGCGCGAATCTCCTTGCCCGGGCCGATTGGGTCGCCGTCGAGCTGCCGGGCGGTGTCGTGGGCGGTGCGGACCACCACCGAGCGGCCGGTCATCCGGTTCAGCTGCTCGTCGACCCGCTTGCCCTTGCTCATCACCCGCCACACCAGCGGCAGCCAGCTGACGAACCGGCGCGGCGACACGATCACCACGTCGAGCACGCCGTCGTCGATCGCCGCGTCGGGGAGCAGCGGGATGCCCGCGGTCAGGTAGCCGACGTTGCCGACCACGACGGTCAGCGCACGGTGCTTGGTGAACGGGCCGTCGTCGACGGAGATCTCCACCTTGAACGACGGGGAACGCAGCTGTCGCAGGCCGGACACGAAGTAGGCGAGCCAGCCGATCCGGGCCTTGATCGCGTCGTCGGCGCCCTCCATGATCGCCGCGTCGAACCCCATCCCGCCCATCACCATGTAGTGCTCGTCCGGGCCGATCCCGTCGCCGGAGACCGCGACCAGGTCGATCGCGCGGTCCTGGCCGTTGAGCGCGGTGTCCACCGCCGCCTCGAGGTACAGCGGGAGGCCGAGGTTGCGGGCCAGCAGGTTGCCGGTGCCGGCGGGGACCACGCCGACCGGGATGCCGGTGCCGGCCAGCTCGGCGCAGACGGTGCGGACGGTGCCGTCGCCGCCGCAGACCAGCACCAGCTCGGCGCCGTCGACGGCCGCGGCGTGGGCCATCGACCGCCCGGGGTCTTCGATCGTGGTCAGGTGCCAGCTCGGGGCCGACCAGCCGGACTCCCGCGCCTGGTCCTGCACCATCGCCTGGAACGCGGCGACGTCGTCGACCTTGATCGGGTTGAGTACGACGGCCAGCCGCTTCGTCTGCGGGACCACGCTGGTCAGCGGCTCGACCACCTTGCGCCGCGGGGCGGGGTGGTAGACGGCCAGCCCGACCAGCACCCAGAACGCGCCGACCGAGAACCCGGCGAGCACGTCGGAGATGCTGTGCACGCCGAGGAAGATCCGGTCCACGCCCACGAGCAGAACCAGGAAGAGCCAGAAGCCGACCAGCGCCCGGCGCAGCGGACGACGGCGCACGAACACCAGCGTGAGCACGATCGCCACGCCCATCGCCGAGGCGATCCCCGAGGAGTGCCCCGACGGGAACGCGTAGCTGTCCAGCGCGTGGATCGGGTCCTCCCACACCGGGCGGTCCCGCTGGAAGAAGCGCTTGAGGAAGTAGGTGGTGAGCGAGGCAGCGAGCATCACGCCGGCCGTCCACACCGCGGCCCGCAGCTGCCGGCGCAACAGGAGAACGGCCACGAGCAGGACGGTCGCCACCGTCAGTGGGATCGTCTCGAAGGCGAGCTCGATCGCGTGCAGGACGTCGAAGGCGAGCGGGTGCTGGGCGGTCCACGCCTGCGGGTCCTGGCCGACCGTGCGGTCGAGGTCGAGCAGCGGCTGCCAGCGGACCTTCACCATCACCGCGAGGGTCACCAGCAGCGCGAGGGGGACGGCGGCCCAGGCGAGCAGGCGTGGCGTGGTGGGGGTGCGGACGGGCACGGTGCTCCAGCTTCGGGTGGACGGGTCGGGGGGAAGTTGTCGCGGTCAAGTATGACGACCGGCGGCCGTCCGCCCCGTCGTACCCTCACCCGGCGTGTGCGAAGCCCATCAGCGTGGTGACCTCGGCCTCGAACGCCTCCACCAGCCGCTCGGGGTCGGGCACGTTGTCCGCGTCGGCACGGAACCCGACGTGCACCTCGCCGGCGTAGCTGAAGATCGAGACGCCGAGGGTCTGGTCGCCGGACTCCGGAGGCCAGCTGAGGATCCGGGTGATCCGCGAGCCGGCGAGGTACCTCGGCTCGCGCGGTCCGGGCACGTTGGTGGTCACCCCGATCGCCTTGCCGGCGAAGAAGTCGACGAAGAACCGCTCGAGCTCCGGCCCGCTGCGGCCGATCGCCTTGATCAGGCCGAAGGTGAGGAAGACCTCGGGGGAGTGCTTGATGACGTCCATCCGGTGCTTGGCCTCCGCGATCCGCCCCAGCGGGCTCGGCGAGCCGATCGGCAGGGAGAGCAGGACCAGGGCGAACCGGTTGCCGAGCTGCTTGGGCAGCGGTCGGTCGAGCGGCCGCACGTTGACCGGGACCATGGTGGCGGTGTCCTCGGGCGTCCCGCCGTGCTCGAGGGTGTAGGTCCGCAGCGCCCCGGCCACGGCGGCGATCATGATGTCGTTGAGAGTCGCGCCGGTCGCCGTGCAGACCCGCTTGACGTCGGGGAAGGCGATCGGGTCGCACCAGACCACGCGCTTGGTGGTGCCCGGGGTGCCGCTGAACGGCAGCCTGGGGCGGGGGCCGAGCAGCAGCTTGTCGGCGATCGCGGCGGTCCGCTCGGTCTGCGTGAAGGCATCGCCCACGACGTGCGGCTCCAGCAGGCGCGGGGCGTTCCGCAGCAGCTGCGTCCCCGCGCTGGCCAGCGCGCCCGCGGCGGAGCCGGCGGCGTCCAGGACCCGCAGCGCCCCCTCGACGATGCCCATCTCCGGCTCGTTGCTGTCCGTCGCCTCCGCGGCCGGGTCGGGCAACGGCTCGCCGTCGGGGGAGGAGTCGGTCAGCGACAGCAGCACGCGGGCCAGCGCGATCCCGTCGGCGAGCGCGTGGTGCAGGCGGCAGAACACCACCGCGCCACCGTCGTACCCGTCGACCAGGTGCATCTCCCACAGCGCCCGGCTTCGGTCCAGCGGCTGGGAGTTGTGCTCGGAGACGTAGCGCTGGAGGTCGGCGTCGTCACCGGTCTCCAGACGGGCGCGCACGAGGTGCTGCTCGAGGTCGAAGTCGTAGTCCTCCCAGTGCGGAGGTCCGACGTGGGTGCGTGACATCACCGGACGCTGCATGAAGACCGGGTAGCGCTCGATCATCCGCACCCGGGCGGTCTCGACGAGCCGGCCCCAGTCGACCGGTCCCTCGAGGAACATCAGGCTGTCGATCACCATCAGGTTGTTGGCTCTGTCCATGTTGAGCCAGATGGTGTCGACGGGACCGATCAGTCGCTTCCCCATGAGGTGAGCGTGGCACCGTGCACGCGGCCGCGGCAGGGTCGGTGGTCCCGTGATCCGCCGACGGAGGAAACTCGTGTGCACCAGCCAGATATCCTCGTACGGTGATCGATCCTCGACTGCTCCGTGACGACCCCGACCGTGTCCGTGAAGGGCAGGTCAAGCGTGGCCTGTCTCCCGACGTGGTCGACCAGGCGCTGGCGGCCGACGAGCGACGTCGCTCCGCGATCGCGGACTTCGAGCGGCTGCGCGCCGAGCAGAAGAGCCTCGGAAAGCAGATCCCGCAGGCGACAGGCGACGAGAAGGCCGAGCTCCTCGCGCGCACCAAGACCCTGTCCGCGGCGGTGAAGGAGGCCGAGGCGGCGCAGGACGAGGCCGAGCGCGCCTTCCGCGGGCTGCTGCTGTCGATCCCCAACGTCGCCGCGGTCGAGGCCCCGTCGGGCGGGGAGGACGACTTCGTCGTGCTCGAGCACGTCGGCACCCCACGCGACTTCGCCGCTGAGGGCTTCGAGCCCAAGGACCACGTCGAGCTGGGCCGGATCCTGGGCGCGATCGACGTCGAGCGCGGTGCGAAGGTCTCCGGCGCCCGCTTCTACTACCTCACCGGCGTCGGCGCCGACCTGGAGTTCGCGCTGGTCAACATGGCGATGGACCAGGCCCGTGAGGCCGGGTTCACCACGATGGTGCCGCCCGCGCTGGTCAAGCCGCGCGCGATGGAGGGCACCGGCTTCCTCGGCCAGGCCGGCGACGACGTGTACCGGATCGAGGGCGAGGACATGTACCTCGTCGGGACCTCGGAGGTGCCGCTGGCGGCGTACCACTCCGACGAGATCCTCGACAGCTCGCAGCTGCCGCTGCGTTACGCCGCGTTCAGCCCGTGCTACCGGAAGGAGGCAGGCTCCTACGGCAAGGACACCCGCGGGATCATCCGGGTGCACTGGTTCGACAAGGTGGAGATGTTCTCCTACACCACGATCGAGGAGTCGTACGACGAGCACCGGCGCCTGCTGGGCTGGGAGAAGGAGTGGCTCGAGAAGCTCGAGCTGGCCTACCGGGTCATCGACACCGCGGCCGGTGACCTCGGCCTCTCGGCACAGCGCAAGTTCGACTGCGAGGCGTGGATCCCCACCCAGGGCAGGTACCGGGAGCTCACGTCCACCTCGAACTGCACCGACTTCCAGGCGAGGCGGCTCGACGTGCGCGCCCGGTTCGAGGACGGCGTGAAGCCGGTGGCCACCCTCAACGGCACGCTCGTGGCGATCCCGCGCACGATCGTGGCGATCCTCGAGACGCACCAGCAGGCCGACGGGTCGGTGCGCGTCCCGAAGGCCCTGCAGCCCTACCTCCAGGGCCGCGAAGTGCTGGAGCCCGTCGCGAAGTGACCTACCGACCCAAGCTGGTCGCCCTCGACATCGACGGGACGATCCTCATCCCCCACCCGGAGAACGGGTTCAGCGACGACACGGTCACCCCGGCCGTGCGAGCGGCGATCGACCGCGCCTACAACGCCGGGGCGCACATCGTGCTGGCCAGCGGGCGGGCGCCGCTGAGCATGAGCCAGGTGCTGACCCACCTCGACATGCCGCGCGAGAAGGGCACCGACGTGCTCGGGGTCGCGTCCAACGGCGCGGTCACGTTCTCCTTCCCGCCACTGCGGGTGGTGCACGAGATCACCTTCGACGCGCGCGAGGCGGTCACCGCCGTGCTCGAGCACGTGCCGGACGCCGCCGTCGCGGTCGAGGAGCACGGAGTCGGCTACCGGGTGAACCGGCACTTCCCCGAGGGTGAGCTCGACGGGGAGATGATCCTGACCCCGATCGAGGAGATGATCGCCAGCGAGGTCAGCCGTGTGATCATCCGCGACCCTGACGCGACCTCGGAGGACTTCGTCCAGCTCGCCGACAAGCTCGGCCTGCAAGGCACCAACTACTTCATCGGCTGGACCGCCTGGCTCGACCTCGCCCCCGAGGGTGTCTCCAAGGCCAGCGCGCTCGCCGACGTCGCACGCCGGCTCGGCGTCGACCGCGAGGACGTGCTCGCGATCGGCGACGGCCGCAACGACATCGAGATGCTCGAGTGGGCCGGCCGCGGTGTGGCGATGGGTCAGGCGCCCGACGAGGTCAAGGAGGCCGCCGACGACGTGACGGCGCCGGTGTACGAGGACGGCTGCGCCGTCGAGCTCGACCGCTGGTTCTGACATGAGCGGCCGACTTCCCCGCCTGGTCGCCACCGACCTCGACGGCACCCTCCTCCACACCGACGGCACCGTGACCGCGCGCACCCGCGAGGTGCTCACCGCGGTCGAGGAGCTCGGCGTCACCGTCGTGTTCGTGACCGGCCGGCCCGTGCGCTGGATGGACGACCTGTGGGAGCACGTCGGCGGGCACGGGCTGGCGGTCGTCTCCAACGGCGGGATCCTGTACGACGTGCACGCCCGCGCGGTGCGGATGGCCCGGCCGATCCGCGTGGACACCGCGCTGGAGGCCGCGAAGGTCCTCCGCGACGCCGTCCCGGGCACGACGTTCGCGATGGAGCGGATCGAGGGCTTCGCCAAGGAGCCCGGGTTCATGCCGCGGCTGCAGCCGCCGGCGGACATGCTCGTCGGCCCCGCGGAGGAGATCCTCGACGAGACGGTCGTGAAGCTGCTCGCCCGCCACGACGAGCTGGAGCCGGAGCCGTTCTGGGCCGAGGTCGAGTCCCACGTCGGCCACCTGCTGACCACGACCTGGTCGTCGGTCGGCGCGCTGGTCGAGATGAGCGCCCCCGAGGTCAGCAAGGCGAGCACCCTGGAGCTGCTGTGCGCCGACCTCGGCATCGACGCCTCGGAGGTGGTGGCGTTCGGCGACATGCCCAACGACCTGGCGATGCTCGAGTGGGCCGGCACGTCGTACGCCATGAGCAACGCGCACCCCAGCGTCCGGGAGCTCGCCGACCATGTCGCCCCGACCAACGAGCAGGACGGCGTCGCGGAGACGCTCGCGGCGATCTTCGACCTGTGATGTGATCGGGGCAGTTCCCGACCGGTCACCAGGAGGTACGACCGTGGACCTGCTCAGCCAGGACGAGATCGACCGCGCACTCGAGCGGGAGCTCCCGCAGTGGCGTCAGGACGGCGACAGCATCACGCGCTCGGTGACGGCCGCGTCGTTCATGGACGGCATCCGGCTGGTGCAGCGCGTCGCCGAGGTCGCCGAGGACCTCGACCATCACCCCGACATCGACATCCGCTGGACCACGGTGACGTTCACCTTGTCCACCCACTCGGCCGGCGGGCTCACGTCGAAGGACCTGCGGCTGGCCGCCGACATCGACCACCTCGCCCGTTAGCCGGGGGTCAGAGGTACATCCCGCCGCCGCGGCCCTGACGCTCCTCGGCCGCCTGCTGGGCAGCCGCCTGCTGTGCGGCCTGTTGAGCCGCCTGGATCGCCTCCTCGGGCACCATCCCGGGCGGAAGCGCGCGGCGCATCTGCTCCAGCTGGGCACGCGCGGCGACCTGCTGGGCATAGATCGCGGTCTGGATCCCGTGGAAGAGGCCCTCGAGCCAGCCGACGAGCTGGGCCTGCGCGATCCGGAGCTCGGACTCCGACGGCGTCGCGTCGGTGAACGGCAGCGAGAGCCGCTCGAGCTCCTCGACGAGCTCGGGCGCCAGGCCGGCCTCGAGCTCCTTGATCGAGGACTGGTGGATCTCCTTGAGTCGGGCGCGGCTGGCCTCGTCGAGCGGAGCGGCCTTCACCTCCTCGAGGAGCTGACGGATCATGCTGCCGATCCGCATCACCTTGGCCGGCTGCTCGACGAGGTCGGTGATGTGGCGCTCGCCGTCCTCGTCCTCCTCGTCGTCGCCGCCCTCGGACTGCGGGCCGGACATGGCCATCCCGCCGGGACCGATCACGACGACGCGCGGCTCCTCCTCGGGGCCTTTGCTGCCGTGGTTCTCCTCGCTCATGCCTTCACCTTACGCAGTCAGGACGATCTTGCCGACGTGGTCCCCGGACTCCATCAGGGCATGCGCCTTCGCGGCCTCCGACAGCGGCAGCGTGGCGTGCACGACCGTGCGCACCGAGCCGTCGGCGACCAGCGGCCACACGTGCTCGACCACGCCGGCACAGATCGCGGCCTTCTCCTCGACCGGTCGGGCGCGCAGCGACGTGGCGATCACCGCGCCGCGCTTGGAGAGCAGCTTGCCGATGTTCAGCTCGCCCTTGACCCCGCCCTGCATGCCGATGATCACCAGCCGGCCCTGGACGGCCAGCGCGGAGAGGTTGCGGTCGAGGTACTTCGCGCCCATGTTGTCGAGGATGACGTCGGCACCGTGCCCGTCGGTGGCGGCCTTGACCTCCTCGACGAAGTCCTGCTCTCGGTAGTTGACCGCCACGTCGGCGCCCAGCGAGCGGCACAGCTCGAGCTTCTCCTCGGTGCCGGCGGTGGTGATCACGCGCGCACCGAGCGCCTTGGCCAGCTGGATCGCCATGGTCCCGATGCCGCCGGCGCCGCCGTGCACCAGCAGCGTCTCGCCCGCCTGCAGCCCGGCGATCATGAACACGTTCGACCACACGGTGCACGCCACCTCGGGCAGCGCGCCGGCAGTGACCAGGTCGACCCCGTCGGGCACCGGCATCACCTGGCCGGCCGGGACGAGCACCTTCTCGGCGTACCCGCCTCCGGCCAGCAGGGCACAGGCCTCGTCGCCGACCTGCCAGCCGGACACGTCCGGTCCGACGGCGCTGATCCGCCCCGAGCACTCGAGGCCGAGCACGTCGGAGGCCCCGGGCGGCGGCGGGTAGTTGCCCTGCCGCTGCAGGGTGTCGGCGCGGTTCACCGAGGTCGCCGTCACGTCGACGACGACCTCGCCCGGTCCCGGCGTGGGGTCGGGCAGGTCGGTCAGGGTGAGGACCTCGGGTCCTCCGGCCTGGGCAGCGATGACGGCACGCATGGTCCCAGGCTAGGGCGCCGCGCCTACTCGGTGCCGATCAGGTCCTCGGCGTTGAAGTCGTCGGCGCTGACGTCGTCGCCGCCCCACTTGAGGGCCAGCGCCTGGGCACGCCCGGCGAGCTCCTCGACGTCGGCGGCGCTGCCGCCGCGCAGGGCTGCCGCGTAGCCGACCAGGAAGGTGGTGATCGGCGCGGCAGGGCGTTCGACCTCGTGCGCGGCGTCGCGGGCGAGGTCGAGGATGAGGCCCTCGTCGATCTCTGCGTCCTCCAGCTCGAGGATGTCGCAGAGCTCGTCGATCCAGTCGTGGAGGTTCACGGTCCCAGGGTTATACGCAGCGCCGGAGTTCGCAAGCGAATCTCCTATCCGCCGCTGAGGAGTGCGCCACGCGCCCGGGGAGCCCTCACTCCTGGCCACGGAGGTCGCGCAGGTCCTCCCACGTGTCGACGTCGCGCGCCTCGTCGGCGACCGCGGGCACCGGTACGACGTTCAGCGGCATCATCAGCCGGCGGATCGCCAGGCCGTGCCGGTCCTCCCGGTTCACCGGAGCGGCACCGGCCAGCGCGTCGTACCGGTAGACCCCCGCCAGCCACTGCTTGTGCCCGCCCGCGTCGCTCAGGCAGGCCGCGTCGGCGTCCGGCGCAGTGGCCAGTACGCCGACCAGCCGCTCGAGCGTCCCGGCGGTGAACCGGGGCATGTCGACCGCGAGCACGCACACGAGGTCCGGCCGCACCGCCAGCGCGTCGAGGCCGGCGAGCAGCCCTGCGGCCGGCCCCCCACCTGCGGGGTCCTCCCGGGTCCAGGTCACCGGCCGGCTGGTCGGCACCTCGGGGCCGACCACGACCACCTCGTCGACGGCGGCCGTCCCGACGAGGGCGTGCTCGAGCAGGGTCCGGCCGTCGATCTCGATGGAGGCCTTGTCCGCGCCGCCCAGGCGCACGCCGGTGCCGCCGGTGAGGACCACCGCCGCGATCCGGACGGGGTGTGCGGGCGCGGAAGGCATGACCGCAGTCTTGCGCAGCCCGGCGCGGGTGGCACCCTGGGGGCGTGACCGCTCTGACCGTCGCCGTCGTCCAGCTCGCCTCGTCGCTCGACCCCGCGGAGAACCGCGAGGCGCTCGGCATCGTCGAGGAGATCTGCGCGCGCGACCCGAAGCCGGGGCTCGTGGTGTTCCCCGAGGTGATGATGCGCGACTTCGGCAAGCCCGGATCGGACGTGTCGGAGTACGCCGAGGACCTCGACGGACCGTTCGTGAAACGGCTCGCCGAGCTGGCCGCCGCGCACGACGTCACCCTCGTCGCCGGCATGTTCGAGCGCAGCGGCGACCCGGCCCGGCCCTACAACACCCTGGCCGTCGTCGACGCAAGGGGCCTGCGGGCGTCGTACCGCAAGATCCACCTCTACGACTCCTTCGGCTACAAGGAGTCCGAGCGGCTGCTCGCCGGGGAGATCGAGCCGGTGGTGGTCGAGGTCGGCGGCCTCACCGTCGGGCTGATGACCTGCTACGACCTGCGCTTCCCCGAGCTCGCACGAGCCCTGGTCGACCGCGGCGCCGAGCTGATCGTCGTACCCGCCGCCTGGGTGGCGGGCCCGCACAAGGTCGACCACTGGCGCACTCTCCTGAAGGCGCGGGCGGTGGAGAACACCGTGTACGTCGCCGCGGCCGGCCAACCGGGTCCGCGCTACACCGGCCACTCGATGGTGGTCAGCCCGCGCGGCGAGGTCGTCGAGGCCGGGGACGACGACGTGGTGACCGTCGCCCGCGTGGATCCCTTGGTCCTCGAGGAGGTCCGTGCCGAGAACCCGTCGCTGGCCAACCGACGCTTCTGAGCGGTGCCCGCCCGGTTGATAGTCTCGCCGCGCCAGGACGCCCTGGCTGTCCGTCGTCCGTCGTGAGGGTCTGACCGTGGTCCGTGCCGAGCAGAAGCCCGGTCGTCGCCGCGCCGAACCGACCCGCAAGCTGCGTCGGACGCCTCGCCCGGCGAAGCAGCAGAAGCCGGTCGAGGAAGCCCGGCGCGCTGTGCCGCCGCGGCCCCCGCGGCCACCTCGGCAGAAGAGGTCGCCGAAGCTCGCGCTGCGCCGCCGGCTCCTCGTCGGACTGTGGTTCACCCTGCTCCTGGCCGCGGTGGTGGCCGTGTCGCTGCCCTGGACCCCGGTCGACCTCCCGCGCGCCGTGCCGCTCGCCGGAGCGGTCACGGTGACCACCCTGTTCACCCACGCACTCGCGGTGCGCACCGGAGGCCGACCGCTCCTGGCCGGTGGCCTCGCGCTCGCGCTCGCGGGGGCGGCGGTGGTGTCCCAGTCGCCG
>JBMOMG010000172.1:0-13717 GCA_049323155.1 Actinomycetota bacterium | reverse complement strand
GAGCGCGCCCGCGACCGTTGCCAACCAGACCGACCCCAGCATCGCGCCCCCTAGACCCCGGCGGCACCCCTGGCGGGGGATACACGCCTGCGCCGCCAAACGGTTGACACGACCTACCGCCAGCTAGGCCGGACCGACTGTGGCGAGCGTCTCGGGCTGCGCGAACAGCTCCTTGGCCAGCAGCTGGACGTCCTCGGTGGTGACGGCGTTGATCCGGCCGATCACCGCGTCGATGCCGGGAAGCTCGTCGTAGAGCAGCTCGGCCTTGGCGATCCGCGACATGCGGGTCCCCGAGTCCTCCATGCTCAGCACGAGACCACCTCGCAGCTGGCCCTTGCCGCGCTCCAGCTCCTCGTCGCCGATCCCGTTGTCGGCGAGGTTGCGCATCTCGCTGCGCACCACGTCGAGCACCTCGGGCACCCGCGCGGGTAGACACCCGACGCCGACACCGAACATGCCGGTGTCGGTGTAGTGCGAGGCGAACGAGTAGACGGAGTAGGCCAGCCCGCGCTGCTCGCGGACCTCCTGGAACAGCCTCGAGGACGTGCCACCACCCAGCACCGCGTTGAGCACGCCGAGCGCGTAACGACGGTCGTCGGTGCGCACCAGCCCGTTCACGCCGAGCACCAGGTTGACCTGCTCGAACGGTCGCTCGAGCGAGATCTCCCCCGACGTCGTACGGCGGGCCCGGTCGGCGCGACGCGGCGGCAGCGGACGCACCTCGGTGTCGTCCAGGAAACCGGCCCGGCCGAACGCCTTCTTCACCTGGCGTACGACGCTCGCGTGGTCGACGTTGCCGGCAGCGGCGACCACGATGTTCTCGGGGCGGTACCGGGTGCGGTAGTAGCGCAGCACCTGGGCGCGGGTCAGCGCCTCGATCGACTCGACGGTGCCCGCGATGGGCCGCCCGAGCGGGGTGCCGCTCCACGCCTTCTCGGCGAACAGGTTGTGCACCACGTCGTCGGGGTCGTCGTCGTGCATGGCGATCTCGTCGAGGATCACCTCACGCTCGGCCTCGATGTCCGCAGGCGTCACCAGCGAGGAGGTGATCATGTCGCCGAGCACGTCGATCGCCAGCGGCAGGTCCTGGTCGAGCACCCGGGCGTGGAAGCAGGTGTACTCCTTCGCGGTGAACGCGTTGAACTCCCCACCCACCGTGTCCAGCGCGATCGAGATGTCCATCGCCGACCGCGAGGGCGTGCCCTTGAACAGCACGTGCTCGAGGAAGTGCGAGGCCCCCGACAGCTTGGGCGTCTCGTCGCGCGACCCGACGCCGATCCACGCACCGACGGTGGCGGACCGGACGCCGGGCATGGTCTCGGTGACCACGCGCAGACCGCCGGGGAGAACGGTCCGGCGGACCTGTGAGACCACAGATCCGCCGGGGTCCTTCTCGGTCAGCAGGGTGCGGGTCGTGCCCGGCTTCTGCTCGGCCGCGGTGAAGGGAACCGTCACTTCTCTCCGTCTTCGTCGGCGTCGGAGCCGTTGTCCTCGGTCTGCGAGGCGCCCTCGGACTCCTCGACCACCGGGATCAGCGACAGCTTGCCGCGGTCGTCGATCTCGGCGATCTCGACCTGGACCTTCTGGCCGACCGAGACGACGTCCTCGACGTTGTCGACGCGCTTGCCGCCGGCGAGGGCACGCAGCTTGCTGATGTGCAGCAGGCCGTCCTTGCCGGGCAGCAGCGAGACGAACGCACCGAAGTTCGTCGTCTTCACGACCGTGCCGAGGTAACGCTCGCCCACCTCGGGCATCGTCGGGTTGGCGATGCCGTTGATGATCGTGCGCGCGGCCTCGGCCGACTCGCCGTTGGTGGCGCCGATGTAGATCGTGCCGTCGTCCTCGATGCTGATCTGCGCACCGGTGTCGTCCTGGATCTGGTTGATGACCTTGCCCTTGGGGCCGATCACCTCGCCGATCTTGTCGACCGGGACCTTGACGGTGATGATCCGCGGCGCGTGCAGCGACATCTCCTCGGGCTCGGCGATCGCCTCGTTCATCACGTCGAGGATCGCCATCCGGGCGTCACGGGCCTGGGTCAGCGCGCCGGCCAGCACGTCGGCGGGGATGCCGTCGAGCTTGGTGTCGAGCTGGAGGGCGGTGACGAACTCCCGGGTGCCGGCGACCTTGAAGTCCATGTCGCCGAAAGCGTCCTCGGCGCCGAGGATGTCGGTCAGCGCGACGTACTGCGTCTTGCCGTCGACCTCACCGGAGATCAGGCCCATCGCGATGCCCGCGACGGGTGCACGCAGCGGCACACCGGCCTGGAGCAGCGACAGGGTCGAGGCGCAGACCGAGCCCATCGAGGTCGAACCGTTGGACCCGAGAGCCTCGGAGACCTGACGGATCGCGTACGGGAACTCCTCGCGGGTGGGCAGCACCGGCATGAGGGCTCGCCCGGCGAGCGCACCGTGGCCGATCTCGCGGCGCTTCGGGGAGCCGACGCGGCCGGTCTCACCGGTGGAGTACGGCGGGAAGTTGTAGTTGTGCATGTAGCGACGCGTGGTCTCCGGGGAGAGCGTGTCGAGCTTCTGCTCCAGCGTCAGCATGTTCAGCGTGGTGACACCCAGGATCTGGGTCTCGCCGCGCTCGAACAGCGCCGAGCCGTGCACGCGGGGCACCACGCCGACCTCGGCGGACAGCGGCCGGATGTCGGCCAGGCCACGGCCGTCGATGCGGACCTTGTCGCGGAGCACCCGCTCGCGGACCAGCTTCTTGGTCAGCGACCGGAATGCCGCGCCGAGCTCCTTCTCGCGGCCCTCGAAGTCGGCGCCGATCTTCTCGACCACGGCGGCCTTGACCTCGTCCATCTTGGACTCGCGCTCCTGCTTGCCGGCGATGGTCAGCGCGGCGGCGAGGTCGGTCGATGCTGCCTTCTCGACGGCGTCGTACACGTCGTCCTCGTAGTCGAGGAAGATCGGGAACTCCTGCACGGGCTTCGCGGCCTGCTTGGCCAGCTCGGCCTGCGCGTCGCAGAGCTGCTTGATGAACGGCTTGGCCGCATCGAGACCGCCGGCGACGACCTCCTCGGTCGGCGCCTGCTTGCCGGAGCGGACCAGGTCCCAGGTGGACTCGGTGGACTCGGCCTCGACCATCATGATCGCCACGTCACCGGTCTCGGTCACCCGGCCGGCGACGACCATGTCGAAGACGGCGTCCTCGAGCTGGCTGTGCTTGGGGAAGGCCACCCACTGGTCGTCGATGAGCGCGACGCGGACGCCGCCGATCGGGCCGGAGAACGGCAGCCCCGAGAGCTGGGTGGAGATCGAGGCGGCGTTGATCGCGAGCACGTCGTACGGCGTGTCGGGCTCGAGCGCCATCACGGTGATGACGACCTGGACCTCGTTGCGCAGGCCCTTCTTGAAGGTCGGGCGCAGCGGGCGGTCGATCAGCCGGCAGGTGAGGATGGCGTCCTCGGAGGGGCGGCCCTCACGACGGAAGAACGAGCCGGGGATCCGGCCCGCGGCGTACATCCGCTCCTCGACGTCGATGGTGAGCGGGAAGAAGTCGAAGTGCTCCTTCGGGTGCTTCCCGGCCGTGGTGGCCGAGAGCAGCATGGTCTCGTCGTCGAGGTAGGCGGTGACCGAGCCGGCCGCCTGGCGGGCCAGCAGCCCGGTCTCGAACTTGACGGTGCGGCTGCCGAACTTGCCGTTGTCGATCACGGTCTCGACGGCGGAGATGGTGGGTTCCTCCACGGGATACCCCTTTCTGTCTTCGCGGAGCGATCACGCGAGGGCGCCCTAGGCCGGCTGAGGCCAGTCTGGCGCGCGGGCTGCTGGGCTCAGGGGGCCGGTCTTCGATCGAGGCCCGCGGGCGCCGGCGAGGCCGGTGCTCCCGAGGGCCACTACCGAGGACCGGGCCGGACGTCCGCGCCTCGCTCCTGTGGTGGTGGTTGTTCAGTTGTGGTCGTGCGGTGGAACGTGCCCCGAGCCTAGTCGGGCCATGCCCCGATCATGCAGCAGGAGCGACCTCCCGGCGATGCGTGGTGTGTTCCACACTGGTGCCAGGGGGTCGCTCCTGCTCAGGACTGGTGCGCGATCAACGACGCAGGCCGAGCCGTTCGACGATCGAGCGGTAGCGGTTGATGTCTTCCTTCTGCATGTAGTTCAGAAGGCGACGGCGCTGACCGACCAGGAGCAGCAGACCACGACGGCTGTGGTGGTCGTGCTTGTGCGACTTCAGGTGCTCGGTCAGGTGAGCGATGCGGTGCGTGAGCAGAGCCACCTGCACCTCAGGCGAGCCGGTGTCACCCTCGGAGGTGCCGTACTCGGCGATGATCTTCTTCTTGGTCTCCGCGTCGGTACCCTTGGACACGCGACTTCCCTTCGTTGTCTCGTTGCGCGGCGCGCCGGGGCCTGTTCACCCGGGCACTCTGGATCCGCGGCCGTTCTGACGGCGAGTCGTCCCCCGCATGGCCGACGTCGTGCGCCGGCCGGGGCAACCGCTCAAGACTATCAGCGGACCTGCGCTTTCTCCGAATCGCGCTCCCGCCCGGCTCCGGGGCCGGAGTCGGGAGCCTCCGGCCCCGCGGCGGGCTCGTCCGCCGGCTCCTGCCCGGGCAGGGTGGCAGGAGGTACGACGGCCAGCGGGGCGTTCGGCAGCACCGGCGGGTTGTTCGACACCCACGCGTCGGGCTGGAGCTCACTGCCCTCCCGGAAGGTGCTCTGCGAGCGGCGCGGCAGCGGGAACACGTTGAACAGCTGCTTCTCCCCGTTGAACCACGGGTAGACCACGCTCACCCGCGAGCCGGTGTCGTCGTACTCCTCCCCCGCCCAGCCTGCGACGCTCAGCGGGTTGCCGTCCTGGTCGAACAGCTGCACGCCTTCGAGCGGCCGGCCCTCGACGTCGTAGGGGAAGACGTTGCGCACGAGGTCACCGTCGAGCACGAGCCCCTCGGTGGGCTCGATGTAGTTCTCGACGTACCCCGCCTGGTCCCACACGCCGTCCGACGGGAGCTGCTCGGCCACCAGCGGCAGCATCACGATCGCGAACGCGTTGAGGCCGACCAGCACCACCCTGGTGGCCACCGGACGGTCCGGACCCGAGCCCGGCCAGAGCACGCCTCGCCCGATCTGGACGCTGACGACCACGGCCACCAGCCACAGGATCGACCCGACCAGGGGACCACCGAGCATCGGCACGGCGCCGGCCTGGCCGCCCCAGAAGACCAGGGCGACCAGCTGCACGGCGACCCAGGCGCGGAGCACCCACCAGACCGGCCGCAGCGAGAGCAGGAAGGCAGCCGCACCCTGCAGCCGGGGACCGCGGGTGAGCTCGCCGAGATCGCGACGCACGTCGTCGAGGGCGGCCGCGATGCGCTCACCCAGGGGCCGGCGCGGTGCGCCGGCGACCTCGGAGCTGCCCCGGTGGTTCTCGAGGCCGGCGGCGGCCCGCAGCTCGTCGGCGTAGGCACGAGGGTCGCCGAGCTCGGCGACCGTGCCGCCGTCGGCGACGAGCTCGGCGATGTCGGCCTCCAGCCCACCGACGAGCTCCTCGCGGTCCTCGTCGCTCAGGTCCGCCAGCCGGGCGCGCACTCGCTCGACGAAGTCGGTGATCTCCGGACGGGTCTCGAGTCGGATGGTCGGTTCGTTCATCGGGATGCCCCCTGGGTCTGGTGCTGGTCGTGCTGGGCGTTCTGGTGCTGGTCGAGAAGTCGGGTGACCGCGTCGGAGAACCGTCGCCAGTCCTCGGCCTGCTGCTTGAGCTGGGCCCGGCCCGCGGTGGTGATGCCGTAGTACTTGCGATGCGGGCCCTCGTCGGACGGGACGACGTAGGAGGTCAGCGCGCCGGCGGCGTACAGCCGGCGGAGGGTGCCGTACACCGAGGCGTCGCCGACACCCTCGAGCCCGCCTGCGCGCAGCCGGCGGAGCACGTCGTAGCCGTAGCCGTCCTCGGCGTCGACCACGGCGAGGACGGCGAGGTCGAGCACCCCTTTGAGGAGCTGGGTCGAATCCATGCGGTGCACACTACTACGTGATCCGAAATAGTGCGCACCGCGGCACACCCGGCGCGACCAGGTTTCGCCGCCGCCCGGACGCTCTTCCCCGCGCGATGCCCCAGGCTGCTGCCGGTCAGCGGCCGGGGGTAGTGGGCTCAGGCTCGTGCCAGCAGCCGGCCGACCCGCTCCCTCGCCTCGGCCGGGTCGCCAGCCTCGAGCGCCGCCCGCGCGGCGCGCTCACACACCTCCATCGTCACGAGCGCGAGCTGGGAGCCGACCGCGTCCACGGCGGCCACCGCCATCGACAACGAGGTCACCCCCATCCCGACCAGGACCGTCGCGAGCAGCGGGTCCGCGGCCGCCTCCCCGCAGACCCCGACCGGCTTGCCGGCCTGCCTGGCCGCCTCCGCGGTCATCGCGACCAGCGTGAGCACCGCCGGCTGCCAGGGGTCCGCCAGCGCTGCCAGCCCGCTCGAGGCGCGGTCGGCGGCAATCGTGTACTGCGTGAGGTCGTTGGTGCCGACCGAGACGAAGTCCACCTCCTGCAGGATCCGGGTCGCCTGGAGTGCCGCGCTCGGCACCTCCACCATCACCCCCGCGCGCAGGCCGTGGGCGCGCACGCGCGCGGCGAAACCGGCCGCCTCAGCGGCGGTGGCCACCATGGGCGCCATCACCCACGGCTCGGTCCCGGTCCGGCGTGCCGCCTCGGCGACCGCCTCCAGCTGCCGCTCGAGCAGGCCGGGGTCGCCGTCGCTGAGCCGGATCCCGCGGACGCCGAGCGCCGGGTTCGGCTCGCCCTCGGGTGCCGCGAACGCGAGCGGCTTGTCCGAGCCGGCGTCGAGGGTGCGGACCACGACAGTGCGGTCCGGCCCGAACGCCGCGAGCACCTGGACGTACACCTCGGCCTGCTCGGCCACGCTCGGCTCCTCGTCCGGCCGAGGAAGCACAGCTCGGTGCGGAACAGCCCCACGCCCTCGACGGAAGCCGCGGCGGCCGCCGTCGCCGAGGCGCCGTCGGAGACATTGGCCAGGATCCTCACCCGCGTGCCGTCGCTGGTGGCACCCGGCCCGGACCAGGTGCTCGCGGCCCGCGCCTCCCGGACCCGTACGGCGGCCACGCCGGCGTCCGGGGCGACCATCACCTGACCGGTGGAGCCGTCCACGAGCAGCGGCGTGCCGGGCCGGACGTCGGCGAGGCCACTCACCGCCACCACGCACGGGATCCCGAGCTGGCGGGCGATGATCGCGGTGTGGCTGGTCGGGCCGCCCTGCGCCGTGACCAGCGCCACCACCCGGCGCGGGTCGAGACCGGCCGCGTCGACCGGGGCCAGGTCGTCGGCGACCAGCACCGAGGGCTGCCCCGGGGTCGGCACACCGGGCTCGGCCGCGCCCACCAGTGCGGCCGTCAGCCGCTGCTCCACGTCGCGCAGGTCGGCGACCCGTTCGGCCGTGGGCCCGCCGATCCGGCTGAACCGCTCGGCGAGCTGCTCGACCGCCCCGTGCAACGCGAGGAGGAGCCGGTCGCCGGCCTCCAGTCGTCTGACCACCTCTGCGCGCAGGCCCTTGTCTCGGGCCAGGCCCGCGGTCGCCGTGAGCACGTCCGCCGCGGGTCCGGTCGTCCGGGCGGCACGACCGGCGAGCCGGTCGGCCACCAGAGCCGCCGCCGCGTCGTACGCCTCCATCGCCGCGTCGACGCTGAGCCGGAGGCCGTCGAACTCCGCGACGGCGCGCTCGGGGACCGTGGCGCCGACGACCACTGCCGGTCCGAAGCCCACTCCTGGCACCGCCGGTGTGCCGCGCAGGAGGGAGCTGTCCGCGGCGCCCCGGACCGGAGTCGGCATGGCTGCACGATATCCCCGAGCGCGGCCAGACCGCCGCCGCACCGCCGGGCACTCCGCCGCCTCGCGCACCGCCGACCCGGCGCCGCCCGCCGCTATCCTGTGCTGCGCTCCGCCGGAGCGACCGGCAGGCCCAGTCCCAGGAGAGCCCATGCCCAGCAGGTCCGTGATCGTCGGCTCCGCCGTGGGTCTGCACGCCCGGCCGGCTGCTCTCATCGCCGACGTCGCCGGGAAGCTCGACGCCGAGGTCACCCTGGCCGTCCCGGGCGGCGAACCGGTCGACGCGGGCTCGGCGCTGCTGATCATGACCCTCGGAGCCGGCCAGGGGGACACCGTCGTGGTCTCCAGCGACGACCCCGAGGCGCTGGCGACGGTGGCCGGGCTCGTGGAGCAGGATCTGGACGCCTGAGCGGGCGGGGCCTCAGCGCCCGCGCTTGAGGGCCTGGTAGGCGACCCGGGCGGCGACCGCGCGGTCCAGCTCGCGGGTGATCGTGGTGAAGAACTGCTTGCGGTACACGTCGTCGGTGATCGCCGCGACCGTGAAGTACATCCCCGAGAAGCCGGCGAGGAAGACCGAGACCTGGACCAGCTCGGCGCTGAGGTAGCCGACACCCCAGCCGTGCAGGTCCTGATCGCCGATCCAGCCCTCGACCACGGTGTTCTTCATCGCGACGGTGCCGAACACGATGAAGAACGCCAGCACCGAGGCCGAGAGCAGCAGCACCTGCACGATCTGGGCGACGAGGAGCACCACGACGAGGTTGGCCTTCTGGAAGCCCCGCACGCTCGCGTCCTCGCTGTGGTCCAGCGGCTGCTCCCCCGCCTCGACGAGCCGGGCGGCCACCGCCTCCAGGGGTGTGCCCCTCGTCAGCGCGACCAGCCGTTCACCCTGGACCTCGTCGGCGACGGCGTCGAGCTCCTCGGGCAGCCGGGCCAGCAGGAACGCCACGGCCAGGCCGACGAAGAGCATCACCGTCACCCACAGCACACCGCCGTCCAGGGCGGCGCCGACCTCCCACACCTCGGCGTTGATGAAGAGGAACATCACGAACACCAGCAGCAGCGGCAGCGCCCTGGTCACCAGCGGGAAGAGCAGCCCCAGGCTGCGGAAGGTCCGGGCAACCGCCCAACGCGCCATCGCGGTCATCCGCAGCGTCGTGGCGGCGTAGAGCGCGACCACCGAGCCGGCGGTCACCATCGCGGTGCCGACCCCGAGCGAGCCGTCGACCAGCCAGGCAACCAGCACCCCGGCGGCGATCCCGAGCAGCACGGCCGCGCCGAGGACGGTGACGAGCCTGCGTGGCGCCATGCCGCGACGGGCTGCCTCCCGCTCGGAGTCGACGAAGTAGGGCAGCCCGTGGCGGACGAACCACCGCTCCGCGGCCTCGACGGTCGACCCGTCGACGCCCGTGCTCACACAGGCTCCGGCGCGCCGAGGATCTCCCGGGCCTGGCGGACGTCGTCGGCCATGGTCTCGACGAGGTGCTCGACGGAGTCGAACCGGCGCATCCCGCGGAGGCGGGCGACGAAGGAGACCTCCACCGGCACCCCGTAGAGCTCGAGGTCGTCGCGGTCGAGGACGAAGGACTCCACGCGGCGTTCCCGCTCGCCCTCGAAGGTGGGGTTGGTGCCGACGCTGATCGCAGCCGGGAGCGGCGCGTGCTCACCGTCGAGACGACGCAGCCAGCCTGCGTAGACGCCGTCCGCCGGGGCGGCTGCCATCCCGCTGGTCGGCACGTTCGCGGTCGGGTAGCCGAGCTCGCGACCGCGCTGGTCACCGCGGACCACCTCACCGGTGACGGTGAACGGCCGGCCCAGGGCCTCGGCGGCACCGTCGACGTCACCGGCCGCCAGGCAGTTGCGCACGTAGGTGGAGGACCACACCTGCGGCCCACCGTCCAGCGCGATCCCCACGGTGGTGAAGTCGTGCTGCTCCCCCGCCTCCCGCAGCGTCGTCACGTCACCGGCTGCCTTGCGGCCGAACCGGAAGTTGGCCCCGACGACGACCGCCTTGGCGTGCAGGGCACCGACGATGATGTCCTCGATGAACCGCTCCGGTGACCAGTCGGCGATGTCCCGGGTGAACGGGACCACCAGCACCTCGTCCACGCCGGCGCGCTCGAGCAGCTCGACGCGGGTCTCGACGGTGGTCAGCGTCGGCGGCGCGTGCTCGGGACGCAGCACCGCGATCGGGTGCGGGTCGAAGGTGACCGCGACGACGTCGGCGATGCCGAGCTCGTCGGCGACCTCGCGGGCCCGTCGCACCACGTGCTGGTGGCCCAGGTGCACCCCGTCGAAGTTGCCGATGGTGACCACGGTGCGGCCGAGGTCGGCGGGCACGGCCTCGAGCGAGCGCCAGATACGCACGTGGTCACTCCTTGTCCTGTCGCGGCGGGTACGCCGAAATGCTGCCACACCAGCGGGCCGGTGCCGGGGTCAGGAGGTGAACACCGCGACGGCCACGGCGTCGGCTCCCCGCTGCTCGTAGAGCGCGAGGAACTCGTCCTGCGGGTCGAACAGCGCGACCCGGCCCTCGGCGCCGAGGTCGAGCGTGAGCCTGCGACCGACCTTCACCGCAGCTGCGGCCGCCTCGTCGACGTCCACCGCGGGGAAGATCCGGCGGGCGACCGCGGCGATCGGGATCAGCGTGAGGTCCTCGGCGAGCTCGTCGAGGGTGTGCGCGTCGGCGAGCGTGAACGGCCCGACCGCCGTACGACGAAGCACGGTGAGGTGTCCGCCCACGCCGAGGGCGGCACCGACGTCGCGGGCCAGGGCACGGATGTAGGTGCCGCTGGAGCAGCGGACCGAGACCGCCACGTCGACCACGTCGCCCTCGCGGCTGATCTCGCCCACCTCGATGCCGTGCACGGTGACCGGGCGGGCCGCCAGCTCCACCGCCTCGCCGGCCCGGACCCGGGCGTAGGCGCGCTTGCCGTCGACCTTGATCGCGGACACGCTGGACGGCACCTGCTCGATGTCGCCGACGAACCGCGCGAACGCCTCCCGGACCGCGGTGTCGGTCACCGCCGTGGCCGGGGTGACGTCGACCGTCTCTCCCTCGGCGTCGTCGGTCGTGGTCGCCACACCCAGCCGCACGACTGCGTCATAGGCCTTCTCGGTGAGCATCAGGTGGCCCAGCAGGCGGGTGGCGCGGTTGACGCCCAGCAGCAGCACACCGGTGGCCATCGGGTCGAGCGTGCCGGCATGGCCGACCTTGCGGGTGCCCGCGATCCGGCGCATCCGGGCGACCACGTCGTGCGAGGTCATCCCGGATGCCTTGTCGACGACGACCAGGCCGGCCGGAGCGGTGCCGGTCACTCCTCGTCGTCGGCGGGCTCGTCCTCGAGCTCGTCGGCCTCGTGGGGCTTGCGGTACGGGTCCGCCTCACCGGCGTACGTCGCGCCGGCCGCTGCGGCAGCGACCCGGGCGTCGGACTCGCGTGCCTTGGCGAGCAGCTCGTCGAGGTGACGGGCGTTGTCCGGGAGCGCGTCGTGGATGAACTCCAGCGTCGGCACGTGCCGCATGCCGAGCTGCTTGCCGACCTCGGAGCGCAGGATCCCCTTGGCCGACTCCAGCGCCGCGGCGGTGCTGGCCAGGTCGTCTCCCTCGCCGAGGACGGTGTAGAAGATCGTGGCGTTCTGCGTGTCCCCGGTGACCCGGACGTCGGTGACGGTGACGAACCCGAGCCGCGGGTCCTTGATCCGTCGCTCGAGCATCTCGGCGACGATCACCTGGATGCGGTCGGCGACCTTGCGCACGCGGGGCGAGCTCATGCTGGTTTCTCCTGAGTTGGTTCGGCCACCCGCCGGACAGCCGCGGGTGGGTGTTCACCCAGGGGTGTCGGCTGTCTCCCTCTTCCCGTGGCCGGCCGGCCACGGGAAGAGGGAGATGCCCTGCACACCTCGGTGAACCTCCGCGAGGGGATCAGCCCCGCGGGATCTCCTTCATCTCGAAGGACTCGACGATGTCGCCCTGCTTGATGTCGTTGTAGCCACGCAGGACCAGACCGCACTCGAAGCCCTCGCGGACCTCGGACACGTCGTCCTTCTCGCGGCGCAGCGACGCCAGGTCGAGGTTGTCGGCCACCACGTTGCCGTCACGCAGCAGGCGTGCCTTGGCGTTGCGGCGGATGACGCCCTTGGTGACCATGCAGCCGGCGATGTTGCCGATCTTGCTGGAGCGGAAGATCTCCCGGATCTCGGCCTGGCCGAGCGAGACCTCTTCGTACTCCGGCTTGAGCATGCCCTTGAGCGCTGCCTCGATCTCCTCGATCGCCTGGTAGATGACCGAGTAGTACCGGATCTCGACGCCTTCCTTGTCGGCCATCTCCGTCGCCTTGCCCTGCGGCCGGACGTTGAAGCCGATGATGATGGCGTCGGAGGCGGCAGCCAGGTCGACGTTGGTCTCGGTGATCGCACCGACACCGCGGTCGATGACCCGGATGCTGACCCCGTCGCCGACGTCGATCTTGGCCAGCGAGTCCTCGAGGGCCTCGACCGAACCGGACACGTCGCCCTTCAGGATCAGGTTGAGCTCCTGGCTCTCGCCCTTCTCCATGGAGGCCATGAAGTCCTCGAGCGTACGACGCACGCGCCGCTTGGCCTGCATGGCCGCCCGCTCGCGGGCCTCGCGCTTCTCGGCGATCTGACGGGCCATCCGGTCGTCCTCGACGACGAGGAAGTTCTGGCCCGCACCCGGCACCGCGGTCAGACCGAGCACCATCGCCGGACGCGACGGGTCGGCCTCCTCGATGTTCTCGCCGTGCTCGTCGAGCATCGCCCGGACCCGGCCGTGAGCCGGACCGGCCACGATCGAGTCGCCGACGCGGAGAGTTCCGCGCTGGACGAGCACCGTCGCGACCGGGCCGCGGCCGCGGTCGAGGTGCGCCTCGACGACGAGGCCCTGGGCGTCCTGGTCGGGGTTGGCCCGCAGGTCGAGCGAGGCGTCGGCGGTGAGCACGATCGCCTCGAGCAGACCCTCGAGGTTGAGCTGCGCCTTCGCCGAGACGTCGACGAACATCGTGTCGCCGCCGTACTCCTCGGGGACCAGGCCGTACTCGGTCAGCTGACCGCGCACCTTCTGCGGGTCCGCCTCGGGCAGGTCGACCTTGTTGACCGCGACCACGATCGGCACACCGGCGGCCTTGGCGTGGTTGAGCGCCTCCACCGTCTGCGGCATGACGCCGTCGTTGGCCGCGACCACGAGGACCGCGATGTCGGTGGCCTGGGCACCACGAGCACGCATGGCGGTGAACGCCTCGTGACCCGGGGTGTCGATGAAGGTGATCCGGCGCTCGTCGCCGTCAACCTCGGTCGCCACCTGGTAGGCACCGATGTGCTGGGTGATGCCACCGGCCTCCTTGTCGACGACGTTCGCACTGCGAAGCGCGTCGAGGAGCTTGGTCTTACCGTGGTCGACGTGACCCATCACGGTCACGACCGGCGGACGGATCTGGAGGTCCTCCTCGGAGCCCTCGTCCTCACCGAACTCGAGGTCGAAGGACTCGAGCAGCTCGCGGTCCTCGTCCTCGGGCGAGACCACCTGGACGACGTAGTTGAGCTCCTCACCGAGCAGCTCGAGCGTGGCGTCGTTGACCGACTCGGTCGCGGTGACCATCTCGCCGAGGTGGAACAGCATCTGCACCAGCGACGCGGGATCGACATTGATCTTCTCCGCGAAGTCGGTCAGCGAGGCACCGCGGGCAAGACGGATCGTCTCACCGTTGCCCTTGCGGACGCGCACGCCGCCGATCGTCGGCGCCTGCATGTTGTCGAACTCTTGACGACGCTGACGCTTCGACTTGCGGCCGCGGCGCGACGGGCCGCCGGGACGACCGAAGGCACCCTGGGTCTGACCGCGCTGGCCGGGACGCCCACCACCGGGACGACCGCCACCACCGGGGCCGAAACCACCGGGACGCGCCGGGGCACCGGCACCGGCTC
>JBMOMG010000171.1:0-13888 GCA_049323155.1 Actinomycetota bacterium | reverse complement strand
GGCTCACCGGCGGATGGCTCGCGGCGGCAGCCGCGGCGTTGGCGGTCGCGGTCTCGCTGGTGGCGCCGGTGGCGACCTGGGCCGGACTGCTCGCCGGCGGACTGGTGGCGGCCGCCGGAGCGGTCCATGCGCTCGCCCGCGCCGACGAGCTGAGGCTCGTCGTGTGGCCGGCTCAGCTGCTGGCGCTCCTCGCGCTCGCGGCCGCTCTGGGTGCGCTGGGCACGAACGGCCCGCGGTTCTTCAGACGCAGCAGCGGACGCTCGAGCACGTAGAAGCTCGCCCCGGCGAGCAGGATCGTCCCGGCCACCGTCACCACGAACACGGTCTGGAACCCGCCCTCGAACTCGTCGACGCCGAGCGCCGCCATGGTCGCCTCGAGCACGATCAGGTGCAGGCTGAAGATGCCGTAGCTGATGTCGCCCAACCAGACCGCGAACGGGGTCGCCGCGATCCGTCGGCCGAGACCACCATGCTCGGGACCGAACACGAGCGGCAGCACGAAGAACGCCGCGCTCACGGTGTAGAGCAGCGACTTGGCACCCGCCTCGAAGGGCGTCGGTGTCTCCAGCAGGCGCGGACCCGCCACGGGCGTGCACGCGATCGCGAAGACCGCGGCGCCGACGAACCAGCTCCCGAACACGTCCTGGCCGACCCGGTCCGGAAGCTGCCACCGGGAGCCGGCCGGGGTCGAGGGCGCGTGCACGCTCACCAGCGCGAAGGCGATCCCGACACCGAACCAGGGCATGAAGCCCGGCAGCCACTGGTGGTAGTGCTGGTCCAGCGGGTCGCTGTTCGACGCGGCGACCACCTGCCACGCGAAGCCCAGCACCACCACGACAGCCAGCGCCACCAGCGCCCGGCCCGGTGCCCACCGCCGCCCCACCAGGGCAGCGGCGATAGCTGGGAGCAGCACGTAGAAGGCGACCTCGGTCGCGAGGCTCCACATCTGGCTGAGCCCCGCGGGCAGGGAGCCGGTGGTGTAGATCTGGGTCAGGGTGAGGTTGGCCAGCCACTCCCCGGCGCTCGTGCTGCCGCGGTTCTCCGGCAGCAGCAGGAGGGCTGCCACGACCGTGAGCCAGTACAACGGGAGGATCCGCAGCGCACGCTTCCACAGGAAGTGTCGGTACGACGGCCTGGCGAGCCCGCGCGAGGCGGCGACGAAGAACGGCCTGCTGAGCAGGAAGCCCGAGAGCACGAAGAAGAGCGTCACCCCGAAGTCGAGCCGGGACAGGAACGCCCCGAGGGCACCGCGGTGCACCTCACCGGTGTCGAACGCGGTGTGCGTGGCCACCACGCCGAGCGCCGCCACCGCCCGCACGGCGTTCAGGCCCGGGAAGGCACGCTCCTGCTCGGGGACCGAGGCGGTCATGGCGCCACGAAGGGCTTGGGGGTGCCGAGCGTGACGTCGTTGGTGCAGAGCTTGACGCCGCGCTGGAGTCCAGAAATCTCGATCGAGTCGTAGTTGCCGTCGGCCTTGACGAACAAGCTGTGCAGTCCCCGCTTCACTTCGTGGTCGTAGTGCACGCCGTCGATTGTCACCCGGATCTCGCTGGGTCCGCTGCTGAAGTAGCCGATCCTGATCCACCAGCCAAAGCCGACGACCGGGCCGTCGAGTGGGATCACGGTCTCCCCGCTGTCCGCGATGACGTAAACAGGGCTGGCGTCGTCACCGTTGGTGCCGTCGATCGGACAGAAGTCGTCCTCGGCCGGCTCGTTGCGCAGCCAGACTTCGAGCACGGCCGGCTTGATCCGGCCCCGACTGTCGACGGTGTAGAGCTCGTCGTTGGTGATCTCGGGGTAGGCGAACCGGTCGTACATCGAGAACATGTGGCTGAAGAGGTTCGACGGGAACGCGAACGGACCCCAGATCCGGTCGGGCACACCGAGGTCGACAAGGGGGACTTTGCCCTTTGGCATCGCCGCCATGCTCTTCTCGAGGTTGGCGTAGTACCGCTCGGGACTCTTTCCCACCAGGTCGCGGCCCATGAAGCCGACCGCGGAGTACGTCGAGAGCCCGATCACCGCGGCGCACGCCGCGGCGACGTAGGTCCGGGAGTCGGCGAAGGCGTGCACCCGCTTGACCTCGACGGTCTCCTCCGCGCCGAGCAGCGGGAGGAAGGCCAGCGCCAACGAGATCGCGGCGGCCACCGCGACCTCGGTCTGGTAGCGGTACTCCAGCCCGAGACCGGGGCCGACGACGTTGGCCCGGCCGGTCGCCACGAGCAGCACGTTGGTGAACAGCAGGGCCCCGACGATCGACCAGGCCCGCTTGGAGCGGGTGCGCGACTGTTGGGCGGCGTACACGACCGCACCGATCGCCACCCACGTGACCAGCAGGACGAGGTCGGTCGGGTCGGCGAGCGCGGTGAAGACGTTGACGTTCGCCCACTGCAGGGGACCGCCGACGACGGCGCTGGCGAACGCGACGGCCACCACGTTGAACCCCAGGTCGCCCAGGGGCTGCTCGGTGACCGTGGTGGAGTCGAAGTTGATCGAGGTCGCCAGGTAGTAGGGCAGGTAGACCACGATCGGGGCAAGCTCGACGATCATGCCGGCGCGGTAGTTCCGCCACAGCCAGGCGAACCGCTCCAGCAGGTGGCCGCGGGCGAAGTAGGCGAGCGCGACCAGGCCGAACACCTCGTAGGCGACCAGCGCCTTCTCGCTGAACGCGAGCCCGAACAGGATCCAACCGAGGGTGGAGAACGCGTGCCGGAGCCGACGGGTGCGCAGGTACGTGATGTGCGAGTGGAGGCCGTAGACGATCGTGATGATCACCGGGAGCTGGTTGATGCCGGCCGCCCACCAGGTGCCGCCGGGAAGGGTGATCGAGGTGAAGAGCATGACCACCAGCGGCGGGATGATCCCCCAGCGTTCGCCGAACATGTGACGCAGCAGCCGGTAGCCACCCACGGCCGCGACCGCCTGGAAGAGCCACAGCTCCACCGCGGGGTAGAAGAAGTCCAGCGGGCCGAGCTGCGCGTTGACCCAGGTCAGCAGGAAGCCGGCAGGCATCAGGTGGCCGACGTGCGCCTCCATCAGGTACCCGGGCGTGAGGTCGGTGTCGATCGCGTCCTGGATCCACAGGAAGTCGTCGTACTGGAACCAGGCATGGGTCAGCAGCCAGCCCCGGAAGGCCAGGAAGGCCGCGATCAGGACAGCTGCGGTCAGCAGGACCGGGCGTCGCGCGAGAGGGCCCCGAGCAGTGCCGGCCACGTCCGGCTCGTGCAGAGCGGAGGTAACGGTCACGCCCGGGATGATTTCACATGTCCACGACGCGTCCGCGGATTGTGCCGAAGTCCCCCGCCCAGGGGCGTACCGACTGGTAGCGTTCGCCGGCAGGCATTCTTGAAAGAGGGAAACCCCGTGGGTAAGAAGACTGGCCTGGTGCTGACCGGCCTCGGCATGTTCGTCCTGGCGCTGGCTCTGCTCTCGCGCTTCTACATGTACGACCGGCTCGCGCAGGTCCCGCTGGACCAGGACTCCGTGTCCGCGTCCGTGGGCGACGACGCGACCGTGTTCAGCATCGCCGAGGGCGGTGAGATCACCACCGACGTGCAGTCCACCGTCAACGTGGTCGGCGACGTGGAGGCCTCCGACAAGGCCAGCGACGAGCTCGACGAGGACATCGCCGTGTGGGAGAAGCTCGTCTACACCGCCCCTCCGGGCGCGACGGTCGACGAGGACAACCCGCCGCTGTCGGCTTCCCACGACCGGATCGCCTTCAACCGGCACACCGCCGAGGTCGTCGAGTGGGAGGACACCTACATCTCCTCCTCGGCCGACATCGACACCGGCACCGAGGTCCGGGACACCGACACCCAGGTCGAGGGGCTGTACTTCAAGTTCCCGTTCAACGTGCAGAAGAAGACCTACCCCTGGTGGGACGGCTCCCTGAAGCAGGCCGTCGACATCGACTACAAGGGCACCGAGACCCTCAAGGGTCTGACCGTGTACCGCTTCGAGCAGACCATCGAGCCGACCGACGTGGGCGACATCAACGCCCCTGCGTCGATGTTCGGGCTCGAGGAGGAGGGCGACGTCACCCTCGACCGGATGTACTCCAACACCCGCACGCTGTGGGTGGAGCCGGAGACCGGCGTACTGATGAAGAGCCAGGAGGACCAGTACGTCACCGCGGAGTACCAGGGCTCCCAGGTCGCGACCCTGACCGACGTGGTCAGCATCTTCGACGACGAGACGATCACCGCCAACGTCGACGAGTACCAGCCGCTGTCCTCGCAGCTGAAGATCGTCCGGGTCTGGCTGCCGCTCCTCGGCGGGATCCTCGGTGGCGTCCTGCTCCTGGCCGGAGTCCTGCTGCTGCTGCGCGACCGGTCCCAGACCGGTCGTAGGGTGGCCTAGCCTGTCCCGGTGACCGACACGAACCTCGCCGCCGGCCCCGGGCCGGTGGTCGCGGTGCTGAGGGCGATGCGCCCGAAGCAGTGGGTGAAGAACCTGCTCGTCGTGGCCGCCCCGCTCGCCGCGGGGCGGCTCACCGAGCCCGACGTCGCCGTCGCCACCGCGGTGGCGGTGGTGTCGTTCTCGATGGCCTCCAGCGCGGTGTACCTCGCCAACGACACCGCTGACGTCGAGGCCGACCGGCTGCACCCGACCAAGCGACACCGGCCGATCGCGGCCGGGCACCTCTCGCCGCGGCACGCAGTGCTCGTCGCCGCGGTCCTCGCCGCCGGGTCCGTGGCCCTGGCTGCCACCGCGTCGGTGGCGCTCGTCGTGCTGATGCTCGGCTACCTCGCTCTCCAGGTCGCCTACGTCCTCAGCCTCAAGCACCAGGCGGTGCTCGACATCGCCGTGGTCGCCAGCGGTTTCCTGCTCCGCGGCGTCGCCGGCGGCCTGGCCTCGGACATCCGGATCTCCGAGTGGTTCCTGCTGGTCGCCGGGTTCGGGTCGCTGTTCATCGTGGCCGGCAAGCGCTACTCCGAGCTGCGCACCCTGGGCGGTGACGGCGGCACCCGGCGTTCCCTGGTCCGCTACACCGAGAGCTACCTCCGGTTCATCTGGGGCGTCGCGACCGCGATCACGATCATGGGTTACAGCCTGTGGGCCTTCAACGAGCCGCGCACCGGTGACGTCCCCTGGCAGGCACTGTCGATCGTGCCGTTCGTGCTTGCCCTGATGCGCTACGCCGTCGACATCGACGCTGGCCGGGCCGGCGAGCCCGAGGACATCGTCTGGCACGACCGCGTCCTGCAGCTGCTCGGGCTCGTGTGGCTGGCGCTCGTCGGCATCGGGGTGAGCGTTGCCTGAGCAGGAGCAGCTGACGGGGTGGGGCCGGACCGCACCCACGGTCGCGACGGTCCGGCACCTCGCCGCCGACCCGGCCGCCGTCGCCGACGCGGTACGACGGGCGGGCCGGCGGGGGATCGTCGCACGCGGACTGGGCCGTTCCTACGGCGACGCCGCCCAGAACGCCGGGGGCGACGTGCTTCGCCTCGACCAAGGACAGGGCCTCGTCCTGGACCCGGCGAGGGGGACGGTCCGCGTCGACGCCGGGGTCGACCTCGACCGGCTGATCCGCGAGCTCCTTCCGCACGGCTTCTTCGTCCCGGTCACCCCCGGCACCCGGTTCGTGACCGTCGGTGGTGCGATCGCCGCCGACATCCACGGCAAGAACCACCACGTGGACGGCTCGTTCGGCCGGCATGTCTCCGAGATGACGCTGGTCGACGGCACCGGCCGGGTGCGGGTGCTCACACCCGAGACGACACCGGAGCTGTTCTGGGCCACCGTCGGCGGGATGGGCCTCACCGGTGTGGTCACCTCCGCGGTGCTGCGGGTCCGGCCGGTCACCTCGTCGTACATCACGGTCGACACCGACCGTGCGGCCAACCTCGCCGAGGTCGTCGACCTGATGCGCACCGGCGACGCGAGCTACACGTACTCCGTGGCCTGGATCGACCTGCTGGCGCGGGGAGCGGCGCAGGGTCGGGCCGTGCTCACGCGCGGTAACCATGCCACGGTCGACGAGCTGCCCGAGCGGGTGCGCAGCCGCCCGCTGTCGTTCGACGCCCGGCAGCGCCTGCGCGCCCCGCGCTGGGCCCCCGAGCTGTTGATGAACCACTGGTCGGTCAAGGCGTTCAACGAGGCCTGGTTCCGCAAGGCACCACGCAGCCGGCGCGGGGAGGTCCAGCACCTCGCGACGTTCTTCCACCCGCTCGACGGGGTCGGCGACTGGAACCGTCTCTACGGCCGGCGCGGGCTGGTGCAGTACCAGTTCGTGGTGCCCGACGCGGCGGAGGACGCGCTCGCCGAGGCGGTAGACCTGATCGCCGACGCCGGGCACGCCTCCTTCCTGGCCGTGCTGAAGCGGTTCGGCCCTGGAGGCCCCGGCTACCTGTCCTTCCCGACGCAGGGTTGGACGCTGGCCCTCGACCTGCCCGCGGCACCAGGCCTCGCCGGGCTGTTCGCCCGGCTCGACGACCTGGTCCTGGAGGCGGGCGGCCGGCTGTACCTCGCCAAGGATGCACGGGCCCGGCCGGACCTGGTCCGCGCGATGTACCCCCGGGTGGAGGACTTCCGAGCCGTCCGCGCGGAGGCCGACCCCGAGGGCGTGTTCACCTCCGACCTTGCCCGGCGCCTGGGGCTGTGACCGACCTCTGACGTCTGCCCCTCGATCACGACCCGTCCACGGAAGGTGCCCCACCATGCTCGACGCCCTCGGCAACCCGCAGAGCCTGCTGCTCCTGGGCGGCACCAGCGACATCGCCCTGGCGGTCGCGGAGCGCTACCTGCGCACCGGCAGCCTGCGGGTCGTGCTCGCCGCCCGGCCGTCGGCGCAGCGCGACGCGGCGGCGGACCGCCTCGCCCGGCAGGGCGCCGAGGTGGAGCCGGTCGACTTCGACGCCCGCGACACCGGCAGCCACCGGGAGGTCGTGGAGCTGGCCGCCGCCGGTGGCGACATCGACGTGGCGGTGGTCGCCTTCGGCGTCCTCGGCGACGAGGAACGTGCCTGGCAGGACCACGACGCCGCGGTGGAGCTCGCCGAGGTCAACTACGTCGGTCCGGTCAGCGTCGGGGTCTGCCTCGGCGAGGTGATGCGCCGGCAGGGCCACGGCGTGATCGTCGCGCTGTCGTCGGTGGCGGGGGAGCGGGTCCGCCGGTCGAACTTCGTGTACGGCTCCAGCAAGGCCGGCATGGACGGCTTCTACCTCGGGCTCGGCGAGGCGCTGGGCCCGCACGGCGTGCGGGTGCTCGTCGTACGGCCCGGGTTCGTCAGCACGAAGATGACCGAGGGCCGGTCGCCGGCACCGCTGGCCGCGACCCCGGAGCAGGTGGCCGACGCGGTCGTCGACGGGGTGGCCCGGGGACGCGAGCTCGTCTGGGTGCCGGCCCCGCTGCGGGCGGTGATGTCGGGGCTACGGCACGTGCCGCGTCCGCTGTTCCGCAAGCTCCCGCTGTGACGAGGGTCAGCCCAGGCGTGCGCTGAAGATCGCCGTGCCCGGGATCAGTGCGCCGCGGATCGGACCCCAGCCGCCCCACACGCGGTCGTGACCTTCGGGCCACTCGGGTTCGAGCAGGTCCTCGAGCGCGAACCCGTGCCTGGCCAGGATCCGCACCCAGTCACCCAGGGTGCGGTGGTGCTCGACGTACGTCGCCGCCCCGGTCTCCGCGTCCTGCTCGACGTAGGGCGTGCGGTCCCAGTACGAGCTGGTGACCACCAGGCCGGCGGCGGACGGGTCGTCCGGCATGCTCCACCGCACCGGGTGGGTCACCGAGAACGCGAACCGGCCTCGTGCCCGCAGCACCCGGGCGACCTCGGCCACGGCCCGGTCCGCCTCGGCGACGAACTGCAGGGCGCCGAAGGCGGAGAACGCGATGTCGAAGGACCCGTCCGCGAAGGGCAGGTCGGTGGCGGTCGCGCAGACCGTCGGCACCTCCACCTGCGTGTCGGCGTCGATCCGGCGCGCGTGCTGCAGCTGACGGTGCGACACGTCGAGGCCGACCGTGCGAGCACCCTGCGTGGTCAGCCAGCGTGCGCACTGTGCGGCGCCGCAGCCGATCTCGAGGACGTCGCGGCCCGCCACGTCGCCGAGCACCCGGGCCTGCGCCTCGTCGACGCCTTCAGGCGACCAGACGAACTGCACGTCGCCGAGGAACTGTCCGTGGGTCGCCTGGTACTCGTCGGCGTAGGCGTCCCAGTCGCGGCGGTTGGCCCGACGGGTCTCGTCCTCGGGGACGGTACGGCGGACCGGCTCGATGCCGTGAGGAGCTGCCACGACGCTCACCTTAGGCCCACGCCCCGGTGCTAGCCTCGCCCGGTGAGTCTGCGGGCAGTACTGGGGGTCCTCGCACTCCTGATCGGCTGGGCCGGGTTCAGCAACCGGTGGAACTCCGACGACGCGTTCATCAACTTCCGGATCGTCGACAACCTGCTCGCCGGTCACGGCCCGGTCTACAACGTGGGCGAGCGCGTGGAGGCGGGCACCAGCACCTTGTGGCTCGGCATCCTCGCGCCGGGCGCCTTGCTGCCCGGCCCACTCGAGTGGTTCGCGGTGCTCGCCGGCCTGGCCATGACGGTCGCGGGCGTGGTGTGGGGCGGCCTCGCGGCGGCCCGGATCCACGCCGAACCGGGTGAGCGCGGCCGCTGGTTGCCGTTCGGGCTGCTGCTCTTCGTCGCGGTCCCACCGGCGTGGCACTTCGCCACCTCGGGGCTGGAGACCGGCCTGACCTTCGCCTGGCTCGGTGGCTCCTACCTGGCGTTGACCAGGGCCGTCCTGGCCACGACGCGGGTCATGCGCCGGGACCTGCCGCTGGCGGTGCTCCTGGGCCTGGGGCCGTTGATCCGGCCCGACCTGGCGGTGTTCTCGGCGGCGTTCCTGGCCGTGTGGTTCGTCGTCCACCGCTCGCGCGGAGCCGCCTGGGTGGTGCGCGCCGGGGTGACCGCCGTTGCCCTGCCTGTCGTCTACCAGGTCTTCCGGATGGGCTACTACGGCTCCCTCGTGCCGAACACCGCGTTGGCGAAGGAGGCCTCCGGCAGCCGTCTCGAGCAGGGGGCGACCTATCTGGCCGACTTCGCCGGCGCGTACCTGCTGCTGCTCCCGCTGGCGGTCGTGGCCGTGGTGGCGTATGCGCGGTGGCGCGCGACAGGGCGGTGGTCGCCGAAGGGGCTGCTGATCCTGGCACCCGTGGCCGGGGCGCTGGCGCACGCCGCGTTCGTGGTCAAGGTCGGTGGAGACTTCATGCACGGTCGGTTGCTGCTCCCCGCCCTGTTCGCGCTCGCCCTGCCTGCGGCGGTCCTGCCGTTCCGCCGCGACGACTCGCGGGACACCGTGCCGTTCGCCGTGGTCGCGACCTGGGCAGTCATCGCGGCGCTCGGGCTGCGCCCGGACTACTTCGGCTCCGACGTGATCCCGCCTGACAACGGCGGCATCGCCGACGAGCACGGGTTCTACGTGACGTTCACCGGCGAGGAGCACCCGGTGACCCTCGAGCAGCACGCGGGCGGTGGCTTCATGGCGGCGGCCACAGCGGTGGAGGACCACCTCGAGAACGGTCTGTCCTATGTGAACCCCTCACCGTTGACTCTGTACGCCCCCGGCGGCCTGGTGCCCCGTCCGGAGCCGGGCTACGAGATCGTCACGACGTACCCGACGATCGGAGTCTTCGGCTACAGCCTCGGCCCGCAGGTCGCGGTGGTCGACGCACTCGGCCTGGCCGACCCGCTGGCCGCCCGGACCGCCCTGCCGCCGGACCGTTCGGGACGGATCGGTCACGAGAAGTCGCTCCACCCGGCCTGGGTGGTCGCGCGGTTCGCCGGCAACGCGCCGGCTGACGACCCGGAGGTGGCGGCGGCGTCGGCGGCGCTGGAGTGCGGCGCGGTGGCGCGGCTCGAGCGGGCGGTCCGCTCCCCGCTCGACTGGCGGCTGTTCGTGAACAACGTCGTCGCGAGCGCCGAGCTCACCGCCCTGCGGCTGCCGGGCCTGCCCAGCGAGGTCGCCCGCGAGCAGTGCCCCTGAGGCGCCCGGGACCACCTCACCTGGCTCGGCCATGGAAGCATCGGGCGGTATGGACGTCCTTCCCGAGCTCGTGCCGCTGCCGGGCGGCCACAGCGGGGAGACCTTCCTGGCCGAGTCCCTGGGCGAGCGGAGCGTCGTACGCATCTATGCCGGCCGCAGCGCTGGGCGCGGGCCGGCAGCCGCCGAGGTCGATGCCGCCGTGCTGCGTCTGGTCCGCGGGCTGCTGCCGGTGCCCGAGGTGCTGGAGGTACGACGGGCCGACCCCTCGACCGGGACACCGGCCCTGCTGGTGACCTCGTGGCTCGCCGGGAGCCGACTCGACGAGGTGCTGCCCGACCTCGGCGACGGGCCGGCCGGCCGGGTCGGGCAGGCGCTCGGGGCGCTGCTGGCTCGGCTGGCGCAGATGCCGATGCTGCGGGCGGGGGAGTTCCTCGACGGCGAGCTCCGGATCGGCCCGATGCCTCCCGAGCTCACCGACCTGGCGGCGTGGCTGGAGCACCACACCGGCGAGGGCCCGCTGGCGACGTGGACCGGCCGGGACCTGGCCGCCCTGACCGACGTCGCCGACCGGGCGCAGGACGTCCTGGACCGGACCGATCGCGCGTGCCTGGTGCACAGTGACTTCAACCCGAAGAACCTGCTGGTCGAGCCGACGACGGGTGCGGTCACGGGACTCCTGGACTGGGAGTTCGCCCACGCCGGCAGCCCGTTCACCGACCTCGGCAACCTGCTGCGCTTCGACCGCCGGCCGGCGTTCGCCGACGCCGTCCTCGGCGTCTACACGGACCGGGTCGTCGACGCGCCGCCCGACCGGGAGGAGCTGCTCGAGCGCGCCAGGGCCGCAGACCTCTTCGCGCTCGTGGAGCTGGCCTCACGGCTGGGTGAGAACCCGGTCGCGGACCGCGCGCACGACCAGCTCCTGGCGATCGCGCGGACCGGCGACCTCCACGCGACGTCTGACTAGCGGCCGGCCTTCGACAGGGGAGAGGGCCACCAGACCTTGGGACCGATCAGGGCGAACACCGCCGGCACGACGATCGTCCGGACGAAGAACGTGTCGATCATGATGCCGAGGCCGACGATGATGCCGATCTGGGTGAGCGTGATCAGCGGCAGCACGCCGAGCACCGCGAACACTGCTGCGAGCACCAGTCCGGCGCTGATGATCACGCTGCCGGTGAGGCCGACGGCCTGCACCATGCCCTCGCGGGTGCCGTGCTCGGCGGTCTCCTCCTTGGCCCGCAGCACGAGGAAGATCGTGTAGTCGATGCCCAGCGCGACCAGGAACAGGAACGAGAACAGCGGGGTGCCGACGTCGAGGGCGGGGAACCCGAACACGTGCTCGCTGGCCCAGGCACCCGCACCCAGCGCCGCGAGCGAGCTGAGGATGTTGATCCCGATCAGGATCACCGGCGTCGCCACGGCACGCAGCACCGCGAACAGCACCAGCAGCACGACCGCGAGGATCAGCGGGATGATCACCGTCATGTCGCGGAGGGTGCCCTCGCGGCTGTCGAGGTCCTGGGCCACGGAGCCGCCGACCAGCGCGTCGTCGCCGACCTCGTCGAGGTTGCTGCGTAGTGCCTTGATGGTGTCGATGCTCTCGTCGGTCGACGGTGCCGAGTCGAGGGTGGCGGTGATCTGCGCCAGCCCCGTGTCCGAGCGTCCGGTCGGCCGGGCCTCGACCACGCCGTCGGTCTCGGCGACGACGGCGAGCGCCCGGTCCGCGTCCGCGGCGTCGACGATGATCGTGACGGGGTCGGAGGCACCGGGAGGGAAGTGCTTCGACAGCGTCTCGAGGCCGTCCACCGACTCCGCCTCGACCCGGAACTGCTCGGTCTGGGACAGACCGAGGCTCGCCCCGAGCAGGCCGCTGGCCAGCAGGGCCAGCACCGCGGCCGACGCGGCCACCACGGGCACCGGGCGGCGGGTGACCGCGCCGGCGAGCCGGAACCAGCCACCGGTCCGGGTCTTGTCCTCGTCCCCGACCCGCGGGACGAAGGGCCAGAAGAGCCCGCGCCCGAAGATCGACAGCGCCGCCGGCAGGGTGAACAGCGCGAACGCGAGCGCGATGACCAGGCCGACGGCGGCGGACGCTCCGAGGCTCCGGTTGTTGGGCAGCACGCCGAGCAGCAGGGTCAGGAGTGCGAGCACGACGGTGAGGTTGCTGGCCAGGATCGCCGAGGCAGCGCCGCGCACGGCGTCGGCCAGTGCCTGCCGGTGCTCGCGCGTGCGGCGCAGCTCCTCGCGGTAGCGGGACACCAGCAGCAGCGCGTAGTTGGTGCCCGCACCGAACACGAGCACGCTGGTGATGCCGGTGGTCGACCCGTCGAGCTCGGTGCCCAGGAGGTCCGCTCCGACCTCCGTCAGCGAGGCCGCGACCCGGTCGGCGAGCCCGACCACGACCAGCGGCACCAGCCACAGCGTGGGTGAGCGGTAGGTGAGCAGGAGGAGTACGGCGACCACGAGGGCCGTCACCAGCAGCAGTCGGACGTCAGCCCCATCGAAGGCCGAAGCGGTGTCGGAGGCGAAGGCCGCACCGCCGGTGAGCTCGACGGTCAGCCCGTCGGGCAGGTCCTCGTCCGCGACCTCGCGCAGGTCACCGACCACCTCGGTGAGGTTGAACCCGCTCAGCTCCGCAGACACCGGGATGCTCACGATCGCCGCCTGACCGTCGGGCGCGGGGACCGGCGGCGAGGTGGCCGCGTCGACGACCGACTCGAACCTGCCCGCGGCCTGCTGCACCGCCGCGAGGTCGGCCTCGGTGAGCCGCTCACCCTCGCGGGCGAAGACGGCGATCGCGGGCAGCACGTCGGCGCCCTCGAACTCCTTGGTCTGCTCCGAGACGCGCGCGGACTCGGCGTCGTCGGGCAGCGAGTTCGGGGCGTCCCCGCTGCTCGACACGGTCGAGCCCACGCCCATCGCCAGTCCGGCGAGCAGGAAGGAGACGAGCAGGACGCCCCACGCGGAGCGCCGTCCGGTGGTGAGCTGGGCGAGCCGGTCCAGCAGGGTCTCGGCGGTGTCGGGTGCGGGCATCGTCATCCTTCGGTGGTGGGACCGGTGCCGGGCGTGGCCGACGGTGTCGGGACGGGTGCTGCGACGAGCTCGGAGAGGCGCTCTGCCTCGGTCACCGGGTCCGCGGTCAGGAGCAGTGCTCCGGCGCGGTCGGCGGCCCCGAGGGTGGCGCCCCGGCCGCCCAGGGCGACGGTGGTGGCCCGTGCGAGCAGCCTCAGGTGCCCGATGACGGATCCGACATGCGCGGGTGTCGTGGCGGCGACCACGACCAGGTCCGGCTGGGTGCTGTGGGCGGTGCCGACCAGGTCGGGGAGGGGCACGTCGGCGCCGAGGAAGACCGTGCGCCAGCCCCGTCGGCTCAGGCACACAGCGTGGATCAGCAGGGGCAGGTCGTGCTGCTCACCGGGAGGGCAGGCGAGCAGCGCCGTGCGCGCGGGAGCGGGAACCTCCTGCATCAGGCCGGCGAGCCGGGCCCGCAGCAGGTTGCTCGCGAAGTGCTCCTGGCCGACCGAGACCTCGCCGTGCTCCCACCGGTCGCCGAGGCGACGGAGCACGGGCAGCACCGTCTCTCGCAGCACCTGGTCGACCTCGCCGGTGGCCAGCAGCTCGCTGAGGAGGTCGTGCGCGCGGGTGGCGTCGTAGTCCTCCAGCGCGTCGGCGAGCCGGTCGACGGCCTCGCCGAGATCCAGGGGTCCGCGCACAGGTTCACCGGCCCCGACCGCCGTACGGGCCGCCTCCGCAGGGGAGAGGCCCCGGGCCAGGGCGTCCTGCATCTGCCGGACCCGGCGTTCATCGTCGGGGGAGTAGAGCCGGAAACCCCCGCTCGAACGCTCCGGATGGAGCACGCCGTAGCGTCGTTCCCAGGCACGCAGGACGTGCTCGCTGAGGCCGGTGCGCCG
>JBMOMG010000170.1:0-14162 GCA_049323155.1 Actinomycetota bacterium | reverse complement strand
GCCGACCCCCGTCGGCGACGCCTCCCCGAAGCGCCCGGAGAGACTAGACAGACGCCGGCAAGGATTTCCAATCCTCAGGACGCGAAAACGTCCCGCAGATCACATCTGCGGGACGTTTCACGCTCAATCGCCCGTGACGGGTGCGGTCGAGATCACAGACAGGTAACGGTGGTGCAGACCTGTCCGGCGCGGTCAGATCTTGGCGCCACCGTCGACGTACAGGGTCTGGCCGGTGACGTAGGACGCCTCGTCGCTGCACAGGAAGGCGGCGGCCGCGGCGATGTCCTCCGGGTAGCCGACCCGGCGGACCGGGTTGGCCTCGGCGGCGGCCTTGCGGTAGTCCTCAGGCTCCACCCCGACGCGGCGCGCGGTGGCGTCGGTCATCTCCGTGACGATGAAGCCGGGCGCGATCGCGTTGACGTTGATGCCGAAGGGCCCGAGCTCCAGGGCGAGAGTGCGGGTGAACCCCTGGAGGCCCATCTTGGCCGCCGAGTAGTTGGCCTGCCCGCGGTTGCCGAGCGCGGAGACGCTGGAGAGGTTGAGGATCTTGCCGTACTTCGCCGCGACCATGTGCTTCTGCACCTCACGGCTCATCAGGAACGAGCCGCGCAGATGCACGTTCATGACCGTGTCCCAGTCCTCCTCGGTCATCTTGAACAGCAGGTTGTCGCGGGTGACCCCGGCGTTGTTGACCAGGACGTCGATCTTGCCGAGCTCTGCGACGATCTGGGCCACGGCTGCCTCCACCGACGCGGCGTCGGCGACGTTGCAGGCCAGCCCGATCGCCTTCTCGGCGCCGAGGCCCTCCGCAGTGGCGGCCGCTGCGTCCTGGTCGAGGTCCAGGATCGCGACGGCGGCGCCCTCCTCGGCGAAGCGCTTGGCGGTGGCGGCACCGATGCCGCGGGCGGATCCGGTGACGACGGCGACACGACCTGCGTAACGACTCATCTGGGCTCCTCCTGTGCGCCGCAGCACGGCGCTGACGTGGTGAGAGGTGGAAGTGGGCTCACTGTAGCCAGCGCGGGCTCAGCGCTTGACCGCACGTCCCAGGTAGAGGTGTCCGGCGACCTTCGCGCCGGGGATGGGCGCCGGGAGGTAGAAGGTCTCCAGCTGCTCGATCTCCAGCCCACTGGCCGAGACCGCCTCGGCGATCGGCCGGTCGAGGTGGCAGCCGGCCGCGAACCGGCGCTGCAGCGGGGTCAGCCGGTGCTGCCACTTCGCGATGTTGCGGTCCGGCGCCAGGCCGTGCTCGACGAAGTGGAACACCCCGCCCGGCTTGAGGACCCGGCGCATCTCGCTCAACGCCGCGTCGAGGTGCGGGATCGTGCAGAGCGTGAAGGTGGACAGCCCTGAGTCCATCGAGTCGTCCGGCAGCTCCAGCACCTGCCCGTCCAGGCCGGCGCGTACGACGGGCACGCTCGCTGCGCCGATGTGCTTGTCCTCCGCGATGTGCCAGGCCACGTCCGACGGCTCCACCGCGGCGACCTTCGTGACCGCCGGTGGGTAGTGCTCGATGTTCAGCCCGGACCCGAAGCCGATCTCGAGCACCTCGCCCTCCAGGCCCTCGCAGACCTTGGCCCGGAGCTTGTGCACCTCGCCCGCACCCAACAGCAGGTCGGTCGCGCGTGGCACCACCTGTTCGTTCCACCAGCCCATGTCAGTCCTCCTCCGCTGCGGGTGCCGATGTCGACTGGCCGGCGAGGGCGGCGCTGACCCGTGCCGCGTACTCCGCCATCTCCTGGTCCGAGTCGTACTTCGTGCGGGGCCAGAAGAAGCCACGCAGCCCGTCGCCCTTGGTGCGGGGCACCACGTGCAGGTGCAGGTGCGGGACGCTCTGGCTGACGACGTTGTTCATCGCCACGAAGCTGCCCTGCGCGCCGAGCCCGGACACCATTGCCGCGGCCAGGCGCTGGCCCGCGGCGAAGAAGGGGTCCCGCAGACCGGCCGGGAGGTCGGGCAGCGTCGGCACGTGCTCACGCGGCACCAGGAGCACATGCCCCTTGAACACCGGCCGGATGTCCAGAAAGCCCACCAGGTCGTCGGTCTCCAGCACCGGGTGCGCGGGAGTCTCCCCCGCGACGATCCGGCAGAACAGGCAGTCGGCCACCTCCCGGACTCTAGCGGTGGCATGGACCTGCCGTCAGCGGGAATACTCCGGGGGGTATCCGCATTGACTGTTACCGTAGGACGGTAATACCCCCCTGGGTATCCACAGATGCAGTTTTCAGGAGGCAGCCCGCATGATCACCGTGACCCCGATCGACACTCCCGGTCTCGGAGACCGGACCTACCTCGCCCATGACGGCAAGGTGGCCCTGGTCGTCGACCCGCAGCGTGACTACGACCGAGTCCTCGCGGTGGCCGAAGCCGCCGGCGTCGCGATCACGCACGTGTTCGAGACGCACATCCACAACGACTACGTGACCGGCGGTCTCGCGCTGGCTCAGGAGGTCGGCGCGGCGTACCACGTGAACGCCGACGACCCGGTCTCCTTCGAGCGTGTGGGCGTGCACGACGGCGACGTGGTCGAGGTCGGCGAGACGATGCGCGTGCGCGTCGTACACACCCCCGGCCACACGCACACGCACCTCTCCTTCGCGCTGAGCGACGGGGACCAGCCGGTCGCCGTGTTCACCGGCGGCTCGCTGCTCTACGGCTCCACCGGTCGACCCGACCTGCTCGGCCCCGACCACACCGACACCCTCGTCCGCGCCCAGTGGCGCTCGGCGCACCGGCTCGCCGAGGAGCTCCCCGACGAGACCGAGGTCTTCCCGACCCACGGCTTCGGCAGCTTCTGCTCGGCCACCCAGAGCGAGGCCCTCGCCAGCACCATCGGCCAGGAGAAGCTCGCCAACCCCGCCCTCACGCAGGACGAGGAGGAGTACGTCGAGAAGCTGCTCGCCGGCCTCGAGGAGTTCCCGGCCTACTACGCCCAGATGGGCCCGGCCAACTCCGCTGGCCCGGACGCGCCGGACCTGTCCGAGCCGAGCCTGGCCGACCCCGCCGAGCTGCGCCGCCGGATCGACGCCGGCGAGTGGGTCGTCGACCTGCGCACCCGCGAGGCGTTCGCCGCCGGTCACCTGATGGGCAGCGTGAACTTCGGCATCGACGGCCAGTTCATCACCTACCTCGGCTGGATCATGCCGTACGACGGCACCGTGACCCTGCTGGGTGAGAGCCCGGAGCAGGTCGCCGAGGCACAGCGCGACATGGCGCGCATCGGCCTCGCCAAGCCGGCCGCGATGGCCACCGGCAAGCCCGACGAGTGGGCCGACGGCGCGCCGCTGGGCCGCTTCGACGTGGCCACGTTCAAGGACCTCAAGGTCGCGCTGGACAGCGGCGAGGACATCGTGGTGCTCGACGTACGCCGCCCGGCCGAGTTCGACGAGAAGCACATCGAGGGTGCGGTCAACGTGCCGATCCACGCGATCCTCGCGCACCTCGACGACGTGCCGCGCAAGAAGCTGTGGGTGCACTGCGCCGGCGGCTACCGCGCCAGCGTGGTCGCCTCGATCCTCGACGCCCGCGGTTACGACGTGGTTTCCGTGGACGACTCCTTCGACGAGAACGCTGCCGCCTCCGGCCTGCCGATCGTCGCCTGAGCCGCTCCCCCCACAACCGCAACAGCCGTCAGAAAGCGTGATGTGTAGATGTCAGCAACTCTCGTGATCGTGCTCGCCCTCTCCCTGCTCATCGGGGTCTCCCTCGGTGTGCTGGGCGGAGGGGGCTCGATCCTCACGGTGCCGATCCTCGTGTACGTGGCCGGGATGGATCCCAAGGAGGCCATCGCCGCCTCGCTGTTCGTGGTGGGTGTGACCTCCGCGGCAGGTGCGATCAGCCACGCTCGCGGCGGACGGGTGCGCTGGCGCACCGGTCTGCTGTTCGGAGCGGCAGGTCTGGTCGGCGCCTTCCTGGGCGGGATGCTCGGTGGCCACCTGCCCGGTGAGCTGCTGCTGATCGCCTTCGCGCTGATGATGGTCGCCACCTCGATCGCGATGATCCGCGGCCGCAAGGTCGACGAGACCAGGAAGCACACCGAGCTGCCGGTGTTCCGGGTGCTGCTGGACGGCCTGGTCGTGGGTCTGGTCACCGGCCTGGTCGGCGCCGGTGGCGGCTTCCTGGTCGTGCCGGCACTGGCTCTCCTCGGCGGCCTGCCGATGGCCGTCGCCGTCGGGACCTCGCTGCTGGTGATCGCGATGAAGTCCCTCGGCGGACTGGCCGGGTACCTCAGCTCGGTGCACCTCGACTGGGGCCTCGTGCTCGCGGTGACCGCTGCCGCGATCGTCGGCAGCGTGATCGGCGGACGCCTGGCCGGGCGCATCCCGGAGGCCGCGCTGCGCAAGGGTTTCGGCTGGTTCGTGCTCGTCATGGGCGGGTTCGTCCTCGTGCAGCAGGCTCCTGACGGCTGGGCGGTTCCGATGGTCGGCGCCATGGCGGTGCTCGCCGGTGCCGCCGTCGCCTGCCTGAAGCTGGTCCCCGGCTGCCCCCTGCGCAGCAAGACGGAGGAGCGCGAGCCCGCACTCGTCTGACCCACCCCGAAGACCACCGCCCGGGCCGCCATCCCCCATCGGCCCGGGCGGTGCTGTGTCCTCAACCGTCCGCATCTCGCCAACTCTGAGGACGACGGGGCTCTCCGCGACTGCTTCCATCGACGTGTCGCAGCGGCCCGGCGGGAGGGTGCGCGCGGACGGAGGGAACGCCGATGGCCACACGCGGATGGTTCGTCCGGCAGGCACGTGCCGCGCTCGCCCTCGTGGTCGGCGCGGCGGGCGTCCTCGTGCTCACCGCCCGGCCCTCGGCTGCCGCCGAGGGTCCGGTCGCCGTGTCCCTGACGTTCGACGACGGGCTGACCTCGCAGTACAAGGCCGGCGCTCTGATGGAGAAGCACGGCGTGCGCGGCACCTACTACGTCAACTCCGGAGCGATCGACGAGCGCGGTGGTCACGGCACGATGTCGTGGGCCTGGGCCAAGCAGCTGGTCAGGGCCGGGCACGAGATCGGCGGTCACACCCGGGACCACTATGCGCTCTCGGGGGAGGAGCTCACCTACGCCGGGCGGTGGCAGCAGATCTGCGCCGACCGTGCTCGCCTGGACGAGCAGGGGCTCCGTCCGACGAGCTTCGCCTACCCCACCGGCGCCATCGAGGAGACCTCGATCGAGATCCTCGAGGCCTGCGGCTACCAGTCGGCGCGCACCGCGGGCTCGCTCCTCGAGACCGGCCCGCACTACGCCGAGACCGTGCCACCGCTGCACGGGCCCTACCGGATCCGAGCACTCGGAACGAGCTACAACGGCCCGGTCACCGCGGAGTCGATGCAGGCCGCGGTCGACGCCGCTCACGCGCACGGCGGTGGCTGGCTGCCGTTGCTGTTCCACCGGGTGTGCTTCCGGGGTCAGCCGGAGTTCAAGGACTGCATGGCCAGCTACCGGCCGATCGACGCCGCCGTGTTCGACCGGTTCCTGGCGTGGGTGACCGCCCCTGCCCAACGCTCTCGGGGGATCTCGGTCAGGACGGTCACCGAGGCGTTCAACTCCGGGCGCGCTGTCCCCTGGGTGGGCGTCACCGCACCGCTCGCGGGCAACGTCGCCGAGCCCACGGAGCTGCGTGGACAGACCAGTCTTGACGGGCCGGTGACCGTCGAGGTCTTCCAGGGCAGGTACAGCGTCGGCACACCCCTGCACACGCTCGGCACGACCAGCAGCGGTGGCAGCTGGCGGGTCGCTCTTCCGGCGGCACTGCCCCACGGTGACTACTCGGTCAGAGCCCGCGTCACCGCCGGCGGCGTCACCGGGGTCAGCGTGCCGGTGCCCTTCAGAGTCGTGCCCAGGCCGGTGGTGAGGATCGACAGCGTCTCGCGCCGGACGGTCGGACAGGGCGCCTCCAAGGCGGTCGTGAAGCTCCACGGAAGCTTCGCGCCCGGCTCCACGGTGCAGGTCTCGGGCAAGGGCGCCAGGGCAATGCTCCTCTCCCGCACCGCGAGGACGATGAGGGTCGCAGTGACGGTCGGTGCTGCGGCCCGGCCCGGGGCGCGTGCCCTGAGCGTCACCGATGGCGTGGGCGGTCAGGTGACGTGTGACCGATGCCTCGAGGTCGTCCGCGGCCCGAAGGCCCGACGCGTCGAGCCCGGCAGCGTGCGGCCAGGTGAACTGACGAGCGTCGCTGTGCTCGGATCCGGATTCACCAAGCAGACAAGGGTTTCCGTGTCCGGAGGCGGGGTGCGCGTGGTTCGGGTGCGGCACGTCGGGCCGTCGCGCATCGAGGTCTCGCTGGACGTCGCCGCCGGTGCCCGTCGCACTCCGCGCACCCTCGTGCTCACCGACGCGGCCACGTGGGGACGCCATGCGCTGCGCCGCGGCCTGCGCATCGATTGACTCTCCGCCGCTCACGAGGACGCCCCCAAAGATGACCAACTTTGGGGGCGTCCTCACGCCCAAGCCTTGTTTCCATCGTCCCTACACGCGGTGACAGGCCGCGTACTCGTTCGAGGCCAATCCGAGGGGGGCCAGATGGACACTCATGGCAGGATCGCCCGGTGGGGGCGAGCTGCGGTCGCTACGGCGATCGGCATCACAGGGCTGACGGCCCTGAGCGCAGCACCAGCACAGGCAGCCGGACCGGTCGTCGTCTCGCTGACCTTCGATGACGGGCTGACCGCGCAGTACAACGCGGCGAGCATCCTCGAGGCGCACGGCGCCCGCGGCACGTTCTACCTGAACTCAGGCGCCATCGACCAGCGCGGCGGTGGCGGCACGATGACGTGGGCTCAGGCTCGTGCGCTGGAGGATGCCGGTCACGAGATCGGTGGCCACACCCGCGACCACACCGTGCTCACCAACGATCTGTCGGCGCAGGACCGTTGGATCCAGATCTGTGAGGACCGGGCGCGAATGGTCGAGGAGGATCTCCACCCGACCAGCTTCGCCTACGCCAACGGTGTCACCGATCCCGCCGGGATAGCCCTTGTGCGGGCCTGTGGGTACCAGACGGCGCGCCTGGCCGGAGGTCTCCTGCCGACCAACAACGTCAACGCCCGGGTCGAGAGCGTGCCGCCCGCGATGGGTGCCCACGAGATCCGTGCGCTCGGCGCCACGGACAACGGCCCGGTCAGCCTGGCCTCCCTCCAGGCCGCGGTGGACGCCGCTTACGAGGCCGGCGGTGGGTGGCTGCCGATGCTCTTCCACTGGGTGTGCGACGAGGCGGACACGACCTGCATGAGCAGGACCCGACCGGTCTCGAGGCAGGTGCTCGAGCAGTTCCTGACCTGGGTCGACGCCGACGCCCGGGACATCACCGTGAAGCCGATGAGCGAGGTCTTCAACGGGGGCAGTGCGGTGCCCGACATCCAGGTCTCCAGCCCTGTCCCCGGGGCCGGGGTCCCGGCCACCCCGACCTTCAGCGGCACGACGAGTGCCGACGGGCAGGTGACGGTCGACATCTTCAACGGACCCCACGGTCTCGGCTCGCCGATCGGCACGATCGTCACCACGAGCGCTGGGGGCACGTGGAGTGCGGCGCCATCAGGGCCGATGTCAGCCGGCACGTACTCCGTGCGCGCCCGGGTCACCGCAGGTGGAGTCACCGGCACCAGCCTGCCGGTCCCCTTCCAGGTCGGCGCGGCCGACACCACTGGACCGGCAGCGACCATCACGACTCCGGCCGAAGGCGCCATTGCGACCAGCACCACCGTCGCGTTCTCCGGCACCGGCGGCCAGGCCGACGGCGACCTGCCCTACGCGACGCTCCGGATCCAGGGCACACCGGTGAGTGGGGCTGCTGTCGATCGGCAGCTGCGGGTGAGCATCTTCCCCGGCGGCACCTGGTCACTCACGCCCACCATCGCCAACGGCAGCTACCGAGCCCGCATCATCCAGAGTGACCGGGCCGGCAACACCACCACCAGCCCCGAGCGGGCCTTCACCGTGGACACCAACGCCACGCAGCCGCCGCCCGCGGACACGACGGCCCCGACGGTGACGATCACCAGCCCGACCGCCGGCCAGACCGTCAACACCGGGATCCCGACCTTCGCCGGGAGGGGAGGCACGGCCTCCGGAGACGTCCGGACAGCAACGGTCGAGGTCTTCAACGGCAGTACGGCCGTCGGAACGCCCGTCCACACGCTGACCGCGAGCATCGATGACACGGGCACCTGGACGATCTCTCCGACCACCGTCATGCCCAACGGCACGTACACGGTCCGCGCGACCCAGCGGGACGCCGTGCCCAACATCGGCACCAGCCCAGCGGTCACCTTCACCGTGGACGCAAGCGCTCCGTCGGGCGACACCACGCCGCCCGCGGTGACGATCGCCAACCCGGCGAACGGGGCCACCGTGGGCACGGCGACGCCGGCGCTCACCGGCACCGGTGGCGTCGCTCCGGGTGAAGTCAGGACGGTCACGGTCACCATCTACAGCGGCGCCATCGCGACCGGCACCGCGGTGCAGACGCTGAGCGCCGCCGTGGCTTCGACCCGCAGCTGGAGCGTCACAGCGGCCGCGCTTGCGGACGGCACCTACACCGCCCGCGCCACGCAGACCGATGCGAGCTCCAACACCGGCACCAGCAACGCGGTGACCTTCACCGTCGACACGGCGGCACCGACCGTCACGGTCAGCAGTCCTGCCAACGGCAGCACGGTCGCGAACAAGAAGCCCGCGATCAGCGGCACGGGTGGCGCAGCGGCCACGGACGCCAAGACCGCGTCGGTGCGCATCTACAGCGGTACCGCGGCGACCGGTACTCCGGTCCAGACGCTGACCGCCACGGTCGCCGGCAACGGCAGCTGGACGGCGACTCCCACGGCCGACCTGGCCAACGGCAGCTACACGGTCGTCGCCTCGCAGGCCGACCAGGCCGGCAACACCGGCACCAGCACGCCGGTCACGTTCACCGTGAACGTGGCGACCCCGCCGCCTGCGGGCGGTGGCGGCGGTGGCGGCGGTGGCGGCACGCCTCCCCCGGCCGGTGGTGGCGGTGGCGGCGGACTGCCTGCCGACACCACGGCACCGAGCGTGAGCATCTCGAGCCCGGCCAACGGCAGCACGGTCAGCGACCGTCCGGCGTTCTCGGGCAAGGCGGGCACCGCGGCCGGCGACAAGGGCAGCGTCTCGCTGTCACTGTTCACCGGGACGGCCGCCGGCGGGAAGGCCGCACAGCAGCTGACCGCGCAGGTGGGCAAGGACGGAAGCTGGACCGTGACGTCGGCCAAGCTCGCCGCCGGCACCTACACCGCCCAGGCGACGCAGAAGGACGACGCAGGCAACACGGGCACGAGCAACGCCGTGACGTTCATCGTGAAGAGTGGTGTCGCGCTTCCCGTCGAGGCAATGCGGGCCGACTCGGTGACCCGCAAGGTGCTCCCGCAGGGCGCGCAAGGACTGGTGCTCAAGGTTCGCGGCGCCGGCTTCGCCGACGACGCGAGGGCTGCGATCTCCGGTGCCGGTGTGACCGTCAGGCGCACCCAGGTCGTCGGTCCGGGCACGCTGGTGCTGACGGTCGACGTTGCCGAGGGCGCACCGGTGGGTGCTCGCGACCTCACGGTGAGTGCGCCGGGCCTGGCGGACGCTGTGTGCAGCGGCTGCCTACGCACCGGCTTCGGGCCTCGGTTGCGTGCGATGTCCGGCGACACCGTCGGACAGGGTGCGCGCAAGGCAGTGATCCGGCTGTTCGGGCAGTTCGGGCCCGGCGTGAAGGTCACGGTCTCCGGCGAGGGCGTGCGGACGCGGATCCTGTCCCGCCGCGCGAAGGTCGTCCGGCTCGGCCTGTGGGTCGCACCTGACGCAGCCGTCGGAGCGCGGACGCTCACCGTGACTCACCGGGACGGTGGCAGGTTCACCTGCACCGGATGCCTGAAGGTGGCTCCGGCTCCCAAGGCAGCCGGCATGGGCCGCAAGGCGCTCGTCCGCGGCAGCTTCGCCTGGCTCACCTTGCGTGGCGCCAACTTCTCGCGCTCGACGGCAGTGCTCGTCCGAGGTGCCGGCGTTCGGGTCGATGCCGTCCGATGGATCGGTTCAGGCCGGATCCGGGTCGGGGTGTACGTCGCTCCCGGCGCCCGTCGTACGGCGCGCACGCTGGTGCTCGTCGACAAGGCAACCAAGGCCCGCAGCGTGCTGAAGGGCGCGATCCGGATCACCTGATCCGTGCAGCACAGATGACGGACGCCCCGGGCCGAGAGGACCGGGGGCGTCCGTCGTGCACAGCAGGCAGGAGCGTTCAGCGAGCGACCTGCTCGGCCATGGGCTCGGCGTCGACGACGCGGGCCCACACGGTCTTGCCCGAGGCCGCCGGCTCCACGCCCCAGTCCTGGGCGAGCGCCTCGACCAGCAGCAGCCCTCGGCCGTTGACATCATCGCCGTCGGCGTCGCGAGGCTGCGGGGTCAAGGCGGTGGTGTCGGTCACCGAGACGCGGACCCCGCCGCGCTCCGGACGCAGCTCGAGCACCGCGGTCCCGTCTGCGTGCAGCAGCGCGTTGGTGACCATCTCGCTCACCAGCAGGGTGACCGACTCGGTGAGCCCTACCAGCTCCCAGTCACGGAGGGTCTCCCGGCTGAACCGCCGTGCCACCGCCACCTCCTGCTGCGACTCCACGCGGATCCGGGCACAGGTCTCGAGGATTCGCCCGGTGAAGTCTGCGACCAGGAGGGCGACGTCGTCCTCGGCCCTGCCCGGCAGTGAGTCGAGCACCAGGTCAGCGACGTGCTCGGGCGAACCCGAGGCTCCGGCGACCACGCCGACGAGCTGGCTGAGCTCGACCTCGTCAGCCTTCTGGCTGCGCTCGACGAGCCCGTCGGTGTAGAGCACCAACCGGTCCCCCGCAGCGGCCCAACCCTTGGTCACCGGCCACACGGCCGTGGGTGCGACGCCGAGCGGCGGGCCACCCTCGACGCCGGCCTCACGCGTCGTACCGTCGGCGACCCGGTAGATCGGGTACGGATGGCCGGCGCGGACCACCGAGACCTCGCCGGTCGAGGGGTCCAGGCTCACCAGACAGCAGGTCGCGATGACGCCGGTCTGCTCGACGATCGGGTTGACCCGGGCGAGGGCGACCTCGGGAGCATGGCCCTCGAGCAGGTAGGCGCGCAGCGCGGTGGACACCGTGCCCATCACCGCGGCAGCCGAGAAGGAATGCCCCTCCACGTCGCCCACGACGAGGGTGACCACGCCCTGCGGGCTGACCACGACGTCGTACCAGTCGCCACCGACCTCGGCGCCGGCGGTCCCGGGCAGGTAGCGCACGGCGTACTCGAGGCCCTCGACCTGTGGGAGCGCTTGCGGCAGGAGGGAGCGCTGCAGGGTCCGGGAGGACTCGGTCAGCTCGGCGACGTACTGGTGCAGCTCGGCCTGGGCGATCGTCTCGGCCTCCGCGGCTCGCACCCGCTCCATGGTGGCGGCCAGCTGCCCCGCCACCGCCTCGAGCAGGCCGATCTCCTCGTTGCCGAAGTCGCGCTCGGAGGTCCAGGTCAGGACCATCGAGCCGTGACAGATGCCGGCGACCATCAGCGGAAGTGCGATGAGGGCGTGCACCTCGGCGAGGTCGGCCGACAGCTCGGGATAGCCCTTCTCGAGCTCGTTCCGGTTCGTGAGCCACAGCGGCCGAGCCTCCTCGAAGGCGCGCCTGCCGAGCGAGGGGAAGTCAGGTACGACCTCGTAGTAGGCGGTGCGCACACGGGGACCGAGGTCCGCCGTCGGGAGCGACCTGAGTCGACCGTCCTCGCCCGGCGCGTACACACCGAGCCGTTCCGCCCCGAGCGGCTCCACGATCGCCTCGACGAGCGTGTCGAGGACGTCCTCGGTGCGCCGGGCGGTCGCCAGCTTGGCGGTGACGTCCTGCAACAGTGCGAGGCTGGCCGCCATCTCCTCCGCGCGGCGGCGGGCTTCCTTCTCCGCGGCGAACAGCCGCGCGTTGCGCACGGCCACGGCAGCATGGGACGCGACGGTCCGCGCCAGCGTCTCCGTCCGCTCCTCGAAGACGCCCGGCTCGGGATGCCCGAACAGCAGGCCGCCGATGATCTCGCCGTCCGCGGCCACCACCGGGGTGGCCAGGTAGCTGCGCACGGGCAGGTGCCCGGTGGGCAGGGCGCCCGCCCGCGGTTCGTGGTGGAGGTCGTCGATCCGCACGATGCCGGTCCCCGAGAAGGTGGGCTCGAACAGCGGCGTGATTCGCGGGGAGGGCAGGCCGACGAACTGCTGGGTGTCGGCGCCGGAGAGCACGTGCAGTCGGTACGACCGCCCGGCATCGTCGACGGCGTTGTAGAAGAAGGCGCCGAACGCAGCGCCCGAGATCTCGGTGCCGACGTCGGTGACCGCCTGCAGCACGTCGGTGAGGTCGAGGTTGGAGTTGATCGCCTCGGACAGGTCGACGAGCAGCTCAGCCGCTTCACCGCGTCCGAGGCCACGCTGTTGGCCACTCATCAAGCTTCCCCTGCCCGTTCACCAGTTCGGACACAACGGTACGTAATGCCCTGTGGTCTGACAGCCCTTTGGCCGATCGCGCGACCGTCGCTCCCACGCGGAGGCTGCTCCGCCAAGGGTCCGCCGTCCCTGTGGGCCTCGCCGCGTCCCCGGGCCGCCGCGTCACGCCACTAGACTCGGCCGGCATGAGGAAGCTCCGGCAGGTCGCGGCACTCTCACTCAGCGCGCTTCTCCTGGTGGCGTGCGGGGACGGAGAGGGAGCGGACGGCGACCAGGAAGCAGGCGGCTGTCAGGACGCGGTGGCGCGGGCCGCCGAGTCGACGAACCTCGAGGACGACGTCAACCTCGAGCCGGTGTTCGAAGCCTGCCGCGACCTGGCCGAGCTCGGCGCCGCGGTCCAGGACTCCCCCGAGATCCTGCGCAGCGTCGGTGCCGACATCAGGGCGTGGGCGCAGAAGCAGTGCCGGGACTCCGAGACGCTGCGCGACACGCGCCTCTGCGAGGCACTCGGCTGAGTCGACGCGAATGCTCGCGGAAACAGCACAGCCCGGACCCACGTGACGGGGGTCCGGGCTGCTTCGATGTCGTGGACATCAGATCGGTCGGTGGAGCTGGCGGGAATCGAACCCGCGTCCTTCGGCGCTGCTCCAGGGCTTCTCCGGGTGCAGTCTGCGATGTCGTCTTCTCAGTCCCGGCACTCGCACAGACACGTTGCCGACAGACTCAGCCACTTAAATGTCCCGCTGCACCCCAGTGGCCGGGGAGCAGCAGCAAGCCTCCTAGATGAGGCCGGGTTCTGAGCCGGAGGCGGCGCTCAGTCCGACCCGTTCACCAGTCGCTCAGGCGGCGAGGGCGAACGAACTGCGCTGGTTGTTGGCAGTTATTGGTTTCCAAGGAACGTTTACGAGATGACCTTGGCTTCTCGACCCGCTTCCCCTGGAACGAACGTCCCAAGTCGAAACCGATCAGCCCCTCTTGAGTTGTCAATCTGGTGACACTGTACCTGTCCCAACACAGGTGGGGCATCGGGTATTCCGGACTGGCGCGCGGACACGGAGGTGACTCGGGATGAGAGCGGCCCAGCCGAACGTACGGAAGGCCGGGAGTGGCGATGTAGCGGCGATCTGCCGCTTCGGGGCCACGTACGTCCGCCCGCACTACACCCCCTTGATCGGCGCGGAGGCCGCTGACTCGCAGGTCCGCTGGTGGTGGAACCCGACCCACATCGGCGGCGCCCTCGCCGACGGACTGGTCATCATCGCCGAGCTCCAAGGGGAGCTGGTCGGCGTCGGGCAGCGTGGGCGCAACGGTGCCGACCACGTGATCTACAAGCTCTACGTCCATCCTGACCATCGGGGTCTGGGGCTGGGTCCCCGCCTGCTCGACGCTCTCGCACGGCAGCTGCCTGCCGACGCGGACCGTCTGCACCTCGAGCACTTCGCCGGCAACGAGCGTGCCGGTGCCTTCTACGAGCGGGAGGGCTTCACCGTGGAGCGCGTCGAGCCGAGCGCCACCGGCGATCCCCGGCTTGCGGTGGTATGGCGGTCACGGGAGCTGCCGCAGCGTCCACCCCGCTGAGCGAGAACTGTCGGCGCGCTCGGCTAGTGTTCGAACATGGTTCCTGCATCTCTGCTTGAGTGCAGTAGCCTCGGTGGCTGTGGAGAATCAGCGCCCGGTCGGCGGTGTGGACTACCCGCGCACGTTCCAGGAGTTCAAGCAGTGGTTCCCCGACGACGCCGCATGCAT
>JBMOMG010000169.1:0-14509 GCA_049323155.1 Actinomycetota bacterium | reverse complement strand
GCCTCGGCGGCCTCCAGCACCCTGCCCAAGGCGTTCGATGCCGTTCCCCGTTCCACTTTCGCAGCATAGGCGCGGCAAAACGTCCACGTCTCGGAGACGAGGAAGCCCGGCCCGATCGCTCAGCCCGTGCGGATCCTGACACCCGGACGCCAGCCGAGCTGGCGCGAGATCGCCAGGCCGCTGGTGACCACCGACGGCAGCACAGCGTGGTGCTTCACCGTCCCGCTGCGCACCACCACCGACAGCGCCGCCACCACCCGTCCCTTCCCGTCGACGATCCGGGTGGCCACGGAGTCGGCCTCCTCGGTGAGCTCGCCACGGACCGTGGCGGTGCCGGTCTTCCTGCACGCGGCGATCTCGTTGGCGAGAGCCGCCGGGTCGGTCACGGTGTGAGCCGTGTAGCGCCGCAGCCCGTCGGCGACCAGCCCGTCGAGCACCTGCGGGTCTGCGTGGCTGAGCAGCACCTTGCCGACTCCCGAGCAGTGCAGCGGCAGCCGGCCGCCGACCTGGGACGCCAGCCCGACCGCCTCCGGCGCCGAGAGCCGCTCGACGATCACCGCCTCCGGCCCCTTGAGCACCGCGAGCTGCACGTGCTGCCGGAGAGCGGTGTACAGGTCCTCCATGTACGGCAGCGCGAGCGTCTGCAGCGACTCGGTGAGCGGCGCCAGCGTGCCGAGCTGCCAGAGCTTGAGACCGACGGTCAGCCGGCCGTCCTCGTGACGGTCCAGGGCGCCGGCGGCCACCAGCTCCAGCACCAGTCGGCGGACCGTCGCGTGCGGCATGCCGGTCGCGCGGGTCAGGTCCGCGATGGTCAGCTCGGCGCGCTCGGTCGAGAACGCGAACAGCAGCTGGAGCAGGCGGGAGCCGACGCTGCGTCCGGGTTCGCCGGTCCGGGGCATGCTGACTCCTGTCGTCGCGCTCGGGGGCCATGCTAGATCGGCTGTTCGTTGAACGAACATCGCGGTGTCGCGCGCGTGCCAGGACGGAGCAGCATGGCGCCTCAACGCCCGCACCCGGCGGGCCTCCCGGGACGAGACAGGAGTGCTTGCCCCATGGTCGCAGCAGCCCCGGACCAGCCCCGGATCGCGATCGTCGGCGGCGGCATCGGCGGGCTGGCGGCTGCTGCGTTCCTGGCTCGCGCCGGCTTGCCGAGCACCGTCTACGAGCAGGCGACCGAGCTCAAGGAGGTCGGCGCCGGGCTCGTGGTCGCCCCGAACGCGGGGCGGTTGCTGCGTCGGCTCGGCGTGCTGGACGCGCTCGTGGACCGCGCGGTGCGGCTCGAGGTCGGCTGGGAGTTCCGCCGTTGGCGTGACGGCTCGGTGCTGTCGGCCGAGGACCTCGCCTCCTCGTGCAGCAAGCTGTACGGCGAGGAGACCTACACCGTGCACCGGGCGGACCTGCTCGACGTGCTGGCGACCGCCGTACCGGCCGGCGCCGTGCGGCTCGGCAAACGGTGCACCGACCTGACCCTCGCCGACGGCAGTCCCAGGCTGCACTTCGCCGACGGCGAGATCGTCGAGGCTGACGTCGTGATCGGCGCCGACGGGGTCCACTCGGCCATCCGCAACGTGGTCGCCGACCCGGCCCCGGCGACGTACTCGGGGCTCTGCGCCTTCCGCGCGCTCGTGCCCGCAGACCGCGCGCCGGCCTTCGCCCGACGCAACGCGCAGACACTGTGGATCGGCCCCGACCACCACCTGGTCCACTACCCGGTCTCGGCGGGCCGGTTCGTGAATCTCGTGGCCTTCGCGCCGGCCGGCGACTTCTCGGTGGAGTCGTGGACCGCGACGGCGACCGTCGAGGAGTTCCTCGCGGAGTTCGACAGCTGGGACGGCCGGCTCGTCGACCTGATCCGGGCCGCCGACGCCCCCGGCCGCTGGGCACTCCTGGACCGGGCTCCGCTCCCCCGCTGGAGCACCGGACCGGTCACCCTGCTCGGCGACGCGGCGCACCCGATGTTCCCGTTCTTCGCCCAGGGAGCCGCCCAGTCCATCGAGGACGCCGCCGTGCTCGCCCGCTGCCTCGCCGAAGACCCGGACGATCCGGTCGCGGCACTTGCCCGCTACGAGTCCCTCCGGCGGCCGCGGACCAGCCGGATGCAGGAGGTGAGCCACGGGCGCGCCCACGACAACCACCTGCCCGACGGTCCGGAGCAGGAGGCACGCGACCAGGCGTTCGCCGGGGCGGACCCCCTGGTGGCCAACGCCTGGATCTACGACTATGACCCTGACGAGGCGGTGGGAGCGACGGTGGGCCCGAGATGAGGTTCGTGCACGAGACGCTGCCGCAGCGTGTCCGCTTCGCCTCGGGGGAGGCGGCCGCACAGCTCGCCGAGGAGGTCGACCGGCTCGGCGTCTCCCGGCTCATGGTGATCGCCACCGAGACCCAGCAGCCGGTGTCGCACCGGATCGCCGACGGGCTTCCCGTCGCGGTGTGGCACCACGGGGTCGCGATGCACGTGCCGGCCGCGGTCGCCGAGGACGCGCGTCGCGTCGCTCGCGTGCACGACGTGGACGCCCTCGTCTCCGTCGGCGGCGGCTCGACGACCGGGCTGGCCAAGGCCGTCGCCCTCACCACCGGCCTGCCGATCATCGCCGTGCCGACGACGTACTCCGGCTCCGAGGCCACCGACGTGTGGGGCCTCACCGGGGACGGACGCAAGCGCACCGGCACCGATCGCTCGGTGCTCCCACGCGCGGTCGTGTACGACGCCACGCTCACCGTGTCGCTGCCGGTCGAGATGAGCATCGCCAGTGGCCTCAACGCCCTGGCGCACTGCGTCGACTCGATGTGGGCGCCGCGGGCCGACCCGATCAACGGCGCGCTCGCGGTCGAGGGCATCCGCGCCGTCGCGACGGGACTCCCGGTGCTCACCGGCGACCCCGCCGACCTCGACGCGCGCGAGCAGCTGCTCTACGGCGCCTACCTGTCCGCGGTGGCCTTCGCGTCGGCCGGCTCCGGCCTGCACCACAAGATCTGTCACGTGCTCGGCGGGATGTTCGACCTCCCGCACGCACAGACCCACGCCGTCGTACTCCCCCACGTGCTCGCCCTCAACGCAGCCGCGGCACCGGCCGCCGAGCAACGGCTGGCCGACGCCTTCGGGTCCGCAACCGCCACCGACGGGCTGCGCACGCTCCGCGAGAGCGTCGACGCACCGGCCGCGCTCCGCGACTACGGGATGCCCGACTCCGGCATCCCGGCCGCCGTCCGGGCCGTGCTCGAGGCAGCACCCGCGGACAACCCTGCTCCCCTCACACCCGAGATCGTCACCGCCCTGCTCCGGGCGGCCTGGGAAGGACGACAGCCATGACCATCTCCCCCGAGCAGGACGCCCGCGAACGCGAGCTCGTCGAGCGCGTCGTGCGGTCCTTCGACGACTGCGCAGACCCGCGGCTGAGGACGCTGCTGACCTCGCTGGTGCGTCACCTGCACTCGTTCATCCGCGAGGTGCGGCTGACCGAGGAGGAGTGGGGCACCGCGATCGACTTCCTCACCCGGTGCGGGCACATCACCGACGACAAGCGGCAGGAGTTCATCCTGCTCTCCGACGTCCTCGGCGCGTCCATGCAGACGATCACGGTCAACAACCAGGCCTACGGCGACGCCACCGAGGCCACCGTGTTCGGCCCGTTCTTCGTCGAGGGCTCACCCGAGGTGCCGCTCGGCGGGGACATCTCGTTCGGCGCGCCCGGCGAGCCGTGCTGGGTCGAGGGCACGGTGACCGACACCGACGGCGAGCCAGTGCCCGGTGCGCGGATCGAGGTCTGGGAGGCCGACGCGGACGGTCTGTACGACGTTCAGTACGGCGACGACCGCACCGCCGCCCGAGCCCATGTCCTCACCGACGCCGACGGCCGGTACTCCTTCTGGGCGATCACGCCGACGCCCTATCCGATCCCGCACGACGGCCCGGTCGGCGCGATGCTCGACGCCACCGGCCGCTCCCCGATGCGCGCCTCCCACCTGCACTTCATGGTGACCCACCCCGGGCACCGACGGCTGGTCACCCATATCTTCGTCCGCGGCGACGAGCTGCTCGACTCCGACAGCGTCTTCGGCGTGAAGGACTCGCTGGTGAAGGACTTCGACACTCAGGCGCCGGGGACACCGACGCCGGACGGCAGGGAGGTCGACGGCAGCTGGAGCAGGACCCGGTTCGACATCGTCCTGGCCCCGGCGGCGAGCTGAGGCGCCCTCAGCAGAGCGAGCTGTCCACCCGTTCGAGCCGGGTCCACCCGGTCCAGCCGCGCTCCTCGAGCAGCTCGAGCAGGCGGCGCGCGATCGGCAGAGAGTCGAGGAACACCGAGTCGAGCAGGGCGACCAGGTCGTCGTCCAGCTCGAACTGCGCCTCGTGCCCCTCCCAGTCCTCCGAGCTCGCCTCGATGTGCGCCACCAGCCGGTCGGCGAGCGCCGGCAGCCTCGGGTCGTCGGGCTCCCAGGCGACCGCGCCCAACAGGTCGGTGTAGATGCCGAGCACGGCCGGGTCGTCGAGCTGTGCGGACTTGATCGCCATGAGCGTGGGCATCTGGTCGGGGAGCTGTGCGGCGACCAGGATCCACGCGTCCCGCTCGAGCTGGACCACCTGGTCGGGCAGGCCGAGAGCGCGCAGTCGATCCAGGTAGGCGACCGCCTCGGGCGGCAGGGCCAGGCTGTCCCCTGCCGCGAGCTGGACGATCCGGCGGCGGTGCTCCTGCTTCTCGCGGATCTCGGCGCGCAGCCGGCGGTCGATGTCCTCGACCGCCGCCGTGAAGTCCTCGGGTTCGGCGGCCAGCAGGTCGCGCACCCGCGACAGGGGCACCCCGGCTTCGGCGAGCGTGCGGATCCGGATCAGCTCGACGACCGCCCCGGCGTCGTACCGCCGGTAGCCGGAGTGGTCGCGGTCCGGCTCCGGCAGCAGACCCTTCTGATGGTAGAAGCGCACCGCGCGCACGGTCACCCCGGCGTACGACGCCAGCTCGCCGATCGTCAGCATGCCGCCAGCCTGCCTCAGCTGACCTTGCGGCGGAAGGTGGCCATCGCGAACGCGTAGGCCACCGCGAGGATGCCGACACACCACGCCAGGGCGATCCAGATGTCGTTGCCGACCGGCTGCTGGGCGAACAGGCCGCGGATCGCGTCGACGATCGCTGTCACCGGCTGGTTCTCGGCGAAGGCCGCGACCGGCCCGGGCATCGTGTCGGTGGGCACGAAGGCCGAGCTCAGGAACGGCAGGAACAGCAGCGGATAGGCGAACCCGGACGCACCGTCCGGTGACTTGGCCGTGAGGCCGGGGATCACCGCCAGCCAGGTCAGTGCCAGCGTGAACACGACCAGGATCCCGAACACGGCCAGCCAGGCCAGCACGCCGGCACCGGAGCGGAAGCCCATGACGAGGGCGACCAGCACGACCACGGCGAGGGCGACCAGGTTGGCGACCAGCGACGTCAGCACGTGCGCCCAGAGCACCGACGACCGGGCGATCGGCATCGACTGGAACCGCTCGAAGATGCCGCCCTTGACGTCGAGGAACAGCCGGAACGCGGTGTAGGCGATGCCCGACGCGACCGTCATCAGCAGGATGCCGGGCAGCAGGTAGGTCACGTAGGAGTCGGTGCCGGTGTCGTTCTCGATCGCGCCGCCGAACACGTAGACGAACAGCAGCAGGAAGGCGATCGGCATGACCGCGGTGGTGATGATCGTGTCCGGGCTGCGCAGGATGTGACGCAGCGACCGTCGCGTCAGAGCGGCGGTCTCGCTGAAGAAGTGGTTGTCCATCGTGGTCCTCACTGGTCCTTGGCTGCGGCGGCGCCGCGGGTCTGGTCGGTGACGTCGGCGCCGTTCTCGCCGACGATGGCGAGGAAGACCTCCTCGAGGCTGGGCTGCTTCTCGACGTACTCGACCCGGGCGGGCGGGAGCAGGGCCTTGAGCTCGGCGAGCGTGCCGTCGGCGATGATCCGGCCGTCGTGCAGGATCGCGATCCGGTCCGCGAGCTGCTCGGCCTCCTCGAGGTACTGCGTGGTCAGCAGCACCGTGGTGCCGTTGGCGGCCAGCTCCCGGACCGACTGCCACACCTCCAGCCGGGCCTGCGGGTCGAGCCCGGTGGTGGGCTCGTCGAGCAGGACGATCGGCGGGTTGCCGATCAGGCTCATCGCGATGTCGAGCCGGCGCCGCATGCCGCCGGAGTAGGTGGCGGTCCGCCGGCCGCCGGCCTCGGTCAGCGAGAACCGGGCGAGCAGCTCGTCGGCGATGGCGCCGGGGTCGGGCAGGTGCCGCAGCTGCGCCACGAGCATCAGGTTCTCGCGCCCGGTGAGGATCTCGTCGACGGCGGCGAACTGCCCGGTCAGGCTGAAGGACTCCCGTACGCGTGCGGGATCGGTGGCGACGTCGAAGCCGTGCACCCGGGCGGTGCCCGCGTCGGCCTTCAGCAGGGTGGCGAGGATCTTGACGAGGGTGGTCTTGCCCGCTCCGTTGGAGCCGAGGAGGGCGAAGATGCTGCCGCGGTCGACGTCGAGGTCCACGCCACGCAGGACGTGCAGGTCGCCGAACGACTTCTCCAGCCCCCGCACCTCGATCGAGCGGGTCATCGTGTGAGTGGTCATGGCAAGAGCGTGCAGCCCTGACGTTGCGTCAGGGTCAAGTCGCATGGTTTCAGGCCGCCCTGTGCGGGTACGTCCCCTCCCACGTGATCGAGCAGACGACCCGGCACCACTGGCGTGCCGGTGAAAGGGGGACGTCATGAGCGACGAGGGACTCACGCCCGAGGAGCTTCAGGCGGAAAGCGCAACGGCACTGCCGGACAAGGAGGTCGTCTCGATCCTCGACCTCAACGCCGACGTGGACCTGGCGATCGACGCCGCATCGCCGATCGACCTCGCCGCGGCCGCGAACCTGAACGTGGCGGCGCCGATCGACGCCGCTGCCAGCGCGAACATCCTGTCCTTCGGTTCCGAGGCGACGGCCGCTGGTGACCAGGGCGTGATGATCGACCAGAACATCGACGCCGACGCGAACGCCGACGCCAGCCAGATCAGCGGCGTCGACCAGAGTCAGGACACCCTGGACGGCGACACCCCTGACGAGTCCACCGATGACGGCTCGACCAGCGTCGGTGGGAGCGTGGGCGACACGGAGCTGGGCGGCACCCTGGACGGCAACCTGCTCAACGTGAACGTCGACGTCGACGCCTCGACCGACATCGCCGCACCCATCAACGGTGCGGCCGCGGTGAACGCCAACGTCGCCGCGCCGATCAACGCCGGTGTCGCAGCGAACATCGGCTCGGTCGACTCCGAGGCGATCGCGGTGTCGCAGCAGGACGCGATCATCAACCAGAACATCGAGGGCGAGGCGAACGCGACGGCCGACCAGGACTCCGAGATCACCCAGTAGGACCACCACCAGTTTCGGAGTCCCTGTGACCACCACAGCTGCAGGGTCGGCGCGTGACGTGCTGCACCGCGCGGAAGGGGTGCAGCTCCTCGGGGAGATGGCGGGATCCGGCTACCGGGTCCCGCCGTCCCTCGTGCGGCGCGCCGACGGCCAGACGATCCAGCTCACGCCCCTTCTGTACGCCGTGCTCCAGGAGATCGACGGCCGCCGTACTCCGGCCGAGGTGGCCCGTGCGGTGTCGTCCTCGACCGGCCGCACGGTCAGCGAGGACAACATCCGCCACCTCGTCGACCAGCAGCTGCGTCCGCTCGGCCTGCTGACCCTGGCCAACGGCGCCGAGCCGGAGCTGCGCCGGCAGAACCCCCTGCTCGGCCTCCGGCTTCGCTACACCGTCACCGATCCGGCGCGCACCCGTCGGCTGACGGACCCGTTCCGCGTGCTGTTCCGGTCCTTCATGGTGGTCCCGCTCCTCGCGGCGTTCGCGCTGGTGTGCTGGTGGGTGCTGTTCGAGAAGGGCCTGGCCTCCGCGACGTACGAGGCCTTCGAGCGCCCCGAGCTGCTGATCCTGGTCTTCGCGGTCACCGTCCTCTCCGCGGGCTTCCACGAGTTCGGGCACGCCGCCGCGGCGAGGTACGGCGGCGCCACGCCGGGCGTCATGGGCTTCGGGATGTATCTCGTGTGGCCGGCGTTCTACACCGACGTCACCGACTCCTACCGGCTCGGCCGCGGCGGGCGCCTGCGCACCGACCTCGGCGGCCTCTACTTCAACGCGATCGTGGCCGTGGCGATCACCGGCGTGTGGCTGTGGCTCCGGTACGACGCACTGCTGCTCGTCGTGGCGACGCAGATCCTGCAGATGCTCCGTCAGCTCACGCCGCTCGTGCGGTTCGACGGCTACCACGTCCTCGCCGACCTCACCGGGGTCCCCGACCTCTACGCGCGGATCAAGCCGACCCTGCTGGGCGCGCTGCCGTGGCGCTGGGGCGACCCGGAGGCACGGCTGCTCAAGCCATGGGCGCGGGTCGTGGTGACGGCCTGGGTGCTGGTCGTCGTCCCCCTGCTCCTCGGGGCCCTGGTCGTCATGGTCCTCGCGTTGCCACGCCTGATGGGCACGGCGTGGGCCGCGCTCGGCAAGCAACAGGACGTCCTCGCGACCGCCTGGTCCGAAGGCGACCTGGTGCAGGTCACGGCGCGGCTGCTCGCCATGGTGGCGATCGTCGTACCGGTCGCCGGCATCGTCTACATGCTCAGCCGCCTGGTCCGGCAGACCGCGACCGGGGCGTGGCGAGCCACCACCGGCAAGCCCGCCAAGCGGGCGCTGGCAGCCGTCCTCGCCGGCACGCTGATCGCCGGTGTCGCCTGGGCGTGGTGGCCCGGAGAGGACAGCTACGAGCCGATCCAGCCCTGGGAGCGCGGCACGGTCATGGACGGGTTGGCGCTGGCCGGCGTCACCCAGGCCACGGGACCCGCGGCGCGACCACCTGCCCCGACGCTCCACGAGGGCCAGCGCGGCGTGATCAATGCCGTGTGGGACAGCACCGCGCCGCAGCCGACCCGTGAGCGCCCCCAGCTGGCGGTGGTGCTCGTGCCGAAGGGAGCCGACCCCTCCGACCCCCAGGCGGTCGCCGCCGGCTGGGTGTTCCCGTTCGACCACCCGCTCGCGCCCGGCCCCGGGGACAACCAGGCTCTCGCGATCAACACCGAGGACGGCACCGTCCTCTACGACGTCGCCTTCGCGCTGGTCTGGGTGGAGGACGGCCAGGACGCGCTCAACCGCAACGAGGCACAGGCGTGGGCGTCGTGCGACACCTGCGCCGCGGTCGCGATCGCGTTCCAGGTCGTGTTCGTCGTCGGCGACGCTGACGCACCCAACGTGGCCGCTCCCCAGAACGTCGCCGGCGCGCTCAACTACGACTGCGTCAACTGCCTGACCTACGCGCTGGCCCGCCAGCTCTTCGTCACGCTCGACGAGCCGTTGTCCCGCGCCGCGATGCGCGAGCTGGAGACGCTCTGGGCCGAGATCGGGCGGTACTCCCGCGACATCCAGGCCGGCAAGGTCGCCCTCGACGAGATCGCGGGCCGGCTCGCCGGCTACAAGGAGCAGATCCTGGCGATCGTCGCCGAGGACCAGGGCGACAAGAAGATCGCTCCGGAGTCCACTCCCCCCAGCGCGACCTCGAGTCCCTCGCCGTCAGCGTCGCAGTCGGAGCCGCCGACGCCGACGGCGAGCGGTACGTCGCCCACCTCGCCGCCCGAGACCGGCACCGCCACCTCCAGCGAGGCCCCCGAGTCACCGACGCCGTCCCCCGGCTCGGCGTCGGCCAGCCCCACGACCTCCCCCACAGCAGCCGGAACGCAGACGACAACGCCTACCGGCTGACGAGGAGGCCGGGCGCGTCTCGGAGGTCGCTCTGCCGCCCAGGGTCGTTGGACCTGACGGGAGAGGACGCGTGCCCCGTGCGCTGCCCGCTCCCCCGGCGCAGCCTGGTTGTTGTAGGAGGTCGGCGAGGACCTCCTGCGGACGCTGTTCATCGAACGCAGACACATCGGCACCTGTCACGCCGAAGGGAGCCATCATGAAGAGGATCTTCCTCACCTACGGCACCACCGAAGGACAGACCGCGAAGATCGCCGAGTTCGTCTCCGACGTACTCCGCGGCCACGGACACGACGTCACGATGCTGGAGGTGAAGGACGCCCACGCGATCACCGACGACTACGACGCCGTCATCGTCGGATCATCGATCCACATGGGCAAGCACGACAAGCACGTGGTCGACTTCGTCCGTCAGAACCAGGACACGCTCACCCGTGTCCCGACCGCCTTCTTCTCGGTCAGCCTCGCCGCCCACGGCGATCCGGCCGAGGCCGAAGGCTACGTCGAGCAGTTCGAGCAGGAGACCGGCTGGCGACCCGGCAAGGTGGCCCTCTTCGGAGGCGCCCTGCTCTACACGCAGTACGGCTTCATCAAACGCCACATGATGAAGAAGATCGCCAGTGCGAAGCCCGGGGAGTTGGGGACCGACGTCTCCCGGGACTACGTCTACACCGAGTGGGACGGCGTGAAGCGCTTCGCCGAGCACTTCGCCGCGGAGCTCGAGTCGAGTCCCAGCACCACCGGCTCCGAAAGCTCGTGAGGAGGCGGCGACGATGAAGGTACGGCGACGGGCCGACCGCTGGCCACGGCATGTCCCGCTGGGCGACGTCTCCCTCTACGTCGACGTCGTCGGGCACGGTGACCCACTCGTGCTGATGCACGGAGGGCCCAGCGCGGACCTCTGGACGATGAGCACGTTCCGGCGATGCGCCGACCAGTTCACGCTTGTCTTCTACGACCACCGGTGCAACGGCCGATCGGTCGGCGTACCAGTCTCCTCGATGACCTGGGAGCACCTCACCGGTGACGCCGACGCGCTGCGCGCGCACCTCGGCTACGAGAAGTGGGCCGTGCTCGGCCACTCCTTCGGCGGTCACGTGGCCCTCGAGTACGCCCTCCGCTATCCGGATCGGGTTTCCCGGCTGATCCTGCTCGACACCGGCGCAGACAGCCGATGGGCCCGGGAGAACGCTCCGCGGGTCGTGGCCGAACGCGGCTACAGCGCCAAGCGGGTCGAGCTGGTCCGGCGCTGGTTCCACGGTGAGTTCACCCCGCGGGAGTATCTCCCCATGTTCGTGCGGGTGAGCGCGCCGTACATGGCCGGTTCCGGCTGGGTGCCGCTGGCACGCGCCATGGCCGCCGGAGGATGGCGCTCACGGATGCGGGCAGCACCGCTGATCTTCAACGGAAGACACCTGGCCGTCGACTGGTCAGTGGTGGACCGGCTCGGTGAGATCACTGCACCCACCTTGGTCATGGCGGGACGTGAGGACTTCGTGTTCCCACCTGAGTGCCAGAGCGAGCTCGCCGACGGGATTCCGGGGTCAGAGCTCGTCCTCATCGACCGGGCCGGACACAGCCCTCAGGACGAGCAACCGAACGAGGTGATGACAACCCTGCGGGCGTTCATGGCCAAGCACCCAGTGGCTCCCTGACCGAACCGACGCGACGACGCCGAAGCTCTTCGACAACCGGGCGCCAGCTTGATGACTGCCGCTGAGTACCTGGTTGATGGAGCTCGACGACAGGCTGCCGACGAAGTAGCCCACCTTGCAGCTCGTGGCGTCTCCAGGGGTGGAAAGTGCGCCGCCTCGGGCGACGTCCGGCAGCACGTCAGCGACGCGTCACGCGGCATCGAGAAGTCACGAGTCGCGGGCAGGTAGCTCAGGACGGCGACCGTCATGGCGGAGGCGCCGGTGCGGAAGGTGGGTGCCATGACTGGGGCGAAGGTACTGGCGTGGTTGCCCGGGATGACCTTGCCGAGGGTCCCCTCCTGCTCCGCGCGACGGTAGGTGACGGGGTCGAAGCCGCCCCAGATCCAGTACAGGTACGGGACCCCGAGGGCGCGGGGGATGTCGCTGAAGTCTTCGCTGCCCGTGGAGGGCTCCATCACGATCGCCTTGTCACCGAAGTGCTCGGTGAACGCCGCTGACACCCTCTCGTAGGCCTCGGGGTCGTTGTCGGTGAGCGGGAACGGGTCGGTGTACTCGAACTCCGGTGGTGCGGGGGAGCCGGAGGCGGCGCACTCCGCCCGGACGATCCGCTCGACCGCGTCCCTCAGCTGCCGGCGGGTGCGGTCGTCATAGGCCCGCAGGTTGACCAGCAGGGTCGCCGTCTCGGGGATCACGTTGCTCTTGGAGCCGGACTGGAAGCTGCCCACGGTGACGACGCCGAAGTGGCCGGGTGGCAGCTCGCGCGAGACGATCGCGTTCAGCCGCATCACGACCGCGCTGCCCAGCAGCACGGGGTCGATGCCGTAGTGCGGCATCGACCCATGGGTGCCGCGCCCGTGCAGGGTGATCCGGATGCTGTCCGCCGCGGAAAGAGCGGCTCCCGGTCGGGACGCGACCGTGTCGTGCGGCAGCCCCATGACGTGCTGGCCGAGCGCGACGTCGGGCGTCGGTATCACCTCGGCCAGGCCGTCCTGGACCATCGCGCTGGCGCCGGTGCCGAGCTCCTCAGCAGGCTGGAACACCGCGATGAACGTGCCGGACCAGGCGTCCTGGTGCTCGGCGAGGAGCTGAGCGGCTGCGAGCTGGCAGGTGACGTGCATGTCGTGACCACATGCGTGCATCACCGGCGTCTCGTTGCCGGCTGCATCGACGGCGGTGTCGGTGGACGCGTACGGGAGGCCGGTCGCCTCTCGCACCGGCAAGGCGTCCATGTCGGCCCGCGCCAGCACCGTCGGGCCGGTTCCGTTGCGAAGGATTCCAACCAGCCCGGTGCCGCCGAGGCCGCCGTGCAGCTCGAAGCCGAGGTGAGTGAGCCGGTCACTGACCAGCCCCGCTGTTCGGGTCTCCTGGAAGCTCAGCTCAGGGTGACGGTGCAGGTCCTGGTAGAAGTCAAGGTGCCAGGGCTCGATGGTGGCCAGGTCGTTCAGCAGCGTGTCAGCGAGGGTCACGGTTGACGTGTTCCCCGCCCGCGCGGCACCGAATCCGATCCGTGGTCAGCCAGTCGACTCGTCGCACAGCATCCGCAGCCGCGACGGTTGCGCTGAGTGGGCCTCTGCTGCTGGCACCGCGGTCATCCGGCCGGCGCACCGGCTATGACTACCAACTGGTCGACGCTGCGGACCACCGATGCCCGCACGACGGCCGTCAGGATCGCCCGCGAGCCGATCCGCCGGACCGCTCCGGTGGAGTCAGTCACCCTCGGACTCTTCGGCGGCCGCCGCCTCGGCCTCGTCGAAGAGTGCCTCCAGCGATTGCTTCCACTCGGGCAGGTCGCGCGAGAGCGTCAACCATGTCAGCTCGCGGTTGATCTCGTCGTACTGGTGGATCAGGAAGTTGCGGTTCGCCACGGCGAGCGCCCAGTCGACGCCATCCGGCGGGAGGACGTCGAGCCTTGAGAGTCGGTTCCCCGCCTCCCCCAGCTTCATCATCAGCGAGTCGCCGGCCTCCTGGAGCAGGGCATCGACGAGGTAGGCGTCCCTGCCCCGTTCGACGATCTCGTCGACGCGGTCGAGCCAGCCCCGAATGTGGAGGAGCTCCTTGGCAGCCTTCCGCTCCATCAGAGCAGCACCGCCTCGCGGCGGATGTCGTCGTCGAGCTTCGGCTTCAACCCGCCGTAGTCGATCAGGTCGACCTCACGTCCGAGGACCTGCTCGATCAGCTGCTTGAACCGAAGAAACTCGAACGACGACGTACCTGGCGGCGACTCAACGATGAGATCGATGTCCGAATCCGGACCCGCGGTCCCCCGCGCGACCGAACCAAAAACGGCCAGCCGAGTGAATCCGCAATCCTCGGCCAGTGCCTTCAGGATGGGCGCGGCCGCGTTCAGGAGGTCCTTGGGATGCACACCATCCAACTGACTGCCGGACTTCAATTGCTGACTGACGGCCGGCTGGCTGACACCGAGCGCCTCGGCTATTTCACGCTGCGACATGCCGGTCGCGACCATCGCTCGAAGCGCTAGGGAGCGTCGAAGTCGTGCGACGTCCTCCTCGCGACGAGCATCGCGATACTCCGCCAGCAGCGTCATAAGCCAACCTTATCACGAGAGCAGTCCGGCCTTCGCGATGGGCCGCCCGATGGGTCCTTCAAGTGCCGACCGACCCGGATCGCGCAGGGGCCGTGGCCCGTCAGGCGCCAGTCGTAGATGGTCTTGGGCACGCCGAGGTAGTCGGAGAGCTCGTCGATGCTGATGAGCTGGTCGAGACCTTCGAGGTGATGGGTGCTCATGCACTTCCGGTGCGCATCCGGCACCGCAAGCAACGGCAAGGACCGACAGCAATCGGGACCGGCTCAGACGGACGCGGCGCGGAGCGACGTCCCCACACCGAAAGTGGAGGGTTTCCGGAGGGAGGTTCAAGTCTCAAATGCTTTCTGGCCCGGGATTCGCACTGAATCCCGGGCCAGATTGGTAGCGGGGGGAACGCACAAACCTGCGACTCTCCCGTTGCACGTCGCTGGTCCTGTCTCGCGTCAAGTAAGTGGCAGAGATTCGTGTCCTGGAAAGTTGGGGACGGCCGGGTGCGCTGCACCGGTGTGGACGTCGTAGGGCCGGTTCCAGGACAGGAACTCGTGGGGCCGGACCTTG
>JBMOMG010000168.1:0-14518 GCA_049323155.1 Actinomycetota bacterium | reverse complement strand
CGTAGCGGTCGATGAACGCCCCGGTCTCGGCCCGGGCGTTGCTGTCCGGCCGGGTGATGCAGTGGTTCAGCAGCCGGCCACCGGGTCGCAGCCGCGACCGCAGGAAGGAGAAGTACGCGCCGTAGTTGCGCACCCCGATGTGCTCGGTCAGGCCGATCGAGCTGACCGCGTCGAAGCCGCCCTCGGCGATGTCGCGATAGTCGCCGAACCGCACCTCGGCCCGGTCGGCCAGGCCCTCCCGGGCGATCGCCTCGCGCGCCCAGTCGGCCTGGTTGCGCGAGAGGGTCACCCCGACGGCCGTGACCCCGTACTCGCGGGCGGCGTGGCGGACCATCCCGCCCCAGCCCGAGCCGACGTCGAGCAGCCGCATCCCCGGCTCCAGGCCCAGCTTGCGACAGACCAGGTCGTACTTCTCGGCCTGCGCCTGCTCGAGACTCGCGTCCTCGTGCGGGAACACCGCGCAGGTGTAGGTCATCGACGGCCCGAGCACCATCTCGTAGAACCGGTTGGAGACGTCGTAGTGGTGGCTGATCGCGACCGCGTCGCGCTCGCGCGAGTGCCGCATGCCCTCGAGCAGTCGCCGCCAGCGCGGCAGGTGCTCCTCGGGTGGGGGCGCCGGCGGCTTGAGGTGGTTCAGGCCGATGCTGCGCACGATGCGGACCAGCTCCGCCGGTGGCGGCATCTTGAAGCTCAGCCTGCTCATCAGCACGCGCATCGCGTCGTAGGGGTCACCGGGATGGGCGCCCTCGATCTCGAGGTCCCCGGAGACGTAGGCCCGGGCCATGCCGAGGTCGCCCGGTGCGGTGAGGATGTAGGACAGCCCGCGCTCGTTGCGCAGGTGCAGGGCGACCGGTGCGTCCGGCGGGCCCGCGGTGCTGCCGTCGTAGGCCGTGAACCGGAACGGCACCCCGTCCGGCATCAGCCGGGTGATCGCCTCACCGATGGTCACGGTCAGGTCGCTGGCTGTCGTCGTCATCGCCGGCCCACCGCCTTCTCGTACAGTCCCGTCAGTCGATTACGAGGATCGTAGTCCGCTTTGACCTTCGCCAGGTTGGCGCCGCCGTAGAGCCGGTCGAAGGTGGCCCGGTCGTAGTAGGCGTCGGAGTACAGCGACTTGTGCCCACCCAGCTCGGTGACCTGCTGCTCGATCGACCGGTTGAGGTCACCGTCGGCGGCGCCCGGCGCCATCGGCACGGTCCCCCAGAAGCCCACGTTGACGTAGGTCGTCCCCGAGTCGAGGGGGTACGACGGCCAGGCTCGCTCGCTGCCGGGGCCGGCGGGCTGCCTGAGCCGCAGCGGGCACAGCCACACCGGCCGCATCCCGATGTGTGCGTCGAACCAGCGCAGGAACTCCGGCGTCCGGGCGACCGGGACCTCGACGTCCTGGATCACGCGCTCCCGAGCGGGCAACCCACGCCGGCCCTCGATGCGGCTCATCACCCGGTAGCGGTTCTCGAGCCCGACCAGGCGGTGGTACACGTCGCTGCGGCGCAGCCGGCGCGGCCACACCCGGCGCACGAGCGGATGCTGCGCGCCGAAGGCCCGCGAGCACCAGAACCAGTCGGTGTCCCAGCGCCACAGGTAGTCGTGCATGGTCAGCACGTCGTGCCCGCGCTCCTGGATCGAGCGGTAGTAGATCCTCTGGCCGGTGTAGTCGGACGGCTGACCGGCCGGTGCCTCGACGCGCCAGGTGGCCAGGGTCAGGTAGGCCTCCCCGGGCTCGAAGACCACGCCGTCGAGCCCCTCGACCCGGGTCCCCTCCCAGGCCCGGTCCGCGACGATCCGTTCGACGGCGGCCGCGAGCTCGTCGAGGTCGTCGAACGCGACGTGCCGCAGGTCGACGTACCCCGGCACCGGCTCGAGCTCGATCCGGATCCTGGTGGCGTAGCCGAGGCTGCCGTAGGAGTTGGGAAACGCGGCGAACAGGTCCGCGGCCGGCCCGTCGGGGGTGGCGGTGACGATCCGCCCGTCGCCGGTGAGCACGTCCATCTCGAGCACCGACTCGTGGGGCAGGCCGTTGCGGAACGACGTCGCCTCGATGCCGAGCCCGGTGACCGCTCCGCCGAGGGTGATCGTGCGCAGCTGCGGCACCACCAGCGGGATGAGTCCGTGGGCGAGGGTCACGTCCACCAGGTCCTCGTAGGTGCACATGCCCTGCACGTCGGCGGTGCGCGCGGCCGGGTCGATCGCGATCACGCCGTCGAGCCCGGACACGTCGAGCCCCGGCGCCACTACCGACGAGCGGTGCCGGAAGAGGTTGGAGGTGCGCTTGGCCAGGCGGACGGGCGCGCCGTCGGGGATCGCGTCGTACGACGCGCGGAGGCGTCGCACCGCAGCAGCGTGTGCGTCCGGGCCGACCACCCGGACCGGTCCTGTCGCGCCGGCCACCTGGCTCATCCGGCCAACCTAGCGAGCATCGGCGCTCGGCGCGACGAGGTCGCCCACCTACCGCGAGATCCGCCGCAGCGCGACGAAGACCTCGGGGCCGTCGGTGGTGTCGCGAGGGACCAGCTCCGTCGCGTCGGACACGAAGGCCAGTGCCGAGCCGTCGCGGTCGGCGTCGACACCGAAGGTGCTCCCGTCCACCCGCTCCTCGGCGTACCCCTCGGTGACCAGGGAGAGTGCATCGGTGCGCAGGTCGCGGACATAGAGGTCCCAGCCGGGGTTGCGGTCGCGTGGCGTGAGCCGGCCAGCCGCCACGAACGCGACGTGGCGCCCGTTGCCCGACATCGCGGTGGGCCTCGCCGGGCCGGGTGCCGCTCCGGCCGCGAGCACCCTGCCGTCGGACGTGCTCGTGACGACCCGGGCGACACCACTGGGGCGGTCCCACACCCAGATGTTCGTCGTCGAGCCCTCCCGGGAGGTGCCCTCGAAGACCTGTACCGCGACCCGGTGGCCGTCGCCGGACATGGAGGGCATCACCACGGCCGTGCGCGAGCTGCGTCCCTCGCCGACGTCGACCCGGCGGACGACGCCGGTGGCGCGGTCCACGACGAAGACGTCGGAGGACTCGTCCGTGTCGTCAGGTGTCAGCGCAGCGGTGGAGGTCACCGCCACGAACCGGCCACGGGCCGACAGCTGCGGTCCGGACGTGTAGCCCGTGACAGTGCCGGCGACCCGTTCGGTCGTGCCCGTCCTGCGGTCCCGGAGGAAGACCACACTCACCGAGCCCACGTCGCGGCGGACCCGGTGGGCGGAGAACGCGACGTAGCTGCCGTGCACGGACACCGCCGGGGCCAGCTGGTCGCCGCGGGACCACGGCGCGGGGACCTCGACGGACACCAGTCGCGTCACGCCCGTGCGGCGGTCATGGAGGTAGACGTCGGGGCGACGGTCCCGGTCGGCCCGGGCCAGGTTCGTGGCCCGCGAGGCGAAGACGACGAAGCGGCCGTCCCCGGAGATCGCGGGCGCGAAGCTGCTGCCGCCGGCCTGCCGGCCGGACGGCCCGACGGAGATCCGGCGGGTCCGGTTCGTCCGCCGGTCATGGACGAAGACGTCGGCCACCCCGTTGTCGTCGCCGGCCACGAGGCTCTCGGCGGAGGAGGAGAACGCCACGAACCGGCCGTCGTCGGAGATCGAGGGGACGCGGTAGGCCGCCTGGTCGTCGTCCGGGGCGGACGCAGGAGTGCCGTCGGTGGCGACGGACACCCGATGCACCCGCCAGGACACCTCTGTGGCGTCACCCCGACCGGTGGCCGCGCCGGCAGCCGCACCGGCGGGCGGGCCCAGGACTGCGACCAGGGCTGCGACCAGGGCGGCGGCCAGGGCGAGGCTCGAAGCAGCGGTGCGACGAGATGCAGTGTGCATGCGAGTTCCCCCGTTGACGGCTGGGGTCAGCATGATCCCGGGGCGCCACCCCCGCAACGGGTTTCCCTGGAGGGCTGAACTCAGGTGGTCAAGGTCTCCTGCACCGTGCCGTCCGGGGTGCCGACCAGCACGGTGACGCCGGCCCCGGCGAGGTCGCGTACGGCGGCGAGGTCGGTGTCCGCGACGGCCGGGGGGTCGGCCAGCACGGCGACGGCCTCGAGGCCCGGGGCCCCGCTGGAGACCGCCATCGCGACCGCAACCTGCACCGCGGTGAGCCGGAGCGAGGCCAGCTCGACGCTGGCGGCGGCGTAGGTCCGCCCGTCGGTGTCCCGGAGGCATGCCCCTTGCGCAGCTCCGGTGCGGGCCCGGGTGGAGCGGGCCAGGGTGAGGATCTTCTTGTCCTCCGGATCGCTGATCTCGATCATGCCTCGTCCTTCAGCCGGCCTGGGTGTCGGTGAGCTCGGCCTCGGACCGCTCGCCCGGTGTCTCCACGCGCGTGATCAGCACGGTGCCGATCCGGTTGCGGCGCCCCGTCGGCGCCTCGGCCTCGAAGCGCAGACCCTCCACCTCGACGACCGAGCCCGGGATCGGCACCCGGCCGAGGTACTTGGCCATGAGTCCACCCACGGTGTCCACGTCGTCGTCGTCGATCGGGACCCCGCAGAGGTCGTCGAGGTCGTCGACGGGGTAGCGCGAGCTGACCCGGGTGGCGCCGTTGGCCAGACGCTCGACGTCGACCCGCGCCTCGTCGTACTCGTCGGTGATCTCGCCGACAATCTCCTCCAGGACGTCCTCGATCGTGACCAGCCCGGCCGTGCCGCCGTACTCGTCGACGACGACCGCCACGTGCTTGCGCTGGGCCTGCATCTCGCGCAGGAGCTCGTCGACCGGCTTGGAGTCGGGGACGTAGAGCACCGGACGCATCACCGAGTCGACCTTCTCGGTCTGCTCGGCCTCGTGGCGGTCGAAGACCCGCTTGGTGATGTCCTTGAGGTAGGCGAAGCCGACGATGTCGTCGAGGTTCTCCCCGATCACCGGGATCCGGGAGTAGCCGCTGCGAAGGGCCAGCGACATCGCCTGCCGCAGGGTCTTGGTGCGCTCGATGAACACGACATCGGTCCGCGGGACCATCACCTCGCGCACGATCGTGTCGCCGAGCTCGAAGACCGAGTGGATCATCTCCCGCTCACCTGACTCGATCACGCTGCTGGCCTCGGCCAGGTCCACGAGCTCGCGGAGCTCGGCCTCGGAGGCGAACGGGCCCTCGCTGAACCCACGGCCGGGGGTGATCGCGTTGCCGACCAGGATCAGCAGCTGCGCGACGGGACCGAACACCTTCGTGAAGCCGATCAGCGGGCCGGCCGAGAGCAGCGCGACTCGCTCGGAGTGCTGGCGCCCGACCGTGCGCGGGGCGACGCCGACGACGACGAAGGACACGGCGACCATCACGAGCACCGTGACGGTCACCGCCCACCACCGGCCGACGACCTGTTCGGAGACGGGGTCGCGGGAGACCATCAGGTCGGTCATCACGACGGAGGCGAGGACGATGGCGCCGATCTCGCTGAGCAGCCGGAGGAACAGCGCGGTGTTCATGTAGCGCGCCGGGTCCTCGACGACGGTCAGCAGCCGCTTCGCGCCGGGCTTGCCCTCGTGGGCGATCTCCTCGGCCCGCACCTTCGAGAACGACGAGAGCGCCGCCTCCGCGCTGCTGAACAGGCCGGCGATCACGACCAGGACGGCCACCAGCACCAACAGCCAGATGTGGACCGCGGTCACGGCTCGACGTCCTCCTGGGCCAGGCCGGCCGGCTCGTCACCGGGCAGCACCTCACCGGTCCGGGCCCCCTGCCACTCGGCGAGCAGCCGCGCCTGGAGCCCGAACATCTCGCGATGCTCCTCGGGCTCGGCGTGGTCGTAGCCGAGCAGGTGCAAGATCCCGTGGACGGTGAGCAGGTCGACCTCGTCGGCGGTGCCGTAGCCGGACTGGCCCTTGGCCCGGGCCTCGGCCGCCTGACGCTCGGCCACCGCGGGACACACCACCAGGTCACCGAGGACGCCCTCCTCGGGCTCCTCGTCGAGCAGGCCGGGCCGCAGCTCGTCCATCGGGAAGGCGAGCACGTCGGTCGGCCCCTGCTTCTCCATCCACTGCTCGTTGAGCTCGGCGATGGTCGCCTCGTCGACGAGCTTGATGCACAGCTCGGCCTGCGGGTGCACCCGCATCCGGTCCATCACGAACCGCGAGAGCCGGGAGAGCTCCTCGACGTCGATCGCGTCACCGGACTCGTTGAGGATCTCGATGCTCATGACACCCCTCGGGGATGGTGACTGTCGGAGGTGCTCACGCAGGACCCCTGCGCGGCCCGGGGCGCCGTCCCTCGGCGGGCTCGGCGTTCTCACGGCGGGCCTCGAACTCGTCGTACGCCGCCACGATGTGGCCGACGAGGCGGTGCCGGACCACGTCGTGGGAGGTGAGCCGGTTGAAGTGGACGTCCTCGATGCCGGTGAGGATCTCCTCGACCACGCGCAGGCCGCTCTTCATGCCACCGGGAAGGTCGACCTGCGTGACGTCGCCGGTGACCACCATCTTCGAGCCGAACCCGAGCCGGGTGAGGAACATCTTCATCTGCTCCGGCGAGGTGTTCTGCGCCTCGTCGAGGATGATGAACGCGTCGTTGAGCGTGCGGCCGCGCATGTAGGCCAGCGGCGCGACCTCGATCGTGCCGGCGGCGAGGAGCTTGGGGATCGTCTCCGGGTCGAGCATGTCGTGCAGGGCGTCGTACAACGGACGCAGGTAGGGGTCGATCTTCTCGCTGAGCGTGCCGGGCAGGAACCCGAGCCGCTCCCCCGCCTCGACGGCCGGCCGGGTGAGGATGATCCGGTTGACGTTCTTGGACTGCAGCGCCTGCACGGCCTTCGCCATCGCGAGGTAGGTCTTGCCCGTGCCGGCCGGGCCGATCCCGAACACGATCGTGTGCTTGTCGATCGCCTCGACGTACTTCTTCTGGTTCAGCGTCTTGGGCCGGATCGTGCGGCCGCGGTTGCTGAGGATGTTGAGGCTGAGGACGTCGGCGGGACGTTCCTTGGTCTCCGCGCGCAGCATCGAGATCGCCCGCTCGACGGTCTCGGTGGTCAGGCCCTGGCCGGTGCGGATGATCGTGACCAGCTCGTCCATGAGCCGCTCGGCGAGGGCCACCTCGGCGGACTCCCCGCGCAGCGTGATCTGGTTGCCACGGACGTGGACGTCGGCCTTGAACGCCTTCTCGATCAGCGCCAGGTGCTCGTCGCCGGGGCCGAGGAGGGCCACCATGGGGATGCTCGCCGGCACGGTGATGGTGTGCTGAGGACTGTCGGTGTCTGTCATCGAACGGCCTGGCGGCCGACCTCCACGGGTGAGTCAGTAGGACAAGGTGCTGCCCTCCCATGCTACGGGAGGCGCGGGGATGCTGCCCGTCCTCGGCGGCGGGCTCCTACAGTGGGCCCATGCGGGAGTACGACGCCACCCCCGACCCGCTCGACGACGGACCGGTCGAGCCGATCGCACCCGAGGACTTCCTCGGGCCGAGCGGGATCCCCCTCGACGCACGCCTGATGGGGTTCGACCGCAACACCGAGGAGGGCGCGCTGATCGCGCTGGCCGGTTCGCTGGACCCGGCGAAGATCTCTCACAAGCTGGTGGCGTGGGTGCTCCTGCTGGCCTCCACCCTCCCGCTGCTCCTCGGTGTGGCCCGCTCGCTGCCCTGACCGCACCCGCCGGCCCTGGCGCCCGTCTCAGCGGAACGCGGGCTGGCCGGTGAGCGCCTGGCCGATCACCAGCTGGTGCACCTCGGAGGTGCCTTCGTAGGTGAGCACCGACTCGAGGTTGTTGGCGTGCCTCATGATCGGGTACTCGAGCGTGATCCCGGCCGCCCCGAGCAGCGTCCGCGACTCCCGCGCGATCGCGATCGCCTCCCGCACGTTGTTGAGCTTGCCCAGGCTCACCTGCTCCGGGCGGAGCGTGCCGGCGTCCTTGAGCGCGCCGAGGTGCAGCGCAAGCAGCATCCCCTTGCCGAGCTCCAGCGTCATGTCGGCGAGCTTGGCCTGGGTGAGCTGGTAGCCGGCCAGGGACTTGTCGAAGATCTCCCGCTCGCGGCTGTAGGCGATCGCGGTCTCCAGGCAGTCGCGCGCCGCCCCGAGGGCACCGAAGACGATCCCGTACCTGGCCTCGTTGAGGCACGACAGCGGGCCGGAGAGCCCGGCGGCCCCCGGGAGCATCGCCGAGGCCGGAAGCCGCACGTCGTCGAGGACCAGCTCGGAGGTCACCGACGCCCGCAGCGACATCTTCTTCTTGATCTCGGGCGCCGAGAACCCCGGGGTGTCGGTGGGTACGACGAACCCGCGGATCCGGCCCTCCTCGTCGTCGACCCTGGCCCAGACGACGGCGACGTCGGCGACCGAGCCGTTGGTGATCCACATCTTGTTGCCCGACAGCACCCAGTCGTCTCCGTCACGGCGGGCACGCGTGCGCATCCCGGCCGGATTGGAGCCGAAGTCGGGCTCGGTCAGCCCGAAGCAACCGATCGCCTCGCCGGCGGCCATCCTCGGCAGCCACTCCTGCTTCTGCTCCTCCGAGCCGTGCTTCCAGATCGCGAACATCGCCAGCGAGCCCTGCACCGACACCAGGCTGCGCAGCCCCGAGTCGCCGGCCTCGAGCTCCATGCACGCCAGGCCGTACGCCGTTGCCGTCGTACCGGCGCAGCCGTAGCCCTCGAGGTGCATGCCGAGCACCCCGAGCGTGCCCAGCTCCTTGGCGAGCTCTCGGACCGGCATCGATCCGGCTTCGTACCAGTCGGCGATCTCGGGACGCACCCGGTCGTCCACGAAGCGCCGCACGGCGTCGCGGATGGCGAGGCTCTCCTCGTCGACGAGGGCGTCGGTGCCGAACAGGTCCAGCGGGCGCTGCGGGTTCTTGGTGGCCATCGGACTGCCTTCCGGGGTCTTCGTCGGGTCGGGTTGCTCAGAGGAACGCGCTGACACCGGTCTCCGCGCGACCGATCAGGAGCTTCTGGATCTGGCTGGTGCCTTCGTACAAGGTCATCACACGCGCGTCGCGCATGTACTTCTGCACCGGGTACTCGTCGATGTAGCCGTAGCCGCCGAACGCCTGGATCGCGAGGTTGGCGGCGCGGACCGCCGCCTCGGAGGCGAACAGCTTGGCCTTCGACGCCTCGACCCCGAACCGCTCGCCACGTTCGATCAGGTCCGCGGCCCGCCAGGTGAGCAGCCGTGCGGCGTCCGCGTCCACGGAGATGTCGGCGATCATGTCCTGGATCAGCTGGAAGGACGCGAGCTGGCGGCCGAACTGCCGCCGCTGCTTGGCGTAGTCCACGACCGTCTCCAGGCAGCCCTGGACGATGCCCGTGCACCCGGCGGCGACCGAGACCCGGCCCTTGTCGAGGGAGTACATCGCGATCTTGAAGCCTTCCCCCTCCTCGCCGAGCATCGCCGAGGCAGGGACCCGGACCCCGTCGAAGGACAGCTCGGCGGTGGCCTGGCCGCGCAGCCCCAGCTTTCCCTTGATCTCGCGACGCTCGAAGCCCGGGGTGTCGGTCGGCACCAGGAACGCGGAGACGCCCTTGGGTCCGGGCCCACCGGTGCGCGCGAAGACCAGGCACACGTCCGCCCAGGTGCCGTTGGTGATGAAGATCTTCGAACCGTCGATGACCCAGTCGGCCCCCTCGCGCACGGCTCGGGTCTTCAGGTTCCCCGCGTCGGAGCCGGTGTCGGGCTCGGTCAGGCCGAAGCAGCCGAGCTTGGTGCCGGTGGCGATGCCGGGCAGCCACTCCTGCTTCTGCTCCTCGGTGCCGTGGGACAGGATCACCTTGCCGACCAGGCCCATCGACACCGACACGATGCCCCGCACCGAGGAGTCGGCACGGCCGAGCTCCTCCATCCCGATGCAGTAGGTGATGTAGTCGCCGCCCAGCCCGCCGTACTCCTCGGGGATGGTGAGCCCGAAGAACCCGATCTCGCCCAGCCGCGGGATGATCGCGGTGTCCACGGACTCCGCCCTGTCCCACTCGGCTCGGTGCGGCACGACCTCGTGGTCGAGGAAGTCACGGGCGAGCTCCTTGAAGCTCCGCTGCTCCTCGGTCAGGGCCAGGTCCATCAGTCGCCTCCGGAGTTGATCTGGTCGCGCAGCTCGGACGTGCGCATCCTGCCACCGACACGAGCGTCGCGCCCCGCGGCACCGCGACGGGACGCGGTCGCTGGTCAGCGTGTCCGGCGCTCGGGAGGGCCGGACCCGGTCCTCACGCCCGCCCTGGACGCCTCTTGGCCGCTCCACGGCGGACGCGCGACCATGGGCCGATGGGACCAGAGACCAGGCGGCGTCGCTCCGCGCTCTCCGGATACGTGGAGTCGCTGCGTCACTACGACATCGAGGGCTACCCGGCCGGCGCCCACGTCGGTCTGCCCTCCGCCACGGTGATGCTGGTGCTCCCCGTGGGCGACGCGCTCGAGCTGTCGATGCCGCAGCCGGTCCGTCAGCGGCTGACCCTGTGCCTCGCGGGTCTCCACGCAGGGCCGGCGACCATCCACCACGACGGCACCCAACGCGGGATCCAGCTCGCGTTGTCCCCGCTCCGTCTCGCGAAGCTGCTCGGCGTGCCCGCGGGCGAGCTCGCCGGTCGGGCTGTCGAGCTCGGTGACGTGGTCGGCGATCGTGCCGCGGCCTGGCTGTCCGAGCGCCTCCACGCCGAGCAGCGGTGGCCGGACAGATGCCGCGTGGTGGAGGAGACGCTGCTCGGTGGGCTCGGTCGTCACGAGCGCCGTCGCGACGTACGCCCGGAGGTGGAGCGGGCGTGGACCCGCCTGGCCGTCTCCGGCGGCACCACCAGGATTCGGGACGTCGCCGCCGAGGTGGGCTGGTCGACGCGGCACCTCGAGCAGGAGTTCACCGCGGCGGTGGGGCTCGCGCCCAAGACCGTCGCCCGGATCATCCGCTTCGAGCGCTCGGCCGCCCTCGTCGCGACCGGGGAGCGGCCGGGTGTCGTGGCGGCACGGTGCGGCTACGCCGACCAGGCCCACCTGACCCGGGAGTGGCAGCGGCTCGCCGGCACCACCCCAGGTCGGTGGCTGCGCGAGGACGTCCTCGCAAACGTTCAAGACAGCAGCCGGACCGGCCCGGAGGATCGGCAGCATGACGACCACACGAACTGACCACAGCATCTGGCCCGGCCTCACCTACGACGACGCGATCGCTGCTCGCGCGTGGCTGTCGGCGCTCGGGTTCACCGAAGGAGTGCTCGTCCGTTCCGCGGACGGAACCATGGTCGAGCACAGCGAGATGATCTGGCCGGAAGGAGGCCGCGTGATGGTCTCCAGCCGGGACCGGAGCGACCCGACCTTCGCCGTCCCCCGCGGCGCAGGATCGGTCTACGTCGTCGTGGACGATCCCGACGCGGTCTACGCACGGGCGAAGGACCTGGGTGCCGAGGTGGTCCGCGAGCTCGAGGACACCGACTACGGTTCTCGCGGGTTCAGCGTCGCCGACCCGGAGGGGAACCGGTGGAGCTTCGGCACCTACGCCGGTGCCGACTAGCTGTACCCGGCCGGCCCGCACTCAGCCGGGTGGCCAGCCCATCGAGCGACCGCCGAGGACGTGCCCGTGCACGTGGGGCACCGACTGGCTGGCATCGGGGCCGGTGTTGAAGACCAGCCGGTAACCGCCGACGAGGCCCTCCTGCTCGGCAACGGCCCCCATCGCCCTGAGCAGGTCGACTGCCGTCTCGGGCTCCGCGGAGGCGAGGCTGACGGCGTTCTCGTGGTGGTTGCGCGAGACCACCAGCACGTGCGTGGGCGCCTGCGGCTCGATGTCGCGGAAGGCGACCGTGGTCTCCGTCTCGTGCACGATGTCGCCGGGGATCTCCCCCGCCACGATCTTGCAGAACAGGCAGTCCGCGTCTCGTTGTGCGCTCATGAGCACCACCCTAGCGACGTGCCTCAGGCCAGCGTCTGGGTCAGCTCGTTGCGGTCACCGGCCAGCACGACCCGCCCGAGCGCGCCGTTCACCAGCGGCAGGTACGGCGGCACGTGGCCGCACTCGACGTCGGCGATGATCGGCACGCCGAGCCCACCGAGGGCGTCGAGCACCGCCTCGTCCTGGGTCAGCGTGGCCGCGTCCGGGGCGCTGGTGCGCCCGACGAGGATCGCGTTGGCGGCGTCGAAGAAGCCGGCCAGCCGCATCCCGTGCAGGTTGCGGCAGATCTCCAGGGCGTTGTCGTCCGACGCCTCCACGTAGACCAACAGGCCCTCGGGCGCGTGGTCGTGCGCCCAGTGGGTCACGTCGCCGTACGGCGTGCCCGCGAGGTTCGACACGGTCTCGATGCAGCCGCCGATCAGCCGGCCCTCGACGGTGACGTCGCCGGGACCGTCCAGCCGCCGCCACCGGCCGGTGCCGTCGAGGGTGAGGTCGACCACCTCGGGATGGGCCCGCTAGTCGACCCAGCCGGTGCTGCGGTGCCGTCCCGGCGGCGCCTGGGTGAACGACGCCCCGGCCTGCTGCCTGACGATGTCGAGCCAGCCGAGCAGCCCGGCGGGCGTCCGGTAGGGCGTGTCCATCAGGTTGTTGCCGTGCAGCGTCGCCACCCCGGTCAGCACCGTGAGCGGGGTCAGGATCGTGGAGATGTCGGAGAACCCGACCAGCCAGGTCGGCTCGGCGCCCCGGAGCGCATCCCAGTCCAGCAGCGGGAGGACGTCGATCGCGGTCTCCCCACCCCACGGCGGCACCACCGCGCGGATCGCGGGGTCGAGCAGCATGTTCATCAGCTCGGCCGCGCGGTCGGCCGCCGGCGCGCTGACGTGGCTCGAGCCGTCCATGCAGTCGCCGACCCGGACGAAGTAGCCGGCATCCTCGACCGTGCGCACGGCCAGGTCGAGACGTGCCCGGAGGCTGTCGTCGACACCGCTGGAGGTCGCGGTCACCCCGACGGTGTCGCCGGGCCGGAGTGGGGCGGGATAGCGCACGGACATGGCGAGGATCGTGGCACACCGGCGTGTGAACCACCGGAGGGAGCACCGCGTGGAACTACCGTGACCCTGACCGCGACCCTGTCCGTCAGGAGGACCATGAGCGCCGCGCCCCGGTGGGACGCCGACGCGGCGGTGGACGAGCTGTACGCCGCTCACTACCGCCGGCTGGTGCGACTCTCGGTCCTTCTGGTCCGCGACGTCGAGACCGCCGAGGAGGTCGTGCAGGACGCTTTCGTCGCGATGCACGGCCGGTGGCACACGCTCCGCGAGCCCGACAAGGCGCTGGCCTACCTGCGCCAGGCGGTGGTGAACCGCTCCCGGTCGGTGCTGCGTCGTCGGGGTGTCGCAGCACGCCACACCCCGCCCGTCGTACCGGACCACCCCGGCGCCGACCACGACGCGCTCGCCGCGGAACGGCGTCGCGAGGTCCTCGAGGCGCTTCGCGCGCTGCCGACCCGTCAGCGCGAGGTGCTCGCCCTGCGCTACTACCTCGACCTGTCCGAGGCGCAGATCGCCGACACGCTCGGGATCAGCCGCGGCGCGGTCAAGAGCCACGCGTCCCGTGGGGCTGCGGCACTCAGGCAGCTGCTCGAGGAGGTCCGGTGAACGACCAGCCCACCCCCCTGAACGGCCCCGACCCCGACGCCGAGCAGCTTCGCCGGCTGCTCTCGGACGCGGTCGACGACATCGAGCCCCGCGAGGCGCTCGGCACCATCCACGCCCGAACGAGAGTGAGTCCCATGAACAGCAAGCGGTCCTGGATCCTCGGCGCGGCCGCGGCCGTGGTCGCCACCGCAGCCACGGTCACCGCGGTGGTCGTGCTCAGCGACGGTACGACGGGCGACGGCGACGCCGTGGGCCCGGCCGCCTCGGCCACGCCCACACCCGAGCCCACGCCGACCCCCACCGAGGCGACCCCCACCCCGACGCCGGCAACCGAGGCGGTGCCGGTCTACTACGTCGGCGAGACCAGCCACGGCACCCGGCTGTTCCGGGAGTTCCACCGCGTGGAGACCGGGGGCAACCCCCTGGCCGCAGCGCTCTCCGAGGCGGTAGGCACCCCACCCGACGACCCCGACTACCGCACGGGCTGGCCCGAGGGCACGGTGGTGAACGGGGCCGGCTTCGACGGGGTCGGCGCCGACGGTGAGGTCTGGATCCGGGTCCACAACGACAGCACCGACCTGCACGACCGTCCGGCGGGAATGAGCGCGGAGCAGGCACAGATGGCGGTCGAGCAGCTGATCTACACGGCGCAGGCCGTGGTTCAGGACCGCGTTCCGGTCCAGATCCTGCTCGGTCCGGAGTCCGAGGATCTCCCGGAGAGCCGCACCGACACGCTGCTCGGTGTCCCGGTCTCCGAGCCGCTGGCCGAGGGCGACGAGATGGACGTCCTGGCGCAGGTGTGGATCATCGACCCGGCGGAGAACGCCGAGGTCACCGCCCCGTTCAAGGTCTCCGGACTCGCGGCGGCGTTCGAGGCCAACGTGCTCTGGGAGCTGCGCCAGGGCGACACCGTCGTGGCCGAGGGCTTCACTACGACCGAGGAGTGCTGCAAGATGGCGCCGTACTCGTTCCGGGTGAAGGACGTGCCCCCGGGTGAGTACACCCTCGTCGTGAGCGACACCGACCCGTCCGCCGGCGAGGGACCCGCACCGTGGGAGGACACGAAGCAGATCACGGTCCTTCCCTGACCGACC
>JBMOMG010000167.1:0-14574 GCA_049323155.1 Actinomycetota bacterium | reverse complement strand
CGGGCGGCCACGGCGATCGCCGTGGCCGCCCGGGGCATTCCGTCGCGGAGAGGCCGGTTGTCCTCGGCCGCGGCGTTGGCGTCCATGGCGCCGGACTGTACGGCCTCCGCGCGGACCGCGTGCGCGATTTTCCTGCTGGTCCAGGTCACCGCGCCGAGCGGTCAGCTGCGGCGAACCCGAGCGCGGTCACCAGCAGCCACAGCGGTCCGGTCATGCCGGCCATGTACTGCAGCGGGGAGATGCCGAGTGCCAGGGTCAGCCCGCCGAGCACGGCGCCGACCAGCCCGATCCAGCGCGGAGCGGCGGAGTGGCGCAGCGCCGCGACCGCGACGGCCACCCCGGCGACGCCGGCGCCCACCCACAGCCACGGGATGGTGCCGACCCAGTGGTTGAAGAACACCGCGCTCTCCGGCAGGAGACCGGTCTCGCCGCCGTCCTGCACCCCGAAGATGAACTCGGTGTTCAGGCCGGCGCCGAGCAGTCCGGCGACGGCGGTGAGGCCGAGCCCGGTCGCGGCCACGTCGGGGAGCAGGCTTCCGGACGGTGCCTGCGCCGCGAGCCGCCGGCGCAGCCCCGCGGCGAACACCAGCAGGGTGACCACGCAGACCATGGTGGCGACGTGGAAGACCAGCAGGTTGGGGGTGAGCTCGGCGAGCCTCGCGACGATCGCGTCGGGCTGTCCGGCGAGGCTCTCGTCGTACACCGCGTCGACGGTCATCGAGGCGGCGATGCCGGTGATCCCGGCGATGCCGGCACCGATGCCGGCGAAGGTCCAGCCGCGTCCCGGGGCAGGCTGGTGGTGACTCGTGACCGTCGTGCGGTCTGCGACCTGGGTGTAGGTCATCTCGGTACTCCTTCGGTGATCAGGGCTTGTGACCACGAGGTTCGTGCGCCCGGCGTCCCGGGTGGTAGGGCGCGGTGTCCCGACCTTCCGGGCAGCCGCTTCGGGCGGCTGGCAGAGTGGACCTCCAGGCCGAACCGAGGAGGAGACGTGCGCGCTGTAGTCGTCGAGCAGACCGGGGGACCCGAGGTGCTGCTGGTCAAGGACCTCGAGCCGCCGGTGCCGGGACCGGGAGAGGTGCTGGTCGAGGTCGCCGCGGCCGGGGTGAACTTCATCGACATCTACAAGCGCACCGGCGTCTACGCCATGGAGCTGCCGTTCGTCAGCGGCAGCGAAGGCGCCGGGCGGGTGAGCGCGCTGGGTGAGGGCGTCACCGGGGTCGCCGTCGGCGATCCTGTCGCGTGGGCGATGGTCGACGGCGGCGGGTACGCCGAGCAGGTGGTCGTGCCGGCCGACCGCGTGGTGCCGGTCCCCGACGGCACCGACCTGGAGACGGCGGCGGCGGTCATGCTGCAGGGGATGACCGCGCACTTCCTCAGCGAGTCGACCTACCCGGCCCGGGCAGGACAGACCGCCCTGGTGCACGCAACCGCCGGCGGCGTCGGCCTGCTGCTCACCCAGATGCTGTCCGCCAAGGGCGTGCGCGTGATCGGCACGACCTCCACCCAGGAGAAGGAGGACCTCGCCCGCCGGGCGGGCGCCGACGAGGTGGTCCGTTACACCGAGACCGACCTCGTGGAGGAGGTACGCCGGCTCACCGGCGGCCGCGGCGTCGACGTGGTGTACGACGGGGTCGGCCGGGCCACCTTCGGCGCCGGCCTGGACGTGCTCGTGCCACGCGGGATGATGGTGCTGTTCGGAGCCGCCAGCGGGCCGGTGCCGCCGCTGGACCCGCAGGTGCTCAACAGCAAGGGCTCGCTGTACCTCACCCGGCCGTCACTGACCCACTACATCGCGACCCGCGAGGAGCTCCTCGAGCGAGCCGGGGCGGTCCTGGGCCAAGTCGCCTCCGGTGCGCTGGACGTCCGGGTGGGGAGTCGGTACTCCCTCGAGGAGGCCGGCCGGGCCCACGAGGACCTCGCCGGCCGGCGCACCACCGGGAAGCTGCTCGTCGTCCCCTGAGCAGGCGATGTGTTCTGTCGGTGGTCGGTGCCAGAGTCGGTCACATCCGAGACCGTCAGCCACGGAAGGGCAGCCGATGACCACACGCGACACCAACTGGCCCGAGGGCACCCCCTGTTGGGTGGACCTCGCGGTCGACGACCTGGCGAAGGCTCGGGCCTTCTACTCTCGCCTGTTCGGCTGGGAGATCGAGGAGGGCTCCAGCGAGCACGGCGGCTACGCCAACTGTCTCAAGGACGGGCGCAGGGTGGCCGGAATGGCGCCGAAGGAGGACCAGGCCCAACCGACCGCGTGGACGACGTACCTCGCCAGCGACGACGTCGACGCCACCCTGGGGAAGGTGCGTGACGCCGGCGGCCAGGTGCTCATGCCCGGCACCGACGTGCCCGGGGTGGGCAGGTTCGCGCTGTTCGCCGACCCCGGTGGGGCCGTGACCGGGCTGTGGCAGGGCGCGTCCCACACCGGGTTCCAGCTCGCCAACGGGCCGGGCTCGGTGACGTGGGACGAGCATTTCTCCCGAGCCTGGAAGCAGTGCCAGGACTTCTACGCCACCGTGCTCGGCTGGACCTACGACGACATGTCCGCCGAGGGCTTCGAGTACGCCGTGTTCAAGGTCGGCGGGGAGGTGGCCGGCGGGATCGGGCAGATCGCGCCACCGATGCCCGACGACCTGCCACCGCACTGGGCGACGTACTTCAAGGTCGCGGACGCCGATGCCACGGTCGCCGAGCTGAAGCGCCTGGGCGGGTCGGTCGCGCGGGAGCCATGGGACACCGAGTTCGGTCGGATGGCGGCCGTGGAGGACGACCAGGGCGCCTTCTTCATGGTGATGGCCGACCCCGCCGGCTGACGCAGCGCGAGGTCAGCTGCGCAGGTAGGAGGCGCCGTTGACGTCGATGATCGTGCCGGTGGAGAAGCGTGCCCCCTCCGAGGCGAGCCAGAACACCGCCGAGGCGACCTCCTGCGGCTTGGCGACCCGGCCGTAGGGCGACTGCGCGCGGACGGCGTCGCCGCCGGGGCCGTCGAGCACCTCGCGCGCCATCTCGGTCTGCACGAAGCCCGGTGCGACGGCCGCGACCCGGATGTCGTGCGGGGCCAGCGCGAGCGCCATGGACTGGGTGAACGCGTTGAGCCCGGCCTTCGACGCACCGTAGGCCGGGTTGTTCGGCTCGCCGCGGAACGCTCCGCGGCTGGTCACGTTGACCACCGCGCCACCGCCGGCGGCGACCAGGTGCGGCAGCGCGCAGAACGTCGCGTTCGCGGCACCGGTCAGGTTGGTCGCCAGCGTGCGGGCCCAGGACGCCTGCCAGTCCTCGTAGGACGTCTCCAGCGGCGGGTGGGCGAGGAACACGCCGGCGTTGTTGACCAGCACGTCGAGCCCGCCGAGCTGCTCGGCGGCGGAGTCCACCGCCGCCTTCACCGCCGCGGGGTCGGCCAGGTCGGCCTGCACGACCACGTGCCCCTCACCCGGCAGCCCCGCGGCGACGGCCTCCGCCTCCGTCCGGGACCTGCCGTAGTGCACTGCGACCCGGTCACCGGCCTCGGCGAAGGTGCGCGCGATCTCTCGACCGATCCCGCGGGAGGCCCCGGTGACCAGCACCCGGCGGCCGGTCGTGCTGCTCGTCGGGCCGTTCATCGGGCGATCTCCGTCACCGCGGTCAGCAGCCGGTCGACGTCGTCGTCGTTCGTGTACGGCGCCAGGCCGGCGCGCACCGCGCCCGCGTCACCGAGGCCCATCCACCGGACCGCCTCGATCGCGTAGAAGTGGCTGGCCGGGGCGTTGATCCCGCGCTCGGCGAGCGCCCGGTAGACCTCGACCGGAGTGTGCCCCTCGACGGAGAACAGCGCGGTGGGCGTACGACGGGAAGGGGAGCCGTGCAGGGTCACCGCATCGATCGAGCGCAGCCCCTCGCGCAGCCGGCGGAACAGCCGCTCCTCGTGCGCCTCCACGGCGTGCATCGACTGCACCACCCGGCTGCGGCGGCCCGGCGCGTCGGAGGCGAGACCGGCGATGAAGTCCACGGCGGCGGCGGTGCCGGCGAGCAGCTCGTAGGGCAGGGTGCCGAGCTCGAACCGTTCGGGCACGTCGTTGCTCGACGGCAGCAGCTTGTCGGGCCAGACCTCGGCGAGCAGCTCCGGCGCGGCGGCGAGCACGCCGTGGTGGGGCCCGAGGAACTTGTAGGGCGAGCAGGCGTAGAAGTCCGCGCCGATGTGCTCGAGGTCGACCGGGACGTGGGGGGTGAGGTGCACCCCGTCGACGTGGACCAGCGCACCCACCTCGTGTGCCGCCTCCGAGATCGCGGTGAGGTCCGGCCGGGTGCCGAGGATGTTGGAGGCGCCGGTGACCGCGACCAGCCGGGTGCGCTGCGACAGCTGCGCGCGCACGTGGTCGACGGTGAGCTCGGCGGTCTCCTTGTCGAACTCCGCCCACCGCACGGTGGCGCCGACCGCCTCGGCCGCGATCACCCACGGCCGGATGTTGGCGTCGTGGTCCAGCCGGGTCACCACCACCTCGTCGCCGGGTGCCCACTGCCTGGCCAGCGCCCGGGCCAGGTCCATCGTCATCTGGGTCATCGACCGGGCGAACACCACGCCGTCAGGGGTGCCGCCGAGCAGGTCCGCCATCGCGGACCTGGCCTCCGCGACGACCTGGTCCGCACGGCGCTCGGCGGCGGTGACCGTGCCGCGGTTGGAGATCCCGCAGGTCAGGGTGTCGGCGACCGCCTGGGCGACCTCGCGCGGCACCTGCGTGCCGCCGGGGCCGTCGAAGTAGGCGACCCCGTCTGCGAGGGCGGGGAAGGACGAGCGGATGCGGGCGACGTCGAGCTCCATGCCGACATCCTGCCCGACGGGCCTAGCGGAGCACGGTGCGGCCGACGTGGCGGAGCATCGCCACCACGACGAGTGCCCAGGCCGCCAGCGCGACCCACAGCTCGGCGTTGCCGATCGCCTCCACCACGGGCAGGTCGTCGGCCCGGCCGAGGTAGATGCCGGCGACGCCGTACATGCCGAGCGGGAAGATGATGCTCCACAGCGTCGCCTCGTAGCGCAGCGGCACCTTGCGCCGGACATGACGCCACCAGCCCGCCGCGACCAGCACCGGGATCAGCCAGGTGGCGAAGGCCCAGAGCACCACCGCGAGGCCCGCGATCAGGTCGCGGGTGGCGTCCACCATCGGCGCGTCGGCCATCTCCACGATCCGCGCGCCGGCGAGCACGGTGATCGCCAGCGCACCCATCGAGACCCAGTACGGCGGCGTGAGCTCCTCGGGCCCGAACGGGTAGAGCATCAGCCGCAGCGAGACCAGGAGGCCCGCCGCCGCATAGAGGAAGACGCCCACCGACCACGACATCACCGCGAGCAGCGCGAGCTCGCGGCGGGCCCCGTCGAAGACCGGCTCGATCGTGGCCGCCGCGACTGCGACCGACTGGCTGGCCACCACCCAGATGAACCAGGTGCCGTTCGCGGTGACCAGCATCGGCCGCTCCGCGTGGCCGAGCACCGCCGTCCACGGCACCACGTAGCCCAGCACCAGCCACGCCAGGCCGGACAGCACCAGCAGAGTCGCCGTCGCCCACGGCAGGTCGCTCATGCCGAGCCGGACGCCGAGCACGTTCGTGCCGGCGACGAAGGTGAAGAACCCGAACGCCCGGCGCGGGTCCATGAAGTCCTCACGGACCGCTGCGGGGAAGGACACCAGCCGCCACACGTTCAGGCCGAGCAGCACCAGGAAGGCCGCGAGGCAGGCGCCGAGGAGCAGCTCCGAGAGCAGCGTGCGGCCCTTGAGCTGCAGCCCCACCGAGATGATCCCGCTGGCCATCACCAGCGCGAAGTAGCCGGGAGTGAGGGTCTCGACGGCCCGGCGGGTGCGGTCCATGACTGCGGTGGCCACCCGCGCAGGCTACCGGTCTCAGCTCGCCGGGTACTGGTTCTGCTGCAGCAGACGCGCGAGGTGCGCGGCGTTCGCGGCGAGGGTCTTGGTGGTCTGCGCGGTCTTCTCCGGGCGCGGGTCCTTGTCCTGGTAGTCGATGCCCTGCATCGCCTCGCCGACCCAGTAGGTCACCCCGTTCGCGGGGATCGTGAACCCGACGTCGTTGAGCGCCTGGTAGACCTCCGCGCTCACGTGGTGGGCGCCGTCCTCGTTGCCCACCACCGCGACCCCGGCGACCTTGCCGTAGGTGAGCATCCGGCCCTCGTCGTCGCTCTCGCCGAGCTCGGCGTCGAGCCGCTCCAGGACCATCTTGCACACCGCCGAGGGCTGCCCCATCCAGATCGGGGTCGCGACGACCAGGATGTCGGCGGCCAGCATCTTCTCCCGGATCGCCGGCCAGCCGTCGCCGTCTCCCTCGTCGGTCTGCACCCCGAACTTCACCTGGTGGTCGACGACCCGCAGCATCTCGCCGCGGACGTCGTGCTCGGCGAAGGCGGCGATCAGCTCGTCGCCGAGGACCTCGGTGCTCGATGCCGTCGGGGCGGGCTTCAGCGTGCAGTTCAGGACGAGTGCGTCGAGAGTGCTCATGACAGGAGCGTGCCCGCCGTACCGGTTCTTCATGCCCCGGACCGGCCCCAAGGGCGCGTAGGGGACCATGGAGGCGATGACTCTCACCGACCTGCTCCCCGCCCCCGACCTCGCGAACGGTCCGGGCGCGGACCCCGACGAGCTGCTCGAGGCGTTCACCGGCTGGACCGCCGCGAGGGGGATCACGCTCTACCCCGCGCAGGAGGAGGCGCTGATCGAGCTGCTCACGGGTGCCAACGTCATCCTCGCCACGCCCACCGGCTCCGGGAAGAGCCTGGTCGCCGCCGGCGCGCACTTCGCGGCGCTGGCCGAGGGCCGGCGCACCTACTACACCGCGCCGATCAAGGCCCTGGTGAGCGAGAAGTTCTTCGCGCTGTGCGAGATGTTCGGCGCGGACAAGGTCGGGATGATGACCGGCGACGCCAGCGTCAACGCGCAGGCGCCGATCATCTGCTGCACCGCCGAGGTGCTGGCCAACCAGGCGCTGCGCGAGGGCGAGCACGCCGACATCGGCCAGGTGGTGATGGACGAGTTCCACTTCTACTCCGAGCCCGACCGCGGCTGGGCCTGGCAGGTGCCGCTGCTCGAGCTGCCGCAGGCGCAGTTCCTGCTGATGTCGGCCACGCTCGGCGACGTGTCGTTCTTCCGCGAGGACCTGACCCGCCGCACCGGTCGGGAGACCGCGGTCGTCGCGCACTCCGAGCGGCCGGTGCCGTTGAGCTACTCGTGGGCGCTGACCCCGCTGCACGAGACGCTCGAGGAGCTGCTCAGCACCCACCAGGCGCCGGTCTACGTCGTGCACTTCACCCAGGCCGCGGCACTGGAACGCGCACAGGCCTTGATGAGCATCAACGTGTGCAGCCGCGAGGAGAAGGACAAGATCGCCGAGCTGATCGGCGACTTCCGGTTCAGCAAGGGGTTCGGCAAGACCCTGTCCCGGCTGGTGCGGCACGGGATCGGCGTGCACCACGCCGGGATGCTGCCGAAGTACCGTCGCCTCGTCGAGCAGCTCGCCCAGGCCGGCCTGCTCAAGGTGATCTGCGGCACCGACACCCTCGGGGTCGGGATCAACGTGCCGATCCGCACCGTGGTGCTCACCGGCCTGACCAAGTACGACGGTCGCCGGCAGCGGGTGCTCAAGGCTCGCGAGTTCCACCAGATCGCCGGACGCGCGGGTCGTGCCGGCTACGACACCTCCGGGGCGGTCGTCGTGCAGGCCCCCGACCACGTGATCGAGAACCACAAGGCGCTGCAGAAGGCCGGCGACGACCCGAAGAAGCAGCGCAAAGTGCAGCGCAAGAAGCCACCCGAGGGTTTCGTGACGTGGACCGAGGACACGTATCAGCGGCTGGTGGCCGCCGAGCCCGAGCCGCTGCAGAGCCGGATGCGGGTCACGCACGGGATGCTGCTCAACGTGGTCGCCCGCGAGGGCAACCCGTTCGAGGCGATGCGCAAGCTGCTGCGTGACAACCACGAGGACGGCCGGTCGCAGGTCCGGCTGGTCCGCCGAGCGGTCGCGATCCACCGCGAGCTGCTTGCCGCCGGCGTGGTGGAGAAGGTGGAGCCGCCGGACCCGGACGGCCGGACGGTCCGCCTCGTCGAGGACCTGCAGCTCGGGTTCGCGCTCAACCAGCCGTTGTCGACGTACGCCCTGGCCACCTTGGAGACGCTCGACCCGGAGTCACCGACCCACGCGCTCGACGTGGTCTCGGTGATCGAGGCGACGCTGGAGGACCCGCGACCGGTGCTCGGCGCGCAGGAGTTCAAGGCCCGCGGCGAGGCGGTCGGCGAGATGAAGGCCGACGGCATCGAGTACGACGAGCGGATGGAGCTGCTCGAGGACGTCAGCTATCCCAAGCCGCTGGAGGAGCTGCTCGAGCACACCTACGAGGTCTACCGCCGCACCCACCCGTGGATCGGGGAGAGCCCGGTCTCGCCGAAGTCGGTGGTCCGCGACATGTACGAGCGCGCGATGACCTTCGGGGAGTACGTCGCGTTCTACAACCTGGCCCGGTCCGAGGGGATCGTGCTGCGCTACCTCGGCGACGCCTACAAGGCGCTGCGGCAGACCGTGCCCGACAGCATGCGCACCGACGAGCTCACCGACCTCGTCGAGTGGCTGGGCGAGACCGTGCGGCAGACCGACTCCAGCCTGCTCGACGAGTGGGAGGAGCTCACCCACCCCGGCGAGACGTCGGAGGACCTGGTGCAGGCACATGCCCGCCCGGCCTCGCCGAGGCCGATCACCGCCAACGAGCGGTCCTTCCGGGTGCTGGTGCGCAACGCGATGTTCCGCCACGTCGAGCTCGTCGCCCGCCGCAGCCACGACGAGCTCGCGGCGCTGTCCGAGGGCAGCGGGCCGGACGCGGAGGAGTGGCGCGAGCAGGTCGAGGCGTACTTCAAGGAGCACGACACCGTCGACACCGGCCCGGACGCCCGCGGCCCGCACATGCTGCTGGTCGAGAAGGACGGACGCACCTGGCGGGTGCAGCAGATCCTCGGCGACCCCGAGGGCGACCACGACTGGCGGATCCTCGCCGAGGTCGACCTCGACGCCTCCGACGAGGCGGCCGAGCTGGTCCTCCGCGTCGACGGGCTCGTCCAGCTCTGACGAGGCTCGGCAGCCAGCGGCCGTGCCGTCGAACATGCAGCTAGGCCGTGCGACGGTGCGTCACCTGCGGTTTTGCGGCCGCGGGGACGCTGGCTGCATGTTCGACGGGGCGCGGGCCGGCTCGCGGGCAACGCGGCCGGCAACACACAGCAGGCCCGCGCTCGTCGTGCGCGATGCTGTGCATCCCACGTCCGCCTGCCAGTGGCGAGAACCACCGTCCTTGCGGAAGGGTGCTCAAGGAAGCCGGTGAGTCCCCAGAGGACACTTCTCGGTCAGATGCCTTCCTCGGGGGCGATCAGGCCGTCCTCGATCGCCCGCTGGCGCAGCTCCATCCGGGTGGAGGCCGGCCGGCCCGCCTCGGCGTACCTCTTGCGGATCCGCGACAGGTAGGTCTTCACCGACTCCACGCTGACCGGGGGTGTCAGCGCCTTCGCGGTCTCGGCGTACTTCATGCCGGTCGCGTAGAGCCGCAGCACCTCGGTCTCGCGCTGGGTCAGGTCCACGGCGTGGTTGGCGTCGGGCGGCACCCAGGTCTGGCCCTGCGCGACGGCGACGATCGCGCGCAGCAGCTGGATCGCCGGGTCGTTCTTCCACACGAGCCCGCGGGCGGCGGAGCGGGCCAGGATCGGGGAGGCCTCGCGGTGTGACCGGTCGGCGTGGAGGAGCACCGTCCAGCCGAGCTGGTCGCAGGTGCGGATGTTCTCCTCGGGGTGCGAGCCGTCGTGGAGTCGTACGTCGAGCAGCACCACGTCGATCTCGCGGCGGGTGCGGATCAGCCCGGCCACGCTGTCGGCGCCGGCGACGAACCGGGCGGGGGAGTTGGGGGTCGAGAGCAGCGCGCGCACCCCGGCCACGAGAAGGTCGTGGTCGTCGACGACGCCGACTCTGATCCGTCCCCCCGCGTCCATGCAGTCTCCCCCCGGAGGTGTGGCGCCCCTCCCATCCCGAGCACGAGCGCCCTGTGCGGGGAGCGTACCGCCGTGCGGGAGAGGCGAGGGCCTATTTCCCCTGCCTTGGGGAGCACTCGGACGGGCCTCGAAGTTTTACGCGGGCTAGGTCCGGCTTTGTCCGGTTACGCGGCTCTCGGAGGGGTTTGCCTCAACAATTTTGACGATTACCCAGGGGCCTGCGGTTGCCCATCATCGAGGCATGCAGCTCGTCCAGTTTCACACCTTGTGCACCGGGCTCCAGGGCAACGCGTCGCCGGCCGCGGCACCTGCGCTCGCCGGGAAGGAGCGCGTCCTGCGAGACCTGCTCGAGCAGAGTGGCGCCTTCGTCTCGGTCGAGGTCGAGCACACCGACGACCCGGACCGGCTCCTGGTGGGTCTGTGCCAGTTCCGGCAGCACCTGTCCGAGGAGGTCGTGGTCACGCTGCTGAGCCGGCTGTGGGAGGCGGGGGTCCGCTACCCGTACTGGGAGGCGCACACCTTCCTCGTCGAGGACGGGCACGTCGAGCTGCGTGCCGCCAGCCGGGAGAGCCACCTCGGCCACTACCTGACCGTGCACCTCCTGGCCCAGCGCAGCATGGTGCCGGCCCAGCGCGAGGCGATCGACTGATCCTCCGCCGACCGCCGGCCGGCCGCGGCCGGACGGCCCCGCTGGTGCGTCCCAGCGGGCGGGATAGCCTCGACCGGTGACGAGCACCCAGCAGACCACGACCGGCGGCTCCTCCGCCGCAGGCTCCGAGTTCGACCGCGGCATCGCCCTCGAGCGCCGCGCCGAGGGGGAGTACGACGGCCACCTCGACGGCGCGTGGAGCATCGGCGCGGGCATCAACGGCGGCATGCTGCTCGCCGCGGCCGGCAACGCGCTGCGGCACACGTTCGCCGACGAGGCGCACCCCGACCCGATCTCGGTCAGCGCCTACTACCTCTCCGCCGCCAAGGACGGGCCCGCCCGGTTCGCCACCGAGGTCGTCCGCCGGGGCCGCAGCATGTCCACCGGCACGGTCACGATCAGCCAGCACGACGGCGGTGCGCAGGTCGAGCGGGTCCGTGCGCTGGCGACCTACGGCGACCTGACCGCGCTCCCCGACGAGGTCCGGACCACCGCGACCGCCCCGGAGCTGCCCCCGCTCGAGCAGTGCCTCGGCTCGGACCTGGCCCCTCCGGAGTTCAAGAAGAACGCGCCGCTGCTCAACCGGTTCGACCTGCGCCTGGACCCCGCGACCGCCGGCTGGGCGATCGGCAAGCCGTCCGGCCGCGGGCTGATCCAGGGCTGGCTGCGCCTGGCCGACGGCCGCGAGCCGGACCCGATCTCGCTGCTGCTCGCCCTCGACGCGCTCCCGCCGGTCACGTTCGACCTCGGCCTGCCCGGCTGGGCGCCGACCCTGGAGCTCACCGCCCACATCCGCGCCGTCCCGGCCCCCGGCTGGCTGCGCGTCGTGCACGCCACCCGCAACTTCGCCGGCGGCCTGCTCGAGGAGGACGCCGAGGTGTGGGACTCCACCGGCCGGCTCGTCGCCCAGTCCCGTCAGCTCGCTCGCGCGCCGCGCGGCTGACGGCAGACTCAGCGCAGCCGGGCGCGGGGCATCGCGAACACGAAGCGCCGTCCGGGGTACTCCGACAGCGACCACAGCTCGTCGCGTGAGGGCCAGTAGGTCAGGTCCTCCACGCCCACCGGCAGCACCCGTGCCCGCCGGCTGAACGCGCCGGGGCGACCGACGTACATCGAGCCGCGGAGGTAGGGGCCGGCGCTCGTGGTGACGTACCAGCGGCCGTCGACGACGGTCGCGCCCTGCATGCCCTCGAGGCCCTCGGGGGAGAGCGACAGCGGGTGCGCGTGGCCCTCCTCGGAGGCGGCGAGCAGCGACGTCACCGGGTCGATCTCGAAGTCGACGAGCCGGGTGGTCCGGCCGCGGCGGCCGTACTCACCGGCCACCAGCCGCGGCCCGGACGGTTCGCGGACCAGCGACAGGAACGAGTAGCGCATCCGCTCGTGCCCGTCGTCGGCGAACGCGTCGTAGGTGAACCGCACCGGCAGCAGGTACCGGTAGCCGAAGCTGCCCTGCCCCACCCCCAGCCGGTCGCGGTCGCCGAGCGCGCCGACCCGCACCACGTCGTCGAGCCGGAACGTCGAGATCCCACGGGCGGTGCCGGCCACGTGCAGGTGCTCGCCGTGCCAGACGATCCCGCCGGCGTGCACCTTGAGCGGGCGTACGTCGACCGCGCCGTCGTCGCGCGCGACCACGTCGACGAGCAGGACGTGTCGATAGCGCGGCCGCTCGTCGCTCAGGTCGACCACGCTGATCCGGGAGCCCTTGTGCAGCCCGTCGAGCTCCTTGGAGTACGCACTCGTCATGACGACCCGCCGCCCGTCGTACACCTCGGACTCGTCGTGGTCGGCGGAGGTGGTGATGCCCTGCGGCCACCACCGTCTGCTCCGGTTGTCCTCGTCGTCCCAGCGGAAGCCCCAGTGCGCCGCCGCCCCCGGGACGCGTACGACGGTCGCGGTCCTGTTGAGGTCGGCGAGGACCCCGTCGAGCCCCACCCGCCCCCCGCCGCCGGACGACAGGGACGCGACGAGCCGCTCGATCCGGTCGCCGCGCTCCTCGCTGCGGCGCAGGTGCACACCCGGCCTCAACTACCCTGACCTCCGAACTCCCGGCTGGATCCCGAACGTACCCCAGAGGAGGTGCGCGATCGTGCTCGTCGTCGGTGCCGCGATCGTCCACGAGGGGCGCGTGCTGGCCGCCCGGCGCACCTCGCCTGCCGAGCTCGCCGGCGGCTGGGAGCTCCCCGGCGGCAAGGTCGAACCCGGCGAGGACCCGGCGGGCGCCGCTGTGCGCGAGGTCGCCGAGGAGCTGGGCTGCACGATCGCCGTCGTCCGGTTCCTCGACGCCGAGGTCACGATCCGCGACGGGCTGGTGCTTCGGGTCGCGCTCGCCGCCCTCGGCGCCGGGGAGCCGGTGCCCCGGGAGGCCGAGCACGACGCCGTGCGCTGGCTCGGGCCCGAGGAGCTGGACGCGGTGGCGTGGCTGGACCCGGACCGGCCGTTCCTCGACGAGGTCCGCGCGGTGCTGTCGGCGGCCCGGGAACCGGCGGGGACGGAGAGAGCCTTGGCAGACTGGGCGGTCAGGAGACCGGCGATCGAGAAGGAGCTGGGGTAGCCGTGCGGGCGGTGTTCTACGAGGAGGACGACGCGAGGGCCGTGGCGGCCCGGCTGGTCGGCGACGGGTTCGAGGCGACCGTCGCGCGCGAACGGCTCGCGGGCGAGGACGACGACGAGGACCACCCCTGGGCGGTCATCACCGACGCGCCCGAGTTCGTGCTCGACGTGCTGGTCGAGGCCCATGACGGCTGGCTCGACGTGGAGGAGGCGACGCCGGCCCCGCCCGTCGTACCCCCGATGGAGCTGCCCGACGCCCCCCGCCGGGTCAAGGGACACTTCACCGACCGGCACCGCCCGCGAGGGGCTGGCTAGGCTGGCGCGCATGGAACAGCGCATGTTGCTGGTGCACGCGCACCCCGACGACGAGACGATCAACCAGGGCGCCACGATGGCCAAGTACGTCGCCCGCGGCACCCAGGTCACGCTCGTGACGTGCACCCTCGGCGAGGAGGGCGAGGTCCTCGTCCCCGAGCTCGAGCACCTCGCCTCGCACCGCGAGGACCGGCTCGGCGAGCACCGGATCACCGAGCTCGCCAACGCGATGAAGGAGCTAGGCGTCGCCGACCACCGGTTCCTCGGCGGACCCGGGAAGTACCGCGACTCCGGCATGGTCTGGCACGAGGACGGCCACGCGGTCGCCGGCGACGAGGTCAAGGAGGGCACCTTCTGGCGCGCCGACCTCACCGAGGCCGCCACCGACCTGGTGTCGGTGATCCGCGAGGTCCGGCCGCAGGTGCTGGTGACCTACGACGAGTTCGGCGGCTACGGCCACCCCGACCACATCCAGGCGCACCGGGTGGCGATGTACGGCGCCGCGCTGGCTGCCGCACGCTCGTTCCGCCCGGAGCTCGGCGAGGCGTGGGACATCGCCAAGATCTACTGGGGGGCGATGTCGGAGGGCCGGATGCGCGAGGGCCTGCGCCGGCTGCGTGAGTCCGGGGACACCACGTCCTTCGAGGGGATGGACCCCGACGGGCCGCTGCCGCCGTTCGTCACGCCCGACCACCTGCTCGACGCAGTCGTCGACGGGACCGACTTCGTGGACGCGAAGATGGCCGCGATGCGCGCCCACGCGACCCAGATCACCGTCGACGGCCCGTTCTTCGCGCTGTCGAACAACGTCGGCAACGAGGTGTGGGGCAGCGAGTTCTTCCGCCTGGTCAAGGGCGTGCGCGGCCCGGTGAACGGCGACGGTCTGGAGACCGACCTGTTCGCCGGCCTGGAATGAGGATTCTCGGCGTAGCGCTGAGCCTGCTCCTCGGGCTGGCGGCGGGGATCGCCGCGATCGCCGTCCACCGGTCCTCGCCCGGCCTGGTCCTCGGCGTGGGGACCGCCCTCGTCGCGCTGTGGGCGCTGCGACTGTGGCTCCCG
>JBMOMG010000166.1:0-14867 GCA_049323155.1 Actinomycetota bacterium | reverse complement strand
GGTCAAGTCCGCTGGGGTGGTGTACGAGGTTGATCCCTCGGTTGGGTGTGTGTCGGTCAGGCCGTGATGGCCTGGGGTTCGGGCTCGGTCACCTCCTCGGCGGGGTCTGCGTCGACGGCCTGGGAACGGGCGAGGACGTCGAGTCCGAGGTAGCGACGGCCTTCGGCCCACTCGTCGTGCTGCTCGGCCAGGACGGCGCCGACGAGTCGGATGATGCTGGCCCGGTCGGGGAAGATGCCGACCACGTCGGTGCGGCGCCGGATCTCGCGGTTGAGCCGCTCGTTGGGGTTGTTGGACCAGATCTGGCGCCAGACCTCTTTCGGGAACGCGGTGAAGGCGAGGATGTCTGCGCGGGCTTCCTCGAGGTGCGCGGCCACGGCGGGGAGCTTCTCGGCTAGGGCGTCGACGACCCGGTCGAACTGGGCGTGCACCGCCTCGGCGTCGGGCTGGTCGTAGATGGAGTGCAGCAGCGCTTTGACCCAGCCCCACGACGACTTCGGGGTCGCAGACATCAGGTTCGCGGCGTAGTGGGTACGGCACCGCTGCCATGCAGCGCCGGGCAGTGTCGCGCCGATCGCTGAGACCAGGCCGGCGTGGGCGTCGCTGGTGACCAGCTTGACGCCGGTCAGGCCGCGGGCGGTGAGGTCGCGGAAGAACGCCAGCCAGCCGGCGCCGTCCTCGCTTGAGGTGACCTGGACGCCGAGGATCTCGCGATGCCCATCGGCGTTCACGCCGGTCGCGACCAGTACGTGCACCGGCACCACGCGGCCGCCCTCGCGGACCTTGAGCACCAGCGCATCAGCGGCCACGAACGTGAACGGCCCGGCGTCCTCCAGGCGGCGGGTGCGGAACTGCTCGACGTGCTCGTCGAGCTCACGTGCCATCACCGAGACCTGCGACTTGCTCAGCCCGGTGATGCCGAGGGTCTGCACCAGCCTGTCCATCCGCCGAGTCGAGACACCGAGCAGGTAGCAGGTCGCCACCACCGACGTGAGCGCTCGTTCGGCCCGCTTCCTGCGCTCGAGCAGCCAGTCGGGGTAGAGGCTGCCCTGGCGGAGCTTGGGCACGGCGACGTCGAGGGTGCCGACCCGGGTGTCGAGGTCGCGGTGCCGGTAGCCGTTGCGGGAGTTCACACGCTCGCTGCTGCGCTCGCCGTAGCCGGCGCCGCACACCGCGTCGGCCTGTGCCGAGAGCAGCGCGTTGACGAAAGTGGTCAACAGGTCACGCAGCAGGTCAGGGCTCGCCTGGTCCAGCTGCTCGGTCAGGAAGCGGGCAGGGTCGATACTGGGTCCAGCGGTCATCGTGTGTGGTCCTTCTTCGAGTCGGTTTTCGCAGATCACTCGAAGGATCCACCCGGTGGCCGCGCCTACGTTGGAGGCACGCGCTCACTCAGGTCCGTCGTACACCACTCTGCTGGACTCCACTAGCGCCTCCCACTCACGCGACCGATAGGGCGCCCGCGGAGACCTCCGCCCCGCTTTGCTGCAGGGCTGCCAGGGTGCGGATCCGTCATCGCCGGGACCGCTCTGACCAGGCAGTGAAAGATGTTGGAAGACGAGAGCCAACGAGAACCACGACATCTGATCCCGCGTGGGCTAAGTCAGCCGCCTCCAACGTCCCGAGACATCGGCGCCATTCCGGTCACGCCTCTGTTCGCTGGCCATGTTCCGCGTCTTCACCTGGACCCCGTCGGGCCGCGCCTCGTTTGGCGACCACCGGAGGTTTCTGGGTCACGAGAGCGTCACACAAGCCAGTATGGCTCAAATAGCGAGTGACCCGTGACCTGCGTTTCCGCGGGTCACGGGCCAGTTATCAGCAGCGGGGGCAGGATTTGAACCTCGCAGTGCTCTCCCGGACCCGTCTCTGCGCCAGCAAGGCGCTGAGCGTCTGCGACGAGCTGTCGATAGATGGCGTCGGAGATCTTGCGCTTGAGACAGCGCAGTGCCTCCAGGGGCTTCTTGCCTTCAGCCCGCTTGCGTCGGTAGTAGGCCCGGCCGTCGGTGTCGAGGCGCAACTGGGTGACCGCGGCGATGTGGGTCATGTGGTTCATCCGGCGGTTCCCCGCTCGCGACAGCCGGTGACGGTTCTGCTCCCCGGAGGACGCATCTAGTGGCGCGGTACCGGGCCAGGAGACGAACCGGTTGCGGTCAGCGAAGCGAGCAACGTCGCCGACGTCGCCCAGGATCCGTGCGGCCACCACGGGCCCGACGCCGTGGATGTCCGTCAGCGTCGAGCCGCGGGCGAGCACGATGGCCTTGAGCTCAGCGGTCCTTCTTGATCTTCGCCTCGACGGCGATCAGGTCGGCGAGCTCGTCGGCGGCGATGCGGCGGCGGGTCCTCCCGGCGACGTCACGCGGCCGGACCGACGCAAGCATGGCCTTGGCCTGGGCCGGTGGTGATGTCCCGTTTGGCCTGTCCTGGCAGGAGTTCAGCCGACAGAGCCTGCAGCCGGTCGACCGTTTGGACTCGACGTCGGGTCAGGGCTTCTCTTCCGTCGGTGAGCATCCGCAGCGCCTCGAGCTCGCCGTCGACCTGCAGCACCCGCAGGGTCTTGGTGCGAAACTTCAGAGGGGATGGTGGCCTCTGCTCACTTCGATTCCGGGATCTCGGAGACCTGCGCAGGTTCCTCGGCCTTGCGGCTCGCCACCAGGCTTGTGATGGTGGTCAGCGTCAAGACTGCGACGATCACGCCGAGGGACCACAGTGTGGGTATCTCGGGGACTGAGGGCCACTGCATGTGTGCCCAGTGCAGCGCGAGCTTGGCACCGATGAAGGCGAGGATCGCCGCGAGTCCGTAGCCGAGGTGTACGAGCTTGCTGAGTGCACCCTCCAACACGAAGTACAGGGCACGTAGCCCGAGGAGTGCGAACGCGTTCGTCGCGAAGACCAGGAACGGGTCGCCGGTGATCCCGTACACCGCGGGAACCGAGTCGACCGCGAAGACGATGTCGGTCGCCAAGACCGCGACGACCACCAGCGCGAACGGGGTGAGAGCACGGCGCCCGTCTATCCGGCCGAACATCCGCGGACCCTCGTAGTCGGCGGTCACCGGCATGAACCGGCGAACGAACCGCACGCTGCGAATGTGCTCCACCTCCACGACGTGTCCAGCGCCGGTGAGGGTGTCCTTCAGGATCTTGACGGCAGTCACCACCAGGATCAGCCCGAAGACCAAGAACATCCAGTCGAACCTCGCGAGCGCCGCAGCACCGAGCGCGATGAAGATCGCGCGCAGGACGAGAGCCCCGATGATCCCGTAGAGCAGCACCCGCTGCTGCAACGCCCGAGGCACCGCGAAGGCACCCAGCAGAAGCATGAACACAAACAGGTTGTCGACACTGAGCGACTTCTCGACCAGGTACCCGGTGAGGTACTCCAAGCCGCGGTCCGTGCCGAAGGCCCACCAAATGTAAGCGCCGAAGGCCAACGGCAGCGCGACGTAGAACGCCGACCAACCGATCGCCTCCCTCATGGAGACCTCGTGCGGCCGACGGGTGATGACGAAGTCGAGGGCCAGCAGCACAATCACCGCACCGACGGTCACCACCCACAGAGTCGGGGTCGCGACTGAAACCAGGGTGGGCTGGAGGGGGTCGGCGGGCGCGGCGTAAAGCACGGGTCTCCTTGGTGCACGTCTCCGGGATGATGGACCCACCAGGGGTACCCACGTGACGTATTGAGCATTCGCCGCCCACGTTGTGGGGGCGGTTGCCCGCGTGCACGGGCACGTATCTGCCACCCCCATGTTTTCGGGGCTCTGGCGCGGAGCTTCCCTCGTAGGTGATTGGCGCAGGCCTTTGGCTTCCGTCGCGCGTTCGGATCACCCCGCCGGGGTAACAACGAGGGCAATGCAGCAGCCCAAACGTGAAACGAGCGCGAGAACGGAGCACCCCCGATGGCTACCAACCGGAAGGCCGGAACGCGGGCGCCCGGTGCCCTGCAGGAGTTCTTGCACAGCGAGGCCGCCGGCGGCATCGCTGTGGTGATCGGGACACTCATCGCAGTGGCGTGGGCCAATAGCCCTGCCGCGGAGTCCTACACCTCGTTCTGGGGGCACTACCTCACGTTGGGGTGGGGCGAGGCCGCATTGACGGAGAATCTGCAGCACTGGGTGAACGACGGCCTGATGGCGATCTTCTTCTTCGTTGTTGGGTTGGAGATCAAGCGCGAGCTCGCCGTCGGTGAGCTGCGAGATCGCCGTGCCGCAGCCCTGCCCGCTGCCGCAGCGCTCGGCGGGGTCGTCGTCCCAGCGCTGATCTTCCTGACGCTGGCCCGTGGGGAGGCCGCGGCGGGATGGGGCATCCCGATGGCTACCGACATCGCGTTTGCCGTCGGTGTCCTCGCGCTGCTCGGCGACCGAGTGCCGGCCGGCGCCAAACTGTTGCTGTTGTCGGTGGCCATCGTCGATGACATCATCGCGATCGTTGTCATCGCGACCGTCTACACCGACACGGTCTCGCTTGCATGGCTCGGTGGTGCGGCCGCCGGGCTCGGCGCGGTGCTTGTACTGCGGTCGCTCAGAGTGCACGCCATCTCGCCATACGTCCTCGTCGGCATCGTGGTGTGGGTGGCGACGCTGGAATCCGGTGTCCACGCCACGATCGCCGGCGTCGCCCTCGGGCTGCTCACCCCAGCCGGGGAGATCGCCGGCCGAAGCGTGCTGAACACCCTCGAGCATCGGCTCCACCCCTGGTCGGCGTTCGTGATCGTGCCCCTGTTCGCGGTGGCCAACGCCGGCGTCGATTTCGGCGGTGGACTACTCGGCGAGGCCGTCGGCAGACCTGGGCCATCGCTCTCGGCCTGGTGGTTGGAAAAATCGCAGGCATCGGCACAGCCGTGTGGCTAGCGGTCCGCACGGGGTTCGGACGACTGCCAGCAGGCGTCACGCCGCTGCACGTACTCGCCGTCGCCGCCGTGGCCGGCATCGGCTTCACTGTCTCGCTGTTCATCGCCGACCTCGCCTATGACGACCCCGCGCTGACTGAGACCGCCAAGGTCGGCATCTTCGCCGGCTCGGTGCTGGCCGGCGTCATCGGAGCGACAGTCATGCTGCTCGCCGGACGACGCGCCAGGTCCACTCAGATCTCGCCCGCTGACGAGGCGCCGGAGGCACGCTGACTCAGACGGAACACCGGGCAAAGGGTCCGGGTTTGCCGCAAAGAGTCAGTCCCAGCGGGCACTGCGCGTTTGCGGAGTCGCACGCCAGCCGGCGCGGATCCTTCGCAGATCACAGGGCACAGCACAGTCTCGGAGGGCAATACGGTCTAGTCGGACACCGTAGGGTCGAGACATGGTGAGCGACCTGCTGCCCCTCTTGACGGCCGCCGAACCCGAGGGCCTCCTGCCGGCGCGGCAGCAGATGGCGCTGGGGGCCTGACCCCGGATCTTGGACACGCTGAATCCAGCATCGTGCTGGGGAAGCGAGAAGATCTGTTCCATGGCCAGGAAGAACTACTCCGACGAGTTCCGTCGTCAGGCCGTCGACTTGTACGAGTCCACTCCGGGGGCGACGGTGCGTGGCATCGCCGAGGACCTGGGGCCGAGCGGGGCACGTTGCGCCACTGGCTCGACCAGTTCGGGACCAACAAGAAGACCGCCGCTGACGGCACGATCACTCGCAGCCCGCTCAAGCCCAAGCAGCCGTCGGTCTCGCCGTCAGGGGTCGAGGAGACCTCCGAACAGCGGGTCGCGCGGCTCGAGGCCAGGGTCGCGGAGCTGGAGGCTGAGACCACCAAGCTCACCACCGAGCGGGAGATCCTCCGATCGGCGGCCAAGTTTTTCGCTGGGGAGACGCGCTGGTGACCCGCTTCCAGTTCGTCGCCGACCACCAGGACGCCTTCGAGGTGAAGCGGATGTGTGAGCTCGTCGAGGTCGAGCGTTCGTCGTTCTACGCGTGGAAGGACGCTACGCCCGGGCGTGAGGCTCGGGCAGCTGCCGACGCCGAGCTCGCCGCGAAGGTCCGGGCCATCCATGCCGAGGACAACACCGTCGGGGCACCGCGGGCGACCGCGGAGCTCAATGACGATGTCCCGCCCAGCGAGCGGGTCAACCACAAGCGGGTCGCGCGGGTGATGCGCGAGCACGGCATCCGCGGCTACCAGAAGAAGCGGCGGGTGAAGACCACGATCCCCGAACCGTCGGAGGCGAAGGTGCCCGATCTGCTGGAGCGGGACTTCACCGCTGACGCCCCGGGTGAACGCTACGTCGGAGACATCACCTATCTGCCGATCGCCGATGGCACGAACCTGTACCTGGCCACGGTGATCGACTGCTTCAGCCGTCGGCTGGTCGGCTGGTCGGTCGCCGACCACATGCGCACCAGCCTGGTGGAGGACGCTCTCAAGGCCGCCGCCGCGACCCGCGGCAGCGCGACCACCGGCCTTACCGGCGCGATCTTTCACAGCGACCACGGGTCGGTCTACACCTCGAAGGACTACGCCCGCCTCTGCGGCCAGCTCGGCGTCACCCAGTCCATGGGCGCCATCGGTTCCTCGGCCGACAACGCACTGGCCGAGTCGTTCAACGCGACGCTGAAGCGGGAGGTCCTCCAAGACGCCGCCTGCTGGCCCGACGAGCTCACCTGTCGACGCGACGTGTTCCGGTGGATCGTCCGCTACAACACCCGCCGCCGGCACTCCTGGTGCCGCTACCAATCCCCGGCCACCTACGAGGCCGGCTACGCCGCTACGCTCCCGTCAGCCGCGTAATCCCACCCCGTGTCCAAAGTCCGGGGTCAAGGCCCCAAGTAGCCTGCACTGCGGCACCGGATGTCTGGAGCGATCTGGGTTCTACGCAGGCAACCCGCAGAGGCACCGGCACCGACATACTCGCCGGTGCACTTGGCCCGGAGGAATCCCTCACGAGCCGCTCATCCTGTTGCCGACCGTTTCCCCCACCCCGCCCGGAGGCGGCCCGCAGCGAGCCCCGGAAGAGACCTGCCAGGCGAACTCGGAGACGTTTGTGACCAGCTAAACGTCCCATAAGCATCAAGGCAGCCACATCGCCACCGCGCCGCTCCACCGGTGAACCGCTGCCCACCGCCGTCCTTGAACCTTCATCCAGTTCACCGATCTGGCAGCCGAGATGAGCTGCGCGGACCTGCCCTGTAGCGAGCATTCGATTGCAGCACAGAGGTCGGGTCCGAGAACCGGTGCAGTCTAGGTGTCCATCGACGGGCTAGTGAGGATGTGGCAGATGTCGTCGTCTGCACAGTCGGCGGGATCGAGCAGGCGGCTGTGTTCGAGGAGTGCTTCGAGCTCGGCTTGCAGCGCGGCAAGGTGCCGGATCCGTGCCCGGACGTCAGCGAGCTTGGAGTCGATGAGCGCGACCACGTGCGCGCAGGGCACGGTCCCGTCGTCGCGTAGGTCGATGATGCTGCGGATCTCCGACAGCGTGAGCCCAGCGCCCTGGGCCAGGTTGATGAACCGTAACCGGGCGAGCGTGGACTCGTCGTAGACCCGGTAGCCGTTGGCGCCCCGTTCGGCGTCGGGCAAGAGACCCTTGCGCTCATAGAACCGGACGGTCTGGCTGGTCACTCCCCCAGCCTCGGCAAGCTCACCGATCAACACTTTCGTCCACCCCTCACCCTTGACCTTCTACCACGGTACAAGGTTTAACGTCGCGGGCATGGACGTCTCCTTGCTGTACTTCGACGACTGCCCGAACTGGAAGGTCACCGACCAGCGGCTGGCCGCGATCGCTGCCGAGCGCCCCGATGTCGTGGTGACGCGTCACCGCGTCGAGACCATGGAGGCGGCCGAACGGCTGGGGTTCCACGGCTCGCCGAGCATCATGGTCGACGGCGTCGATGCCTTCGCCGAGCCCGGCGCCGGCGTGGGCTTTTCGTGTCGGGTCTACCGCACGCCCGACGGCCTGGCCGGGGCGCCCACGATGGAGCAGCTCCGGGATGTACTCGCCGTTACGGAGGAGGATGCGTGATGGCGCACACCTATGACCTGATCGTGATCGGTGCCGCCATGGCCGGTGTCTCGGCGGCAAACACGTGCGCTGCCGCGGGCTGGAGGGGTCGCGATCGTCGACGCACTCCCCTAGGCGGCACATGCGCTCTGCGCGGGGGGTGACCCAAAGAAGATCCAGCGTCGCGGCGCCGAGATCATCGACAGCGCCCGGCTGATGCGCGGCAAGGGCATCGACGATGCCGACCTGTCCCGCAGCTGGGCACGCCGGCGAAGCCGACGCCGCCGTTCCGGGGAGAGGTTTCCTGTCCACACCGGGTGCGACTTCACGCTCACCTCGCGCCCCCCTCGACGCCGTACCGCGGACACAAGGTGACTGCGTCCCCGACGGCGGCCAACAGCCGCTCCGCCGCGGCAAGCAGCTCGAGCGTGGCCTCGGGATGCGTCAAGGAGTAGACCGAAGCGCGACCCTGAGGGCCCGCAGGACCCCAGCCGCCGGGCAGAGCCCCCCGCAGCACGGCCCGAGTACCGGTATGGCTGACTCGGTTCGTACCCTTGGTTGCGATGTCTCTTGCCCGTCTCGACTGGTCCACGTCCGTGAGGTCACGGATCGTGTGGTCGTTCCTGCTCTGCGCGGTCGCGTTGGGCATCGTGGGCATGCATGGACTCACGCAAGGTGGTGACGCGTCCCAACCCATGGGGCACCACGTCGTTCAGGCCGTCGACATGGCCCCGGCCTCAGCGACGCCCGACTCCCCCGCTGCCAGCCCGGACGACTCCCCACCTGGCGAGAATGCAGGCCTGTTGACGCTGTGCCTGATGGTGCTCGTCCCCGTCATAGCTGTCGGACTGTGGCTGCTGGTGAGGTCACGGGTCGGCGGTTGGCGCCTGCGACGCGAGCCTGCCCTGGCGGTGCGGGTGATGGAGCTCGTCGTACCCCCGCAACCGCTGTGGCGGCAGTTGAGCGTTCTCCGGATTTGATCAGGCATCGGCGCATCCCCGCTGCGTCCTCTCATCGATGCCCACTTTCTTGATCACCTGGAGACTCCCCCATGCGCAGATCGCGCAACTCGTCGATCCTTCGTTCCCGCATCGCGCTGACCGCCAGCGTCTCTGCCGCGTGCCTGGTCCTCGCCGGCTGCGCCGGCTCCGACGGTGTCACTGACGGCGGCAGGATGGCGCCCGACGGCCCCGCCGACGAGTTCGGCCATATCCACTCCTTGGATGTGAACCCTGCCGACAACCGGCTCTACGTGGCCACCCACAACGGAGTGTTCGTCCTCGCCGACGACGGCTTCGAGCGAGTCGGCGACGGGGCCCAGGACACCATGTCGTTCACAATCGCCGGACCCGACCGCTTCCTCATCAGTGGCCACCCCGCGCCAGACTCTTCCGGGCCGGCCCACCTGGGCTTGACCGAGTCGACAGACGGAGGACGGTCTTGGCAGACCCTCTCGCTGGAGGGCGAGGTCGACTTCCATGCGCTCGAGGTTGCCGGGGACCGGGTGTACGGCGTGGACTCCCAGACCGGCCTCCTCAAGGTCAGCACCGACGGGAAGCAGTGGCGCGACCTCGGACAGCTTCCGGCCGCCGACGTGGCCGCCGACCCCGAGGACCCGGAGCGCCTGCTGCTCACCGACGGCCGCGGGTCCCTGGTCCAGCTCGAGGTGTCCGGCCAGCCGCAGCTGGTCGAGTCGGCGCCTCGCCTGGTGCTGCTGGACTGGGTCAGCAGCGACCTCCTGGTCGGCGTCGGGCCGGAGGGAGCGGTCCACACGAGCCGTGACGGTGGCGAGTCCTGGCAGGAGAGCGGGTCCCTGCCCGAGCCACCGCATGCGTTCACCGCCACCGAGGACCATTGGTACGCCGCCACCGAGTCCGGGGTCCTCACGTCCACCGACGAGGGGAACACGTGGACCGGGGTGACCTCGCAGTGAGCGGGATGCCTTCTCGGCGCGCCGTGTTGTCGGCCCTGGCAGTCGCCGCGGTGCCCGGCCTCGCCGCGTGCGGGGAGAGCTCTGCAAATCAGGGTCAGAGCTTCGCCAGCGGCGACGGGATCATCGAGCAGGTCCCGGTTGCCGAGCGGGGCGCGTTGCCGCCGATCACCGGTGAGCTGCTGCCGGGCGGTGATTACGACAGCCGCGAGATGCTCGGCATGGTCGTGGTCTACAACGTGTGGGGATCCTGGTGCGCACCATGCCGTGAGGAGGCACCCGCGCTCCGCAAGGTCGCCAAGCAGACCCGCGCCGACGGCGTCCGATTCATCGGTATCAACGTCCGCGACAACGACGCCTCGGCGCTCGCGTTCGAACGACGCTACAACATCCCCTACCCCAGCATCCGTACCGCCGACTCCCAGGAAGCGCTGCTCGCCTTCGGGTCCAAGCTTCCCCCGAGCGCAGTGCCCAGCACGATGATCGTCGACCGGGAGGGCCGGCTCGCGGCTCGGGTGATCGGGAAGACCAGCTACGGCACGCTCTCCGCGCTCGTCGAAGACGTGCTCGCTGAAGACGGGGGGCGAGGATGACGACAGCTGCTGCTGCCGCCGCGCAGGGAGTGGGCGACATAGTCCTGTCCGGGCCGCTGGTCGTCGCGCTGCTGATCGCGGTCGCCGCCGGCGCAGTGTCCTTCTTCTCCCCGTGCTGCCTGCCGCTGGTCCCCGGCTACCTGTCCTACGTCGCCGGGCTCGCCGGATCGGACTCCACACGAACACAGTCCGATGCTGGCCACGCCCCCGAGCCCGGCGACGGCGCCAGTGGCGTCACGGTCAAGGCACCCCCGCTGAGACGCTCAGCACAGCGGTCCCGCACTCTGCTGGGTGCGGTGCTGTTCGTGGCCGGGTTCTCGGCGGTGTTCACCAGCTACGGTGCCCTGTTCGGGAGCTTCGGGTCGCTGCTAATGATCCACCAGGACACCTTGGTGCGGGTGCTCGGCGTGTTCACGATCCTGCTCGGGCTGATGTTCACCGGCCTGTTCTGGCGGATCCCCCTAGCCGGGCGGACGTTCCGACCGGCCTACCGTCCCCGCGCCGGCCTCGCCGGAGCACCCCTGGTCGGGGTGCTCTTCGGGCTGGGCTGGACCCCCTGCATCGGCCCGACCCTGGCTGCGGTGCTCACGCTGTCGACGAGCTCCGGCGACGCCGGCCGGGGTGCGCTGCTCACGTTCGCCTACAGCGCCGGGCTCGGCATCCCGTTCATCCTGGCCGCCTTGTCGGTCACCAAGGCGATGTCGACGTTCTCCTGGGCCCGTCGGCACGCCCGGGCGGTGATGTGGACCGGCGGCGCGATGCTGATCCTGCTCGGAGTACTCCAGGTGACCGGCCTGTGGATGCAGCTGATCAGCCGCCTCCAGGGCGTGATCGCGAACTGGCAGGTTCCTCTGTGACCGCGGACCGCCGCCTGCTCAGCGCCGGCGGCCGCGGGTGGTGCTCCACCACCCCAGCCCCAGGAGGAGCAGTACGACGACGAGCGCGATCGTCCAGCTCGTGGCCGAGCCCAGACCCGGCCCTGCGCCCTCCACTCCCCCTGGTCCGGCGCCGGCGTGCAGCTTCTCGATGCTGTAAGGACTCACGGTTTCCCTTCCCAGTCAGGCTTCGACAACACATGCCCTGGTTACCCCCAGGGGTATGTTTGAAACGGCAGGCGAGAACCAGTCGGATACGTCTTGGAGGTCCGCAGTCATGACCATGGTCCTGTACGCAGCCCTCTTGGTCGTGGGTGTGACGCTGCTCGCCATCACCGCTCTCCGTGTCCTGATCGGCGGCATCGCCGACTCCCCCGGCCGGACGACGCCTGCTCGCCCGACTTCGAGCAGATCAGCGCAGCGAATTCTGGAGGAGAGATATGCGGCGGGTGAGCTGAGCACCGACGAGTTCCAACGCCGCCTACGCGTTCTCCAGGGAGGGGGCCGATGAAGCCGATCAGCCGGCGGGCCGTGCTCACCATGGGAGGGCTCGGCCTGGCCAGCACCGCCGTCGGCGGCACCGGCATCTGGCGCGAGCTCAACCCATCCCTGCTGGATCCGGCCACCGGGGAGTCGTTCACCCAGCCGGAGGTCCTGCGCAGCCAGGGCGGCCGGCTCCAGGTACGTCTCGAGGCCGCACTCGGAACGCACGAGGTGGCCGGGCGGGAGGCACGGACGATGGGATACAACGGGGGTGTTCCCGGGCCCACCCTGCGGCTGCGTCCCGGTGACACCCTGCGCCTGGACCTGGTCAACCGCCTGGAGGAGGTCACGAACCTCCACGTCCACGGTCTGCACGTCTCGCCCGAGGGCAACGGCGACAACATCTTCCTCGCCGTCGAACCTGGGCAGACGCAGCGCTACGAGCACCGACTGCCCGACGACCACCCGCCCGGTATCTACTGGTACCACCCGCACCACCACGGCCACGTCGCCGACCAGATCTTCGGTGGCCTCTACGGCGCGATCATCGTCGAGGACCCCGCCGACAAGATCGACGTCGACCGGGAGCGGGTGATGGTGATCTCCGACACCACCCTTGACCCCGGCGGCTCCCTGGTCACACCCTCCACCATGGAGCAGATGATGGGCCGCCAAGGCGAGCTGGTCCTCGTCAACGGCCAGAGCGCGCCGCGCCTCAAGGGACGCTCCGGGGAACGCGAGCGGTGGCGAATCGTGAACGCGTGCACCTCCCGCTACCTCGCCCTGGACCTGCCCGGCCAGGAGTCGCGAGTCGTCGGGCGTGACGTGGGGCGTCTGGCCCAAAACGTCGCACTCGGCGACGTCGTCCTCGCTCCCGGAAACCGGCTCGACCTCGTCGTGGACCTGCGCGAGGGCAGCAGCGAGCTCATCGCGCAGCCGGTGGACCGCGGAGGCATGGTGGGCGGGATGATGGGTGGCGGTGGCCCGAGCTTCGGCGAAGACGGGCCGGTCACGCTGGCTCGGGTCGAGGTCGGCTCGGGTGATGCTCGCGACCGGGGCGGCATCCCCGCGGCGCCGAGCCTGCGGGACCTGCGCGACGCCGAGGTCGACCAGCGCCGTTCGATCATCTTCCAGATGGGCATGGGCGGGATGATGGGCGGCGGGGCCGGCCCGATGAGCTTCACCTTCGACGGCCTGGAGTTCGACGCGGACCGCATCGACCAGCAGGTCCGCCTCGGCACCGTCGAGGAGTGGACCATCGGCAACGACAGCCCGCTGGACCACCCCTTCCACCTGCACGTGTGGCCGATGCAGCTGCTCGAGGTCAGCGGCCGCGAGGTTGCTGAACCGCTGTGGCTCGACGTGGTCAACGTCCCCGCCCGCAGCCAGGTCACGGTCCGGGTGGCGTTCGAGGACTTCGGCGGCAAGACCGTCTACCACTGCCACATCCTCGACCACGAGGACCGCGGCATGATGGGCACCGTGCTGGCCCAGTGATTCGACTCGGCAATCTTTCCGACGACGCGAGAGAGGTGAGCACCATGATGGGCAACGGATGGGGCATGGGCTGGATGTGGTTCATCTGGCCGCTGGTCATTCTCGGCATCATCCTGCTGGTCGTGTTCCTCGTCCGCGGCTCCACGACCAGGACGCCGGGGAACGGCGGCGAAGCCGCTCCCCCACGCGGTGGCGAGAGCGGGCGAAGTCACGCACAGGACATCCTCGACGAGCGGTACGCGCGCGGGGAGCTCACCGACGAGGAGTACCAAGAGCGGCTCCGGCACCTGAGGGGCGATTCCGACCGGTGACCACTGGCCGCTGGCGGCAGCGTTCCTCCTGCTCATGTCAGGTCGAACTGCTCAGGCGCGGCAGTGAACTCTGCGCGGCAACCCTCCGAGCAGAACCACAGGGTGCGTCCCTTCCAGTCTGTGTGAGCTCCTGTCGGCTCGACCGGCATCCGGCAGACGGGGTCGATCACGAGCGCCGCGACGGTCTTGAACCGACCGTCCTCAAGCCACAGGACACGGTCTGCGACCTCACGGAGCCGGTCGTCGTGGGAGACGATGACGATCGAGCGGTTGTCCTCGTCGGCGAGCTGCCGCAGCAGGCGCGCGAGGTCGCGGCCCCGGGAGGCGTCGAGGTTGGCGGTGGGCTCGTCGGCGAGCAGCACCGGGGGGTCGTTGGCGAGGGCTCGGGCGACCGAGACCCGCTGCTGCTCGCCGCCCGACATCTGCGAGGGCCGCGCGGTCGCCCGGTGTGCCAGTCCGACCCGGTCCAGGAGGTGCTTGGCCCGGTTGTGAGCGGCGGTGCCCTTGGTGCCGGCGATGTTGGCGGCGACCGCGATGTTCTCGGTGGCGGTCAGGGCGTCCAGCAGTGCGTAGTCCTGGAAGATGAACCCGAAGGTGTGCGCGCGGAGCGTCGGGAGCTCGCGTTCCGATGTGGTGGCGAGGTCGATGCTGTCCTGGTGCCGACCCGTGACCACGATGGAACCGGCCGTGGGTCGGAGCAGGGCCCCGAGCATCAGCAGCAGCGTGGTCTTGCCCGAGCCGCTGGGGCCCATCACCAGGAGCACCTCACCGGCGTGCACGTCGAGGTCGACCTCGCGGACGGCGGCCACCTGGGCCACACCCTGGCCGTAGGTCTTGGTCAGGCCGCGTACGGCGACGATGACCGACCCCTCCTGCACGTTGGGCTCTCCGTTGGTGGTGTTGTGGATGACGGTCATCGTGTCTCCCTGAATGCGGTTGCCGCGTCGAGGGTGGCGATGCGGCGCAGCGGCCACAAGGCGGCGAGCAGGCCCACTGCGAGCGCCCCCAGCGTGGTCTGAATGAGCGCGGCCGAGGTGAGGCTGATACTGACTGCCGGCGCCAGCAGCGGCAGGGTCCAGGACAGCAGCTGGGCCAGGAACGTGGCGAGCAGCGAGGAGAGCGCGACCGTCCACAGCACCTGCACGGTCACGCTGCCGGCCAGCCGGCCGGTGGTCGCGCCGAGGGCCTTGAGGACGGCGTACTCACGGAGACGGTTCAACGTGGCCGTCATCAGCCCGAGTGCGATCACCGCGAGCGCGAT
>JBMOMG010000165.1:0-15057 GCA_049323155.1 Actinomycetota bacterium | reverse complement strand
CGACCACGTCGCCGGTCGCTGGGCGCTCGCGCTGGTCGTCGTCGGCTACCTCGCCGGCCGGGTCCGCCACGACGCCGGCTCCTCCGCGGTCGCGGCGGTCGTCACCGTCGCGGCGTCGTCGTTCATCGGCACCTCCGTCTTCGCGCTGAGCGGCATGGTGCTCGCCGACCCGGCGGTGCCGCTCGCCGAGGCGCTGGCGGTGATCCCCACCGCGGTCGTGTACGACGTCGTGCTGACTCCGTTCGTGCTGCCGGTGATGATGGGCCTGTTCCGTCGGCTCGAACCGCACCAGGTCGCCTACTGATGGTCCCGCCGACACGCACCGGCAGGGCGTCGACCGGCCAGCGCAGCAGGTTGCGGCTGATCGTCGTCCAGGCCGTCGTGCTCTCGCTGTTCCTCACCCTGTTCGCCCGGCTGTGGTACCTCCAGGTCCTCGGCGGCGAGTCCTACCAGGCCCAGGCCGCAGAGCAGTCGGTGCGCGAGATCGTGGTGCAGCCGGCGCGCGGACTGATCGTCGACGACATGGGCCGGCCGCTGGTGGCGAACCGCACCTCGTGGGTGGTGACGGTCGACCGGACGCTCCTCAGGAAGATGGACGAGCGGGCACAGGAGGACGTGCTGCGCCGGGTCGCCCGGACCGTCGGCTCGCCGTACCGGAAGATCCTCGCCCGCACCAAGCTCTGCGGCGAGGAAGGCGCCGTCACCGGCACCTGCTGGAACGGCTCGCCCTACCAGCCGGTGCCGGTCGCCGAGGACGTGCCGCAGGAGACTGCCGTCTCGATCCTCGAGCAGAGCGAGGACTTCCCCGCGGTGCTCGCCGAGTCCACCAGCGTGCGCGCCTACCCGTCGCCGTACGGCATCAACGCCGCCCACCTGCTCGGCTACCTCAGCCCGATCACCGAGGAGGAGCTCGACGAGGCCGAGGCCGAGGGTGACACCTCGGTGCACGGCGCGTCGGTGGTCGGCCGCGCCGGGGTGGAGAAGCAGTACGACGAGTACCTGCGCGGCGAGCCGGGTTACAAGCGGGTGGCCGTCGACAGCATGGGCAGGGTGCTCGGTGACTCCGGCGAGATCGAGGCGAAGGCCGGCGACACCCTGGTCACCTCGATCGACGCCCGGGTGCAGGCCGTCGTCGAGCAGCAGCTCGAGTCGACCATCAAGACCGCGCGGCGCACCGTCGACAAGGTCACGGGCCGCAAGTACGCCGCCGACTCCGGTGCCGCGGTGGTGCTCGACGTCACCAACGGCCGGGTGGTCGCGATGGCCGGCTACCCGACGTACGACCCCAGCGTGTGGGTCGGCGGGATCAGCAACGACCAGCTCGCGCGGCTGTACTCCGCCGAGGCCGGCACCCCGCTGCTGTTCCGGGCCACCCAGGGGCAGTTCGCGCCCGGGTCGACGTGGAAACCGTTCATGACCGCCGGGGCGCTGGAGAACGGCTACAGCCAGGACAGCCGGCTGGCCTGCTCCTCGTCGTTCACCGTCGGCAACCGGGCCTTCAAGAACTACGAGTCGGGTGCCTACGGCTCGATCGGGTTCGACAAGGCGCTCGAGGTCTCCTGCAACACCTTCTTCTACCGGATCGGCTACAACTACTGGCAGAAGTGGGGCAGCGACGTCGACGACCTCGAGGCCAAGGACCCGCTCGTGGCCATCGCCAAGCGGTTCGGCTTCGGCGAGGAGACCGGCATCGACCTGCCCGGCGAGGCCAGCGGGCGGATCGCCGACCGGCAGTGGAAGCGCGACTACTACGAGGCCAACAAGGACTATTACTGCAAGATCGGCCGACGCGACGGCAACGACTTCCTGCACCGCTTCGCGCGCGAGTTCTGCGCCGAGGGATACGCCTACCGCGCCGGTGACGCGGTGAACTTCGCGATCGGCCAGGGCGACACGATCGTCACCCCGCTCCAGCTCGCCCGCGCCTACGCGAGCCTGGCCAACGGCGGCACGCTGTGGGAGCCCCGGGTGGCCAAGGCGGTCGTCGACCCCGACGGCAACGTGATCCGGGAGATCAAGCCGAAGAGGGCGGGCAGCGTCAAGGTCGCCGAGCGGCACCTGCGCTACATCGACCAGGCGCTGCGCGGGGTCTCCGAGCGCGGCACGATGTCGTGGCGGCTGCTCGACTTCCCGCTCGACAAGGTCAAGATCCGCTCCAAGACCGGGTCCGCCGAGGTCTACGGCAAGCAGAGCACGTCCTGGGTCGCCTCCTACGACGACCGCTACGCCGTGGTGATGATGGTGTCCCAGGGCGGCACCGGGTCGGGCACGTCCGGACCGGCGATCCGCAAGATCTGGGAGACCCTGTACGGCGTCCGCGGCGACAGGGTCGTGCCGGCGAAGGCCGCGCTGCCCGGGGCCGTGCCTCCCGCCGGTCTCCCCGTGTTCGCCGACGACGGCGCGATCCTCCCGCCGGCACAACCGCCCCGCAAGGACAGGAGGCGCCGGTCATGAGCCTCGCCACCGCGCCGAGAACCCGCGCCGTCCGAATCGAACGCGGGGCCCGCGTGCCACGCCTGGACTGGCTGTTGATGCTCGCCGTCGCCGGCCTGCTCGTGATCGGCACGCTGCTGGTGTGGTCGGCCACGGTCAGCCGTGACGATCTCACCGGCGGCGTCCCCACCGCCTACCTGAAGAAGCAGCTGGTCAACATCGCGATCGGCACCGTGCTCGGCGTGATGATCATGGCCACCGACCACCGCTGGGTGCGGATCCTCGCCCCGCTCGTGTACGCCGCCTCCGTGGCCGGCCTGGTGCTGGTCCTCGTCATGGGCAGCACGATCAACGGGTCGCGCTCCTGGCTGGTGCTCGGCGGGATGTCGATCCAGCCGGCTGAGTTCGCCAAGCTCGCCGTGGTCGTCGCGATGGCGCTGTTCGTCGCCGAGCGCACCGAGGGCTCGTGGAAGCAGCGGCAGGTCCGGCACCTCGACGTGGTGGGGATGCTCGCGATCGCGGGGCTGCCGGCCGCGCTGATCCTCCTGCAGCCCGACCTCGGCACGATGCTGGTGCTGTCGGCCACGGTGTTCGGCGTGGTCGCCGTCTCCGGTGCACCCCGCCGCTGGCTGGCCGGGCTGGCCGGGGGAGCGGTCGGGGGAGCCCTGCTCGCGGTGCAGGCCGGGGTGCTGAAGGACTACCAGGTCGACCGTTTCCTGGCCTTCACCAACCCCGGGCTCGACCCGCGGGGGGCCGGCTACAACACCGAGCAGGCCCGGATCGCGATCGGCAACGGCGGGGTCTTCGGTCAGGGGCTCTTCGACGGGTCCCAGACCCAGTCCGGGTTCGTGCCCGAGCAGCACACCGACTTCATCTTCACCGTCGCGGGGGAGGAGCTCGGCCTGGTCGGCGCGGGGCTGCTGATCGCGCTGCTCGGGGTCGTGCTGTGGCGCGCCCTGACCATCGCCGCCCACGCCGACGACCTGTTCGGCCGGCTCGCCGCAGGCGGGATCGCCTGCTGGCTGGGCTTCCAGGCGTTCCAGAACATCGGGATGTGCCTGGGCATCATGCCGGTCACCGGGGTGCCGCTGCCGCTGGTGTCCTACGGCGGCTCGTCGATGTTCGCCGGCCTGATGGCGGTCGGGCTGCTCCAGAACATCCACCTGCGCACCGACCGGTCCCTCGGCCTCGGCATGGCGCGCGGCCGTCTGGCGCGCTCCCGCTTCTAGGCGAACGCGGTTCGCCTCGACGGTTGACCCGGGTCGTGGGGAACGTCCCTCTGGACGCACATCGGGACGCGGAGCACGCTGGGTCCTGGAGGAGGAGCGGCCATGGATCTGAACACGCTGTACCACCGCACCGTCGAGTGCTGGGCGGACCGGGTGAACGCCGTTCACAGTGATCAGTGGGACGACCCGACGCCCTGCGCCGGATGGACGGTCCGAGACCTCGTCAACCACGTGATGGGAGAGGATCTGTGGACCGCGCCCCTGATGCGGGGGCGCACGATCGCCGCGGTCGGCGACCGCTTCGACGGCGACCTGCTCGGGGACGACCCCGTCACCGCCGCGCTGGATGCCGCGAAGCAGGCCGTCTCCGTCGTCGCGGAGCGGCTTCCGCGCGGGGAGATGGTCCACCTCTCCTTCGGGGACACGGACTCGGCCGAGTATGTCCGTCAGCTCGCCTCGGACCACCTGATCCACGCCTGGGACCTCGCAGCCGCCACGACCGGCGAGACCCGCCTCGACCCGCAGCTGGTCGCCGAGGTCGCCCGCTGGTTCGAGGGTCAGGAGGAGCTGATGAGGTCCGCCGGGCTGATCGGGCCGCCTGCCTCGAGGTCCGGGGACCTGCAGGGGGACCTCCTGGCGGCGTTCGGACGCGACGCCGACTGGGGCAGCAATCACGCGGTGCTGATGCGATTCTCCGCGGCCTTCGCAGCCCGTGACGTCGACCGGATCATGGCGCTGATGACCGAGGACTGCGTCTTCGAGTCGACCTCGCCCGCTCCCGATGGCGTGCGCCACGAAGGAGCAGAGGCGGTACGCCGGGTGTGGGAGACGCTGTTCACAGAGACCAACGACCCCGTCTTCACCGAGGAGGAGTCCCTCGTCTGCAAGGACCGCGCTGTCGTGCGCTGGCTGTTCACCTGGAGCGAGCCGGACGGGACGCAGGGACATGTCCGTGGCGTGGACCTGATCGCGTTCCGCGACGGGAAGGTCCGCGAGAAGCTCTCCTACGTCAAGGGCTGAGGACGTCACCCGCTCGCGCCGGACGGAGCCGGGCGGTCGGACCGCGAGCTCGCCACGAACGTCGCGCCTTCTGGCGGCACCGGACGGTCTGGCGTCGTGGCAGAATGCGCGGCCGTGACGATCATCGCGGCAGCAGACGGTTCGGCCCTCGGCAACCCGGGCCCAGCGGGATGGGGTTGGTACGTCGACGAGGAGTGCTGGGCCGTCGGAGGCTGGGCTCACGGGACGAACAACATGGCCGAGCTGACCGCCGTGCTCGACCTGCTCCTGCAGACCGCACACCTGACCGACGACCTGCACGTCTTCTGCGACAGCACCTACGCGATCAACTCGATCACCAAGTGGATGCCTGGATGGAAGCGGCGAGGCTGGCGGAAGGGGGACGGCAAGCCCGTCCTGAACGTCGAGATCATGAAGGCGCTCGACGTGGCGATGCGTGGCCGTCGGGTGCGGTTCGAATGGGTGAAGGGCCACACGGGACACCTGCTGAACGAGGCGGCGGACCGGCTCGCCAATGCTGCGGCGGTTTCGTGGAAGGACGGCACCGCCCCAGACCCGGGTCCCGGGTTCGCCGGCTCCGAGGCCAGGCACCCGGAGTCCCGTCCGGGTCAGGTCGTCGAGGAGCCCGACCTGTTCTCCGCGCTCGAGGCGTCCGCGTCCGAGTAGCCCCCCTTGCAGTCCAGGGGGTCTGTCGAGACCCGTGACACGCTGCGCGCGAGGTAGTGGACGGTCCCCGGCCTACGGGCCAGGATGGCCCGATGACCGAGAGCACCACGCCGCCGGAGAACGTCGACCCTGTGATCATCGAGGCGGTGGCCAACATCAGCAACCGTTTCGGCACCCAGGGCCTGGCCGACCTGATCGCGCTCGCGCGGGAGGAGCTGGCCAAGGCGGAGGCCGCGCTGCGCGAGCTCGCCGAGCCGGAGTAGCGCCTGCGCGGGGTTAGAACCTCCGGGGTGAGCGTCGTACCCTTGTCGGGACCCCACAACAGACTTCGAGAGGTTCCTGCATGCCCGCGCCCCACGCCGAGTCACTCTTCCCGCGACTCGAGCCGCTGCTGCCGTCGGTGCAGAAGCCGATCCAGTACGTCGGCGGCGAGCTCAACGCCACCTTGAAGGACTGGGCCGCGGTCGACGTCCGGTGGGCGCTGATGTACCCCGACGCCTACGAGGTCGGCCAGCCCAACCAGGGCGTGCAGATCCTCTACGAGGTGCTCAACGAGCGCGACTGGATCGCCGCCGAGCGCACCTACGCCGTCTGGCCGGACATGGAGAAGGTCATGCGGGAGCACGGCATCCCGCAGTTCACCCTCGAACATCACCGGCCGGTCCGGGCCTTCGACGTGCTCGGCATCTCGTTCGCCACCGAGCTCGGCTACACCAACATGCTGACCGCGATCGACCTCGCCGGCATCCCGCTGCACGCGGTGGACCGCGGCGAGGAGGACCCGATCGTGCTCGCCGGCGGGCACGCGGCGTTCAACCCAGAGCCGATTGCGGACTTCATCGACGCCGCGGTCCTCGGCGACGGCGAGGAGATCGTGCTGGCGATCTCCGAGGTGATCCGGGAGTGGAAGGCCGAAGGCTGTCCAGGTCTCGGCGGGCGTACCCCGCGCGACGAGCTGCTCTACCGGCTCGCGGTCTCCGGCGGCGTCTACGTCCCGAAGTTCTACGACGTCGACTACCTGCCCGACGGTCGCATCAAGCGGGTGGCGCCGAACACCTCCGGTGTGCCGTGGCGGGTGCACAAGCACACGCTGATGGACCTCGACTCCTGGCCGTACCCGCGGAAGCCGTTGGTGCCGCTGGCCGAGACCGTCCACGAGCGCTTCTCGGTGGAGATCTTCCGTGGCTGCACCCGCGGCTGCCGGTTCTGCCAGGCCGGGATGATCACCCGCCCGGTGCGGGAGCGCTCGATCACCACGATCGGCGACATGGTCGAGAACGGCATCCGCAAGTCCGGCTTCGAGGAGGTCGGTCTGCTGTCGCTGTCCAGCGCCGACCACACCGAGATCGGGGAGGTGGCCAAGGGCCTCGCGGACCGGTACGACGGCTCCAACGTCTCGCTGTCGCTGCCCTCGACCCGGGTCGACGCCTTCAACATCACGCTCGCCAACGAGCTGTCGCGCAACGGCCGCCGCTCGGGGCTGACCTTCGCCCCCGAGGGCGGGTCGGAACGGATGCGCCGGGTGATCAACAAGATGGTCACCGAGGAGGACCTGATCCGCACCGTCGCGACGGCGTACTCCCACGGCTGGCGCCAGGTGAAGCTGTACTTCATGTGCGGCCTGCCCACCGAGACCGACGAGGACGTGCTCGAGATCGGCGACCTCGCCAAGAAGGTGATCGCCAAGGGTCGTGAGGTCTCCGGCCGCAAGGACATCCGCTGCACGGTGTCGATCGGCGGGTTCGTGCCGAAGCCGCACACGCCGTTCCAGTGGGCGGCACAGCTCGACCACGAGACCACCGACGAGCGGCTGAAGAAGCTGCGCGACATGGTCCGCGAGGACAAGCAGTACGGTCGAGCGATCGGCTTCCGCTACCACGACGGGCGGCCCGGCATCATCGAGGGCCTGCTCTCCCGCGGTGACCGCCGGGTGAGTCGGATCATCGAGGAGGTCTGGCGCGACGGCGGCCGCTTCGACGGCTGGAGCGAGCACTTCTCCTATGACCGCTGGGTGGCCGCCTCCGAGCGAGGCCTGACCGACACTCCGGTCGACCTGGACTGGTACACCGTCCGGGAGCGGGAGTACTCCGAGGTGCTGCCCTGGGACCACCTCGACTCCGGGCTCGACCGCGACTGGCTGTGGGAGGACTGGCAGGACGCCCTGTCGGCGGCCGACCCCGACGCCGACATCCCCGAGGTCGAGGACTGTCGCTGGACCCCGTGCTACGACTGCGGCGTGTGCCCGCAGATGGACACCGAGATCCAGATCGGCCCCACCGGAAAGAGGCTTCTGCCGCTGTCGGTGGTCTGAGGCGTCGTCGCGTCGCTCCGGCCGCCCGGCCGCTTCATCGGGGTCAGGTGGCAAAGAGGATGAGCGCGATCACCAGGGCGCTGGTGAGCACGAAGCTGATCGCCATCACCTTGAGGAAGACGAACCGTTCCCCCAGGAACGTGGGGCCGCCCCAGGCCTCGGGGTTGCGGTAGTCGATGGTCTCGGTCATCTCCTCAACAGGGATCTTCGGGACCCGTGCTGCGAGAACGAGGCTGACCAGGCCGACCGCGCTGGCCGGCAGCGCCGCCCACCAGAAGAACGCGGAGCCGGGGACCGGCAGGACAGCGGTGACGACCGCCGCGGTGAGGTACTGCCCCTTCAGCCCGTTGATCCGGGAGATGTCGTCGCGGTGGCGGCGCACCAGCAGCGGCAGCCGCAGGCTGATCAGCACGGCCACGGCTCCCATGGCCGCGCGGAGCGGCACCCACTCCCCGGGGCCCTCCGCGTCGCCGGAGACCTCCTGCAGCTCGAAGCCGATCGCGGCGACCCCGAGGATCAGCAGGGCGATCCCGGCCCAGCCCAGGAAGAGGACGATGTACTTCTGGAGGTCTCGCTCCGCGTCGAGATGACTCAGCCGCGCCAACGCATCTCCTCTCCTCGCACGCACCCGCCGCGCGCAGTCTCGCAGACTACGCACCTCCGGGCCGGTGGCCAGCACCAGGGGCCGTGCGAGGTCACGGGCCGGGCAGCACGGTAGCGACGACGATCCCGATCCCGAAGAGGACCGACGAGGCCGGCAGGCTCGCCCACCACATGAACGACACGGCTGCCGCGGGCACCAGGGTCGTCACGGCAGAGGCTCCGACGTACTGCCCCTTGAGCCCGCGGATCCGGGAGATGTCCGCGGAGCCGGCTTGAGCCGGGGCACGTCACGCCTCCGCGGCAGAGCCGGCGGCCGGGCTCCCCCCTGCGGGGTCCGCGCCCCAGCGCCAGGTGCTCATGATCGCGTCGAACAGCTCCACGATGAGGGCGGTCGCCTCGCTGTCGACGTCACCGTCCCCGGCGGTGGTGAAGGTGACCAGCACCCAGCGGCGGGCGTCGTCGGGCACGGCGGTGAGGTACTCGACCTTGCGCAGGTCGACCTGGTCGCCGACGAGGCCGCCGGGAGGTCGGCGCAGCACGCGCTCGCGACGGGTCCAGGTGGTGTCCCCTACGGTGACCGCCGCGGTGTCCTCGGCCTGAAGCAGGCTCGCCATCACTCGTGGCACCAGGTCTGCCTCCGCGGTCGCGTCGGGGATGACGGCGCTCACGACGAAGCTGGCGTTCAGCTGCTGACCGTGCATGAGCTCGGTCGGCAGGTAGTAGTCGATCCCGCCGTTGTTCCGCGCCTCGACGAGGAGCTGGTTGAGCTCCTCCTCGACACGGCGGCGGGCGGGCGCCACCTGGTCGGGCGGGAGGTCCCCGGGCAGCCGGGCCACCGACCGCTCCACGATCTCGCGGACCCGGGTCCGGATCGAGCCGTCCAGTCTGATCCGCTCCCAGGGCGCGGGCAGCACCAGCTGGTACGACGTGGCGCTCATCGGCGCCCTCCCGAGGGTGGCTGGTCGAGCACGCGGACCGTGCGCAGCAGGTCCTCGACGTCGGACGCCGCAGCGAGGATGTCTCCCGGGGAGTCCGACGCCGTGTGGGCGAGGACGACAGCCACGGGGTGGCCGGTGTCGACGACGTATCTCAGTCCGATCGTGAGACCGGTCTCCCCGTCGTGGGTGTAGGACAGCGAGCGTTCGATCGTCGTACCTGCTCCGGTCGGCACGGGCTCGCGGACCGGAGGCTCGACGGACTCGCCGTCCTCCGCGTCCAGCCAGAGGTCGGTCAGGCCCGGCTCACGCTCGACGAGACCGAGGAACAGCGCCATCGGCACCTCCCTGAGCTCGCGCCACCGGAGCACGAACAACGGCAGGGGAGAGGGATGGCGCCGTGCGGTGAGTCCGAGGACGTCGCGGACGTGCTCACGCTCGCGGGCCTGCTCCGCACCGAGCCCGAAGTCGGAGACGACCGCGTCCGTGGCCGCCGGCAGCCACTGCTCCACCGGCCGCTCCGGCGTGGGGCCGATCAGCCACAGCGCCGGGTCGGGGTCGAGGTCCAGGTAGGGGTCGAGCTCCGCGCTGCTCACCGCGCCACCGTCGCGGCGCTCACAGCGGACCACCGATGGTGAAGGTGAGGGCGTCGGAGGCCTTGCCGTAGGGCGGGAAGGTGTAGGGATGCCACACGTCGCCGACCTTCGGCTGCATGACCTTGCTGGCGGCATCCGTGCCGATGCTGGTCCAGGTCGCAGCCAGGGCGCGCTGGAGGTTGCGGGTGTACGCCGGGTCGATCGCTGCCTCGCCGAGCTCGCGGGTGAGCAGCCGGTGGTCCTTGACCAGCGACGCGAGGTCCCGGTCCAGCCCGGCCCTGAGCCCCTCCCGGATGCTGGATCCGGGTACGGGACGGTTGACGAACCCTCGGTAGGCGTCGTCGTAGGCGTTGCGCATGCCCTGCCGCACGGTGGTGGAGAAGTTGCGGAGCAGGAACCGGTGCGCGCCACCGATCAGGCCGCGTCCGCCGTTGAACGAGGCGCGGGTGAGCACCTGCGCGGAGGCCTGTCGTCCTGCCGCACGGCCGGCTGCGGCCAGGGTCGCGGCCCGCCCGACGCGAGCGGCGGCCACCGCGGTTGTCCCGATTCCGAGCGTGGCGAGACCGAGCACGTCGAAGGCCACGTCGAGCCACGAGCCGTTGCCGGTCGCCGCCAGCAAGGTGTGCAGCATCAGGGAACCCAACAGCAGCGCAGCGGCGATCACGAGCAGGTTCAGGCCGGGGATGAAGAGCGCGACGATCGTCAGCCCCACCGCGATCCATCCCAGGACGTCAGCGATGCTGTCGAGGACGCCTGCGATCTGGCCGACCACGTCCTTGAACCTGTCCCAGCGGCTGTCCTTCATGTCGTCGTCGGAGGCGTCACGGATCTTCTTCGCGACCTCCTCGGCGCGCTCGTCGAAGGCGCTCATGGCGGTCCGACACGACGCCTTGGCGTCGGCCAGCGCGCCCTCGGCCTGGCTGTAGCGGCCGGCCCGAGCCTCGGCCGCCTCGCGCGCAGCGTCCTGCTGCGGTTTGGGCGCGTCGGCGAGCCCGGGATCGGGTTCGAGCGGCGTGTTGGCGTCCAGCTGGCGCTTGGCCTCCTCGGCCTCGGCGAGCGCGTTGCCGGTCTTCGTGCGAGCCTCCTCCAGGTCCTCGGCGTACGCCACCAGCGTGCTGCCCGTCGTACGGAACCTGTCCTCGATCTGCTCCAGGTGCCCGGCGAGCTCGTCGCAGGACTCACGCAGGCCCTCGGCGTAGTGACCCACCAGCGCGGCATCCGGCTCGGCCAGGGCCCGGAGCCGCGAGATCTGCCCCGCAATCGTGGTGGCGACCTGGCTGTAGTGACGGCCCTCGGTGGCCACCTCGTAGGAGGACCCGGGCACCGGGTCGGCGTCGTGGTCGAGCAGGTGCCACTCGCCGGGGCGGGCGGTCATCGGGCGCGCTCCTGGTCGAAGGACGCGGCGAGCTTCGCGTCGGCCTCCTGGAACGCCTCGATCGTGCCGGCCATCTTCTCGCCGACGGTCTGGATCTCCTCCGACAGCTTGCGCCGGTTGTAGTCCATGTTGGACGCGAACTCGTGCATCGCCGAGCGCACCGCGTCGTGCCCCCAGATGTCGCGGGTGTCGTCGCGACGCCCCTCGATGTCGTCGAACTCCGACTTCAGCCGGCTCAGCGTCGTCACGCTGTCCTGCAACCGGTAGTAGTCGACCTTCAGGTCGCTCATGCTTCCCCCGATTCCCCTCGTCGCCTGCTCGTGAGCGCGGACTCAGCCGGGCGCCCGAGAGGGATTATGTCCCATTCTGCGGCTGTCGAACCGTCGCGGGCGCGGGCAGCGAGTCCTCGATGTACGACGGTCGCGCCACCGTGAGACCCGCCACGAGCTGGCCGACCACGAGGACCAGCAGCGTCCACAGCGGCACCGTCCAGCCACCGGTCGCCTCGTAGAGGATGCCGACCCCGAGCGGCCCCACGGCGGCGAGCAGGTAGCCGACCGACTGGGTGAACCCCGACAGCGCGGCCGTGCCCGCGCTGGTGCGCGCCCGCAGACCGATCAGGGTGAGCACGAGGGGGAACACGCTGGCCGCCGTGCCGACGAGCACTGCCCACAGCCAGGCGCCGGCCACCGGGGCGTAGATCAGCCCCAGGTAGCCGACGGGGTAGCAGGCGATCAGGCCGACGATCAGCCAGGTCTGGTTCCGCAGCCGCGAGGCCAGCGAGGGGATCACGAACGAGAACGGGATGCTCATCGCGGTGATCACTCCGAGCAGCAGGCCCGCGGTGGAGGCGGAGAACCCGGCGTCACGGTAGACCTGCGCGAACCAGCCGAAGATCGAGTACGCCTGGAGCGACTGCAGGCCGAAGAAGAGCGCCATCGCCCAGCCGAGCCGGGTGCGCGCGACCTGCCGGAGGGTGACGGTGTGCGGCACCGGAGCCGGGGTCCGGTCGTGCCGGATCAGGCCGATCCACGGCAGGGCTGCCACGGCGGCGGTCACCGCCCACATGGCGAGCCCCCAACGCCACGAGCCGAGCTGATGGCCCAGCGGCACGGTCAGCACCGAGGCCAGCGTGAGCCCGATCGCCATCGAGGTCGTGTAGATCGAGGTCAGCAGACCCACGCGGTGGGGGAAGTGCAGCTTCACCAGCGACGGGAGCAGGACGTTGGCGGTGGCCATCCCGGCGAGGGCGACCAGCGACATGAGCAGGAACAGCCAGACCTGGTCGGTGCGGGCACGGACACCGAGGCCGACGACGACGGCGAGCAGCGAGACCAGGGTGACCCGATGTGCCCCGACCCGTCGGGCCAGGTCCGGTGCGACGGCACCGAAACCGGCGAACGCGACCACGGGGAGGGTGGTGAGCACGCCGGCGGTGGTGCCGCTCATCCGCAAGGACCCGATGATCTCGTCGAGGACCGGCCCGATGCTGACCGCTGCGGGGCGGAGGTTGAAGCCGAGCACGACGATCCCGACCAGCACGAGGATCTTCTCGGTGCGGGTGTCCTGGTGCTGCTCGGCCGGCGCCGCGGCGGCGGGTTCGTCGTGGGTGTGCCTCGTCACCGCGACACTGTATGTCCCGCGGACACCTGTGCCGGCACCGCGGGCCCTAGGGTGAGCAACGTGCGCAGCGTGAGTGCGGACCAGCGCCGGGCGCGGCTGGCCCGGCGGCACCACCTCGCGCCCTCGTGTCGCGTCGAGGGGCCGCTCGCCGTTGCCCGCGAGCTGCTCGGGCTGCACGGCAGCGAGGCGCCCACCGCGTTCCTGTCCGCGTGGGCCCGGACCCGTTCGATGACGGTGGCGGACCTGCAGCAGGCGATGTACGACGACCGCACCCTCGTCAAGCAGCTGGCCATGCGGCGCACCCTGTTCGTCGTGCCGCGCGAGAGCCTCGACGTCGTGCAGGGCGCCGTCGGCGACCGGATCGCTGCCGCGGAGCGTCGGTCGCTGGCACGCGCCGTGCAGAGAGCGGGACTGGCCGAGGACGGCGCCCGATGGTTCGACGAGGCCGCGGCGGCGGTCCTCGCCGCGCTCGCCGACGGACGTGAGGCGACGTCCGCGCAGCTGCGGGCGGAGATCCCGGCGCTGCAGGTGACGATGCCCTACGGGCAGGGCACGGCCTGGCCCGGGCGGGCACCGGTCGCGCCCAACGTGCTCAACGCCCTCGCCGCGGCCGGGCAGGTCGCGCGAGCCCACAACCTCGGGACCTGGACGGTGTCGCGCCCGACCTGGACCTCGATGCGTTCCTGGATCGGGCGTGACCTGGAGCCGCTGCCCGAGGCGGAGGCGATGGCGGTCCTCGTGGGCCGGTGGCTGCGTGCCTTCGGGCCGGGCACGGAGCGAGACCTCCGCTGGTGGTTCGGGTCCACCCTCGGTCGGGTGCGCGCAGCCCTGGCCGAGCTCGGGGCCGTGCCGGTCGCGGTGGACGCAGGCACCGGCTACCTGCTCCCCGACGACCTGGAGCCGATGCCCCCTGTCGAACCCTGGGCGGCGCTGCTGCCCGCCCTCGACGTGACGACGATGGGCTGGGCCGACCGGGACTGGTACCTCGGTGCGCACCGGCGGCTGCTCTTCGACGGCAACGGCAACGCCGGGCCGACCGCGTGGTGGGAGGGCCGGGTGGTCGGCGGCTGGCACCAGGTCCCGTCCGGCGAGGTCGTCCTCGACCTCCTCGAGGACGTGGATCCTGCCGGGCTCCGCGGGCTCGAGGAGGAGGCGGGCCGGCTGACCGACTGGTTGGCCGGCGTACACGTCCCCTCGTCGCTCACGACGCCGTTGGGCCGGCGACGGCGCCCCCGGACCAGGAGGTGAGTCCGACTAGGGTGTGCGGGTGCCCGAACAGCCCGAACAGCAAGCCCCGCCGGTCCAGCGGCTGAGGATCCGCTACGCCAAGCGCGGACGCCTCCGGTTCACCAGCCATCGCGACTTCTCCCGGGCGTTCGAGCGAGCGGTCTTCCGCGCGCGCATCCCGATGGCGTACTCCTCGGGCTTCAACCCGCACCCACGGATCTCCTACGCCGGGGCAGCGCCGACCGGCTCGGCGAGCGAGGCGGAGTACCTCGAGATCGCGCTGGCTGAGGTCGTCGACCCGGCCGCCGTGCACGCCGCCCTGGACGAGTCGCTGCCCGACGGCCTGGACGTGCTCGAGGTCGTGGAGAGCCACGGGGGCGCGCTGGCAGACCGGCTGGAGGCGAGCAGCTGGCGGCTGAGCCTGCCGGGCGTCGTCGCGGACGTCGCGGCCGACGCCGTCGCGCGGTTCCTCGCCGCGGACGAGGTGTCGGTGCAGCGGATGACCAAGAAGGGCCTGCGGACGTTCGACTGTCGCGACGCGGTCGTGTCGCTCACCTCACACGTTGGCGAGGTATCAGGTGGTGAGTGTGCGATACTCGACGTGGTCCTACGGCACGGAACCCCGTCCGTGAGACCCGACGACATCCTCGCCGGACTCCGCGAGGTCGCCGGACTCCAGGTCGACACCGCTCCGTTGTACGAGCGGCAGGCCCAGGGTCCGCTCGACCCGAGGACCGGCACGGTAGGGGATCCGTTGGCGCCCGACCGCGACGCAGGCTGACCGAAGGTGACAGGTTCGGTCCACTGAGCTGCTGACCGCGGAGGGCGACGACGCGAACCCCCGGCGACGAGTGACTTCGGAGGTTGTCGCCGCGCTTCAGCGATGCAGGGCCGTCGTCTCGCGCAGGAATCGCGACCGGAGGCCGGCGTGTGCTGGAGCCCCGACCGCAGGCTTGCGTCGCACCGGACTCCGGTACGACGACCGACACGCTCCCGCGTGGACCCGTTCCGACAGGTCCCGGGAGTCATAGGAGAGCAC
>JBMOMG010000164.1:0-132496 GCA_049323155.1 Actinomycetota bacterium | reverse complement strand
GGGGGAGAAGCACGCGGTGATCCACCCCGAGCTGCCGCGGTTCGACAACTCCGGCTACCTGCTCGAGGTCGAGGGCCGCCGGATCTTCCACCCCGGTGACGCGTTGACCGAGCAGCCGGGCGAGCTGGACCTGCTGCTACTCCCGGTGCACGCGCCGTGGAGCAAGATCAGCGAGGTGATCGACTACGGCCGCGCGGTCGGCGCCCCGCTGTCGGTGGCGATCCACGACGGGCTGCTCAACGAGCGCGGGCTCGGCCTCGCCCAGCGCCTGGTCGGCGGGCTGCTCGGCGAGCGGGAGCAGGAGTACCTCCGGGTCGAGCCCGGCCAGGAGATCCCGCTGCCCTGACGTGCCGGTTGCCCGGTCAGACGCCGGAGACGGCGTCGCGCACCGGCACGAACTTCGCCTGCGCCTCGGCGAGCTCGGCCTCCGGGTCGGAGCTGGCGACGATCCCGCAGCCGGCGAACAGCCGCACCGTCGAGCCGGAGACCTCGGCCGAGCGCAGCGCGATGCCCCACTCGCCGTCGCCGGAGGCGTCCATCCAGCCGACCGGCCCGGCGTAGCGGCCGCGGTCCATGCCCTCGATCTCGGCGATCACCTGCTTGGCCACCTCGGTCGGTGTGCCACCGACGGCGGCCGACGGGTGCAGTGCGGCCGCGAGGTCCAGGGAGGTCGCGGTCTCCCCGTCGTGCACCACGCCGGCCACGTCGGTGGCCAGGTGCATGACGTTGGGCAGGTGCAGCACGAACGGCGCCTCGGGCACGTTCATCGACGTGCAGTGCGGGGCCAGGGCGTCGGCGACCGAGCGGACGGCGTACTCGTGCTCCTCGAGGTCCTTGGAGCTGCGGGCGAGCGTCGCGGCCAGCGCGAGGTCACGCTCGTCGTCGCCGGTGCGCCGGATCGTGCCGGCGAGCACCCGGGAGGTGACCAGCCCGCGCTCGCGGCGCACCAGCATCTCCGGGGTGGCGCCGAACAGGCCGTCCACGTGGAAGGTCCAAGTCATCGGGTACTGCTCGGCGAGCCGGTTCAGCGGCCAGCGGACGTCGATGTCGGCGTGGGCGGTGGCGATCAGGTCGCGGGCCAGCACCACCTTCTCCAGGTCGCCGGCCCCGATCCGGCGTACCGCCTCGGCGACCACGCTCTCCCACTCGGTGCCGCTCAGCGCGCCATCGACGAAGGTGACCCCGGTCGGTGCCTCGGGTGTCTCGGTGGCGGCGAGCGTCGGGGCGGCGCCGATGCCCGCGGTGCTGATCGTGGTGACCCAGACGTCGTCGCCGCGCCGGCCGACCACGACCTCGGGTACGACGAGCACGCTGTCGCCCGGCTCGTCGGCGAACGCGAACGACCCGAAGCACACCAGGCCGGTGCCGGGCCGGCCGACCTCGTCGCGGACCACGGCGGTGCGGGCCTGGGCCAGCCACCAGTCACGGGCCTGCTCGAAGCGGTCGCCGCCGCTGGTGCGCACCATCGCCGCGACGCCCCAGCCCACCAGGCCCTCGCCCCGGCGCAGCCACGCCACCGAGTCACCGGGCGGCAGCAGCGCGAGCAGGGGACCGGGGTCCTCGACCGGCACGGTCCGGACGACGAGGGGGGTCACCTCGCGGGAGCTCGATGGCACGGTGGTCACGGAGGGCAAGACTACGGCCTGACTAAGGTTGCCCCGTGACCCGAGCCGACCTGGAGAAGAAGCCTGCCGAAGTCGCCGCGATGTTCGACGACGTCGCCAAGCGCTACGACATCACCAACGACATCTTGTCCCTCGGGCAGGACCGGCGCTGGCGCAAGGCGGTCGTCGACGCCGTCGACGCGCAGCGGGGGGAGCGCGTGCTGGACCTCGCGGCGGGCACCGGCACGTCGAGCCAGCCGTTCGCGGACCGGGGTGCCGAGGTGGTGCCGTGCGACTTCTCGCTCGGCATGCTGAGGGTGGGCAAGCGCGCCAAGCCGCAGCTGCCCTTCACCGCCGGCGACGGCACCCGGCTGCCGTTCGCCGACGGCACCTTCGACGCGGTCACGATCTCCTTCGGCCTGCGCAACATCGTGGACCCGCAGCAGGGCCTGCGCGAGCTGCTCAGGGTCACCCGTCCGGGCGGCCGGATCGTGGTGTGCGAGTTCAGCCACCCGACCTGGGCGCCGTGGCGGACGGTCTACATCGAGTACCTGATGAAGGCGCTCCCGCCGATCGCCCGCGCGGTCTCCTCGAGCCCCGACGCCTACGTCTACCTGGCCGAGTCGATCCGCGCCTGGCCCGACCAGCAGGGGCTCGCCGACCGCCTCGCCGCGGCCGGCTGGGAGGCGGTGAGATGGCGGAACCTGTCGGGCGGGATCGTCGCCCTGCATCACGCCACCAAGCCCTGATTTCGAGCACGGAACTGTTGCCGAAATCGGCCCCGAGAAACGCCCCGGGGCCGCGTTCGCGCTGGGTGTCGCGGAGCCTTAGACTGTCCGAGCGTGACAGTTAGTGAAGGTTTTCACTAAGTCACATGATCGGACATTTCCCCCGAGCACGAGGACCTCGACGATGAGCCGGACCACCGCGGACGAGCGGCAGGCCGACGTCATCGTCGTCGGCGCCGGACCCGCCGGCTCGGCCACCGCATACCACCTCGCCAACGCCGGGGTCGACGTCCTCCTGCTCGAGAAGAGCGCCTTCCCGCGCGACAAGATCTGCGGCGACGGGCTCACCCCGCGCGCGGTCAAGCAGCTGGTCGGGATGGGCCTGGACCTCGACGCCCCCGGCTGGCAGCGCAACTTGGGCCTGCGCATCGTCGGCTCGGGTCACCGCCTCGAGCTGCCCTGGCCCGAGCTGGCCAGCTTCCCGTCCTACGGCATGGTCCGGACCCGGATGGACCTCGACGAGATCCTCGCCCGCCACGCGGAGAAGTCCGGCGCCCGGCTGCTCGAGCGCACCTCGGTCAGCGGCCCGATCCTCGACGAGCGGACCGGCCGGGTGGTCGGGGTCCGCGCCAAGCCGGTCGACGACCGCGGCCGCAAGGTCGGCGACGAGGTCGAGTACCACGCGCCGATCGTGGTCGCCGCCGACGGCGTCTCCGCCCGGATCGCGGTCGCCCTCGGCCTGGAGCGGCGCGAGAACCGTCCGATGGCCGTCGCCGTGCGCACCTACTACCGCACCCCCCGCCACGACGACCCGTGGATGGAGTCGTGGCTGGAGCTGTGGGACGGCAAGCCGCGCGAGTCGAACCTGCTGCCCGGCTACGGCTGGATCTTCGGCGTCGGCGACGGCACCGCCAACGTCGGGCTCGGGATCCTCAACACCTCGGCGGCGTTCCAAAACGTCGACTACAAGGAGATCCTGCGCACCTGGCTGGCGAACACGCCGGAGGCGTGGGGCTTCCGCGACGAGAACATGGTCGGCAAGATCGGCTCCGCCGCGCTGCCGATGGGTTTCAACCGCAAGCCGCACTACACGCGCGGCGCGCTGCTGGTCGGCGACGCCGGCGGCATGGTGAACCCCTTCAACGGCGAGGGCATCGACTACGCCCTGGAGTCCGGTGAGATCGCCGCGCGCACCATCGTCCAGGCGCTCGCGCGTCCCGACAGTGCCGGGCGCGAGCGCGTGCTCGAGCAGTACGCCGCGGCGCTGGACTCGGCCTACGGCGGCTACTTCACGCTCGGTCGGGTCTTCGCCAAGATGATCGGCAACCCGACGTTCATGAAGCAGGCGACCAAGTACGGCCTCCCCCGGGAGACCCTGATGAAGTTCATGCTCAAGCTGATGGCCAACCTCACCGACCCTCGTGGCGGCGACGTCTCGGACCGGATCATCAACGCCTTGAGCAAGGTCGCGCCCGCGGCCTGACCCGACGGCAACACTCGACGAAGAAGACAGGAGGGCACGAGCGGTGGAGCTCTACACACCCGTTCTCGCGCTCGGTGCGATCGCGGCAGGCTTTGCGCTGTTCTCGGTCATCATGAGCGCGGTCATCGGCCCCAAGCGCTACAACCGAGCCAAGCTCGACTCCTACGAGTGCGGCATCGAGCCGACCCCCCAGCCGATCGGCGGCGGCCGGTTCCCGGTGAAGTACTACATCACCGCGATGCTGTTCATCATCTTCGACATCGAGATCATCTTCCTGCTGCCGTGGGCGGTCGTCTTCGACAACATGGCGATCTTCGGCCTCGTCGAGATGGGCATCTTCATCCTCACGCTGTTCGTCGTGTACGCCTACGTCTGGCGTCGAGGCGGCCTCGAATGGGAGTGACCCCGACCGCCGTACCCCCCAGCCGCAACCACCTCGGAGGCCGATGACCCATGGGTCTTGAAGAGAAGCTCCCCAGCGGAGTCCTGCTGACGACGGTCGAGAGCGTCGCCGGGTACTTCCGCAAGGCGTCGTTCTGGCCGGCCACCTTCGGCCTGGCCTGCTGCGCGATCGAGATGATGACCACCGGCGGTCCGAAGTACGACCTCGGTCGCTTCGGCATGGAGGTCTTCCGCGCCTCGCCCCGCCAGGCCGACCTGATGATCGTCGCCGGCCGGGTGAGCCAGAAGATGGCCCCGGTGCTGCGCCAGATCTACGACCAGATGCCCGAGCCCAAGTGGGTCCTGGCGATGGGCGTGTGCGCCTCGTCGGGCGGCATGTTCAACAACTACGCGATCGTCCAGGGTGTCGACCACATCGTCCCGGTCGACATGTACCTCCCCGGCTGCCCGCCGCGCCCGGAGATGCTGATCGACGCGATCCTCAAGCTGCACGACCAGGTGCAGCACGCCAAGCTCGGTGCGAACCGCGAGAAGGAGATCGTCGAGGTCGAGACGGCTTCGCTGAACGCGCTGCCGACCTCCGAGATGAAGGGCCTGCTGCGTTGAGTCCCAAGGAACCGGCCGAGTTCGACGAGGTGACCCCCGGCACCGAGGACGACGCCACCGGCCTGATGCCCGAGAACACCCTGCCGGCCGAGCCGGGCCAGCTCGAGCCGGAGGTCATCGACGTCCGCAAGGGCATGTTCGGCGTGCACGGCAGCGGCGACACCTCCGGCTACGGCGGCATCGTCCGGCCGGTGATGATGCCCGGTGGCACCCAGAAGCCCTACGGCGGCTGGTTCGACGAGGTCGCCGAGGCGTTCGAGTCGGCACTGTCGACCGCCGGCATCGCCAGCGCCATCGAGAAGGTCGTCGTCCACCGCGGCGAGATCACCTTCTTCATCCGCCGCGCCGAGCTGGCCGGTGTCGCGCGCACGCTGCGCGACGACCCTGCGCTGCGCTTCGAGTTCTGCTCCGGGGTCTCCGGGGTGCACTACCCCGGTGACGAGGGTCGCGAGCTGCACGCGGTCTACCACCTGCTCTCGATGACCCACAACCGCCGGATCCGGCTCGAGGTCACCTGCCCCGACGCCGACCCGCACATCCCGTCGGTGGTCGCGACCTACCCGACGGCGGACTGGCACGAGCGCGAGACCTACGACTTCTTCGGGATCATCTTCGACGGCCACCCGTCGCTGACCCGGATCGAGATGCCCGACGACTGGCCGGGCCACCCGCAACGCAAGGACTACCCGCTCGGCGGCATCCCCGTCGAGTACAAGGGCGCCACCATCCCACCGCCGGACACGCGGAGGTCTTACAGCTGATGACAACCACCCAGGACCCGTACGCACAGGCGTCGGACACGAGTGCCGGCAAGGTCTTCACCGTCACCGGCCAGGACTGGGACACCGTGGTGTCCGGGGCCGAGGAGGGCGACGAGCGGATCGTCGTCAACATGGGTCCGCAGCACCCGTCCACCCACGGCGTGCTCCGGCTGATGCTCGAGCTCGACGGTGAGACGGTCACCGAGGCCCGTTGCGGCATCGGCTACCTCCACACCGGCATCGAGAAGAACATGGAGTTCCGCTCCTGGACGCAGGGCGTCACGTTCTGCACCCGGATGGACTACCTGAGCCCCTTCTACAACGAGGCGACCTACGTGCTCGGCGTGGAGCGGCTGCTCGACATCGAGGACGACATCCCCGAGAAGGCACAGGTCATGCGGGTGCTCCTCATGGAGCTCAACCGGATCTCCTCCCACCTCGTCGCGGTCGCGACCGGTGGCATGGAGATCGGCGCGCTGACCGTGATGACGATCGGCTTCCGTGAGCGCGAGCTGGTGCTCGACCTGTTCGAGCTGATCACCGGCCTGCGGATGAACCACGCGTTCATCCGACCCGGCGGCGTCGCGCAGGACATGCCGCCCGGCGCGCTCGACGAGATCCGCGACTTCATCGCCCTGATGAAGAAGCGGCTGCCCGAGTACGCCGCGCTGTGCAACGAGAACCCGATCTTCAAGGCCCGCCTGGAGGGCGTGGGTCACCTCGACCTGGCCGGCTGTCTGGCGCTGGGTCTGACCGGCCCGGTGCTGCGCTCGACCGGCTACGCCTGGGACCTGCGCAAGACCCAGCCCTACTGCGGCTACGAGGACTACGACTTCGACGTGGTCACCTGGGACACCGCCGACTCCTACGGCCGGTTCCGGATCCGCCTCGAGGAGATGTGGCAGTCGCTGAAGATCGTCGAGCAGTGCGCCGACCGGCTGGCCCAGCTCGAGGGCGCCCCGGTGATGGTCTCGGACAAGAAGATCGCCTGGCCCAGCCAGCTCGCGATCGGTGCCGACGGCATGGGCAACAGCCTCGACCACATCCGCCACATCATGGGTGAGTCCATGGAGGCGCTGATCCACCACTTCAAGCTGGTCACCGAGGGCTTCCGGGTCCCCGCCGGCCAGGCCTACGTGCCGATCGAGTCCCCCCGCGGCGAGCTCGGTGCGCACGTGGTCTCCGACGGCGGCACCCGGCCGTTCCGGGCGCACTTCCGCGACCCGTCGTTCACCAACCTCCAGGCCACCTCGGTGATGGCCGAGGGCGGCATGGTCGCCGACGTCATCGTGGCCATCGCCTCGCTCGACCCGGTGATGGGTGGAGTCGACCGATGACCCTTCGAGAGCCTCAGGAGGGCGCCGAGATGGAATCGACGGACGGAGCAGCCGCCGGCAACAGTCTCCCGGAGGAGACGCTGCGCGAGCTGCGCCAGATCACCGAGCGCTACCCGCAGCCGCGCTCCGCGCTGCTCCCGATGCTGCACCTGGTGCAGAGCGTCGAGGGCCGGGTCACCGCGCGCGGCATCGAGGCGTGCGCCGACATCCTCGGCATCTCCGCCGCCGAGGTCTCCGGCGTCGCGACCTTCTACACGATGTACAAGCGCCGTCCGGTCGGTGACTACCACGTCGGGGTCTGCACCAACACGCTGTGCGCGGTGATGGGCGGCGACGCGATCTTCGACAAGCTGAAGAACCACCTCGACGTGGGCAACGACGAGACGACCGAGGACGGCAAGATCACCCTCGAGCACGTCGAGTGCAACGCGGCCTGCGACTACGCACCGGTGATGATGGTCAACTGGGAGTTCATGGACAACATGACCCCGGAGAAGGCCACCCAGCTCGTCGACGACCTCCGGGCGGGCAAGGAGGTGCACTCAACGCGCGGGCCGCGGCTGACCACCTGGCGCGAGGCCGAGCGTGTCCTCGCCGGGTTCAGCGACGACCGGGCCGACGAGGGGCCCGCTGCCGGGCCCGCCTCGCTGGCCGGCCTCCAGGTCGCCCGCGAGCGCGGCTGGACCGCCCCCGAGACCGGTCGCGGTGCGCTGACGAGCGGACCTCAGGGAGCCGAGGCGGCCGCCGCCGAGGCCGACACCCGCCGCGCCGAGTCCGAGACCCGGCTCGAGGAGTCCCCGACCGACGTCGAGGGCGGCAAGGGTTCCAACCCCGAGGCTGACGGAAAGGACGGCGACAAGTGAGCACGCTGACCCCGGTCCTCACCGACAACTGGGACGCCGAACGGTCCTGGACGATCGAGTCCTACCAGTCCCGCGGCGGGTACGACGCGCTGCGGACCGCGCTGGGCATGTCCCAGGACGACGTGATCGCCGCGGTGAAGGACTCCGGCCTCCGCGGCCGTGGCGGCGCGGGCTTCCCGACCGGCATGAAGTGGGGCTTCATCCCGCAGGACAACCCGAAGCCGAAGTACCTCGTGGTCAACGCGGACGAGTCCGAGCCGGGGACCTGCAAGGACATCCCGCTGATGATGGCCAGCCCGCACACCCTCGTGGAGGGCGTGATCATCTCCGCCTACGCGATCCGGGCTAACCACGCCTTCATCTACGTGCGCGGCGAGGTGCTCCACGTGATCCGCCGCCTCCAGCGCGCGGTGCAGGAGGCCTACCTGGCCGGGCACCTCGGCAAGAACATCCACGGCTCGGGCTACGACCTCGAGCTCGTCGTGCACGCCGGTGCCGGCGCCTACATCTGCGGTGAGGAGACCGCGCTCCTCGACTCGCTCGAGGGTCGCCGCGGCCAACCCCGACTGCGCCCGCCGTTCCCCGCGGTGGCCGGCCTGTACGCCGCCCCCACGGTGATCAACAACGTCGAGTCGATCGCCTCGGTGCCGAGCATCATCAGGTTCGGCCCCGAGTGGTTCGCCTCGATGGGCACCGAGAAGAGCAAGGGCTTCGTGATCTACTCGCTGTCCGGCCACGTCAAGCGGCCCGGGCAGTACGAAGCCCCGCTCGGCATCACGCTCCGGGAGCTGATCGACCTCGCCGGCGGCCTGCGTGAGGGCCACGAGCTGAAGTTCTGGACCCCCGGCGGGTCCTCGACCCCGCTGCTGACCGCCGAGCACCTGGACATCCCGCTCGACTACGAGGCCGTCGGTGCTGCCGGGTCGATGCTCGGCACCCGCGCGCTGCAGATCTTCGACGACACGACCTGTGTCGTCCGCGCGGTGCTGCGCTGGACGGAGTTCTACAAGCACGAGTCGTGCGGCAAGTGCACGCCGTGCCGCGAGGGCACCTGGTGGCTGGTGCAGACGCTGGCCCGCCTCGAGCGCGGCGAGGGCACCGAGGCCGACCTCGAGCTGCTGCTCGACCAGTGCGACAACATCCTCGGCCGGGCGTTCTGCGCGCTCGGTGACGGCGCGACGAGCCCGATCACCTCGTCGATCCAGCACTTCCGCGACGAGTACATCGCGCACTTCGAGCACGGCGGCTGCCCGTTCGACCACGCCGCCTCCACCCTCTTCGCACCCGCGGGAGCCAACGCATGAGCGTCTCCACCAACCCTCCGTCCGGCGCAGCCGCCGGGGAGGTCGAGAAGACCGACCTGGTCACGGTGACCATCGACGACGTCGAGGTCTCCGTCCCCAAGGACAGCCTGGTGATCCGGGCCGCCGAGCAGATCGGCGTGCAGATCCCCCGGTTCTGCGACCACCCGCTGCTCGAGCCGGTCGGTGCCTGCCGCCAGTGCCTGGTCGAGGTCGAGGACGCCGGCAACGGCCGGCCGATCCCGAAGCCGCAGGCCTCCTGCACGCTCCAGGTCGCCGACGGGATGAAGGTGCGCACCCAGGCCAGCTCGCCGGTGGCCGACAAGGCGCAGCAGGGGATCATGGAGTTCCTGCTGATCAACCACCCGCTGGACTGCCCGGTGTGCGACAAGGGCGGCGAATGCCCGCTGCAGAACCAGGCGATGTCCAACGGCCGCGGCGAGTCCCGGTACGTCGAGCAGAAGCGCACCTACCCCAAGCCGATCAACATCTCCGCGCAGGTGCTGCTCGACCGCGAGCGCTGCGTGCTGTGCGCCCGGTGCACCCGGTTCTCCGAGCAGATCGCCGGTGACCCGTTCATCGCGCTGATCGAGCGCGGCGCCCTGCAGCAGGTGGGCATCTACGAGAAGGAGCCGTTCGAGTCCTACTTCTCGGGCAACACGATCCAGATCTGCCCCGTGGGCGCGCTGACCTCGGCGTCGTACCGCTTCCGGGCGCGGCCGTTCGACCTGGTCTCCACCCCGTCGGTCTGCGAGCACTGCGCCTCCGGGTGCGCGCTGCGCACCGACTACCGGCGCAGCAAGGTCACCCGCCGCCTCGCAGGCTTCGACCCCGAGGTCAACGAGGAGTGGAACTGCGACAAGGGCCGCTTCGGCTTCATGTACTCCCGTGAGGCCGACCGGCTCACCCACCCGCTGGTGCGCGACCCCGAGGACGGCCAGCTGCGTCCGGCATCGTGGCCCGAGGCCCTCGCGGTCGCCGCGCGCGGCCTGCAGGCGGCGGGGTCCGTCGGCGTGCTCACCGGCGGCCGGCTGACCGCCGAGGACGCCTACGCCTACTCGAAGTTCGCCCGCGTGGCGCTCGGCACCAACGACATCGACTTCCGGGCCCGGCCGCACTCGCCGGAGGAGGCGGACTTCCTCGCCTCCCACGTCGCCGCGACGTCGCTGGAGGTCACCTACGCCGACCTCGAGCGGGCGCGCAAGGTGGTCCTGGTCGGCTTCGAGCCCGAGGACGAGTCGCCGATCGTGTTCCTGCGGCTGCGGAAGGCCAGCCGCAAGGGCACCCAGGTGTTCTCGGTGGCGCCGTTCACCTCCCGCGGTCTGCAGAAGATGCGCGGCACGCTGATCCGCACCGCTCCCGGTGACGAGGCCCGCGTGATCGAGGGCCTGGCCCACGACGGCGAGGTCGCCCTCGATGGCGGCGGCGTGATCCTGGTCGGCGAGCGGATGGCCACCGTGCCCGGTGCGCTCTCCGCCGTCGCCACGCTCGCCGCGACCACCGGCGCCAAGCTGGCCTGGGTGCCGCGGCGCGCCGGTGACCGTGGTGCGGTCGAGGCCGGCTGCCTGCCGAACCTGCTGCCGGGTGGCCGTCCGGTCGCCGTGGCCGACGCCCGCGTGGACGCCGGCGCGGCCTGGGGCGTCACCGCGCTGCCCGACCGCCCCGGCCGTGACGCCGGGCAGATCGTCGAGGCAGCCGCGACCGGCGACCTCAAGGGGCTCGTCGTCGCCGGTGTCGAGCTGCGCGACCTGCCCGACCCGCAGCTGGCGCTGTCCGCACTGAAGGCGGCGCAGTTCGTGGTCTCCCTGGAGGTCCGCGCCAGCGAGGTCTCCCCGCACGCCGACGTGGTGCTCCCGGTCGCCCCGGTGACCGAGAAGGCCGGCACGTTCGTGGACTGGGAGGGCCGGCCGAGGCCGTTCACCCAGATCTTCCACGAGCCGAGCTCGCTGGCCGAGGTCCGGATCCTCGCCGGCATCGCCGAGGAGATGGGTGTGCACTTCGGCATCCGCACCGTCGAGCAGGCGCGCGCGGAGATGGAGTCGTTCGGCGCCTGGGACGGTGAGCGGGCGCAGGCCCCCACCGCGACGGCGGTCCCCGGACCGGAGCTGGCGCCGGGCCACTACCTGCTGGCCACCTGGAAGCAGCTGATCGACGACGGCCGGATGCTCGACGGCGACGAGTACCTCAAGGCCACCGGCCGCCGCGCGGTCGCCCTGGTGTCCTCGGCGACGCTGGGCCACCTCGGCGTCCACGAGGGCCAGCTGGTCACCCTCGCCACCGACCGCGGGTCGGTCGAGCTGCCGGTCGGTGTCGCCGACCTGCCCGACCACGTGGTCTGGGCCCCGGCGACCTCGAGCGGCGTCTCGCTCTCGCGCGAGCTGGGCGCGGCCGCCTCCGGAGCGGTGGTCCGCCTCGAAGGTGTCGTCCCGAGTACGTCGAAGGAAGGCCTGGCATGAGCATCGCCTCGATGAGCCCGCTGATGACCGACCGGATCGTGGCCGCCGACGACCTGTCGGCCTTCGGCCAGGACCCGGTGTGGCTGGTCATCGTCAAGGCCCTGCTGATCTTCCTGGTGCTGGTCCTGCTGACGCTGTTCAACATCTGGTTCGAGCGTCGCGTCGTGGGCCGCATGCAGCACCGGCCGGGCCCCAACGTGCACGGCCCCTTCGGTCTGCTGCAGAGCCTCGCCGACGGCGTGAAGCTGGCGCTGAAGGAGGACATCATCCCCAAGGCGGCCGACAAGGTCGTCTACCTGGTCGCGCCGATCATCATGGTGATCCCGTCCTTCCTGACCTGGTCGGTGATCCCGTTCGGCCCGGTCGTGAAGGTGCCGTTCAGCGACATCACCACCCCGCTGCAGCTGACCGACATGCCGGTCGCGGTGCTGTTCATGCTGGCTATCGCCTCGATCGGCATCTACGGCATCGTCCTGGCCGGTTGGGCGTCGGGATCGACGTACCCGCTGCTGGGTGGCCTGCGCAGCTCGGCGCAGATGATCTCCTACGAGGTCGCGATGGGCCTCTCGCTGATCGCGGTCTTCATCTACGCCGGGTCGTTGTCCACGTCGGGCATCGTCGCGGCGCAGGAGCGGCTGTGGTTCGGCCTGATCCTGGTGCCGTCGTTCGTGATCTTCGTGATCTCGATGGTGGGCGAGACCAACCGCGCCCCGTTCGACCTTCCCGAGGCCGAGGGTGAGCTCGTCGGTGGCTTCCACACCGAGTACTCCTCGCTGAAGTTCGCGCTGTTCTTCCTCGCCGAGTACGTCAACATGGCGACCGTCTCCGCGCTCGCCACCACGCTGTTCCTCGGCGGATGGCGTGCACCGTGGCCGCTGTCGTCGATCAACGACGGCATGTTCAACGAGGGCTACTGGCCGGTGCTGTGGTTCCTCGGCAAGGTCATGATGTTCATCTTCATGTTCGTCTGGCTGCGCGGTTCACTGCCGCGGCTGCGCTACGACCAGTTCATGCGCTTCGGCTGGAAGCGGCTGATCCCGATCTCGCTGGTGTGGATCAGCGCGGTCGCCACGATCCGCTGGGCCAGCGTCAACGGCGGTGTCGACCGGGACGTCCTGCTGATCGGGCTGGCCGCCCTGGCGGTCATCTTCGGGATCCTGTTCTTCGTCGGCGGTGGCCGCGAGGAGAGCCCGGCCGGCGAGGTCGCCGACGAGGCGGCCGAGGCCGACACCTTCGCCGGGGGCTACCCGGTGCCGCCGATGCAGATCCCGGCGCCGGCGACACGGATCCGCCGCGGCGCGACGTCGTTCACGTCCACCGGTGCAACCAACTCAGGGGAGCAGCAGTAATGGCCACGCTCAAGGAGCAGCTCTGGGACCCGATCGCCGGGTTCGGGGTGACCTTCCGGACGATGTTCAAGAAGACGGTCACCTACCAGTACCCGTTCGAGAAGCGGCCGACCGCGCCGCGCTTCCACGGCCGGCACCAGCTCAACCGCTGGCCCGACGGCCTGGAGAAGTGCATCGGCTGCGAGCTGTGCGCCTGGGCGTGCCCGGCCGACGCGATCTACGTCGAGGGTGCCTCGAACACCGAGGCGGAGCGGTTCTCCCCGGGTGAGCGCTACGGCCGCGTCTACCAGATCAACTACCTGCGCTGCATCCTGTGCGGGCTGTGCATCGAGGCGTGCCCGACGCGCGCGCTCACGATGACCAACGAGTACGAGCTGGCCGACGACAACCGTGCGGACCTGATCTACGAGAAGTCCGACCTGCTCGCCCCGCTGCTGCCCGGCATGGAGCAGCCGCCGCACCCGATGCTGCTCGGCGAGGACGAGACCGACTACTACCGGGGCGCCTTCAAGACCAAGCCGGGTGCCGCCCACGACGAGAGCGAGGCCGACCGGTGATCACCTTCTGGTTGCTGGCGCCGATCATGGTGCTGGCCGCACTCGGCGTGCTCTTCACGCGCAAGCCGGTCCACGGTGCCCTGCTGCTGGCCGTGGTGATGATCGGCCTGGCCGTGATGTACCTGCTCCAGGACGCGCCGTTCCTGTTCGCGGTGCAGATCATCGTCTACACCGGCGCGATCTTGATGCTGTTCCTGTTCGTGATGATGCTCGTCGGCGTCGACGCCTCCGACTCCCTGGTGGAGACGATCAAGGGCCAGCGGCTGCTCGCGATCATCGTCGGGGTGCTGTTCGGCCTGGTGCTCGTGCTGGGCATCGCCCAGGTGGGTGTGGGTTCCGTCGTCGGTCTCGAGGAGGCCAACAGCGACGGGAACATCCAGGGCCTCTCCCAGCTCCTGTTCTCGCGCTACGCGATCGCCTTCGAGACCACGGCCGCGCTCCTGATCACCGCCGGCATGGGCACCATGGTGCTCGCCCACAGCGAGCGGCTGAAGCCGAAGCTGAACCAGCGCGACCTGGCCGCCCAGCGGATGCGAGACTACGCCGAGTCCGGCAAGCACCCCGGCCCGCTGCCGGCCCCGGGTGTCTACGCCCGCCACAACGCGGTCGACACGCCTGCGCTGCTGCCGGACGGGACGCCCTCGGAGATCTCGGTCTCCCGGGTGCTCGCCGCGCGCGGCACCGTGCGCTCGGCCGGACGCCTGGCCGACGACATCACCGAGCTCACCCGGGGCCTGCACGACGACGGGTCCTCGAACATCCCGGGTCGTCCCGATGCCACGCCGAAGGGCCCGATCGAGGGTGACCCCAGCGAGGGCACCAGTCAGAGCACCGGCGCGACCACCGACCAGACCGGCAACGAAGGGGAGGAGCGCTGATGAGCGAGACCCCGTTCCTCGTCCTGTCCGCGATCTTGTTCACGATCGGGGCGGTCGGTGTGCTCACCCGCCGCAACGCCCTGGTGCTGTTCATGTGCGTGGAGATGATGCTCAACGCCACCAACCTGGCGCTGGTGACCTTCTCCCGCGTGCACGGCAACCTGCACGGCCAGGTGACGGCGTTCTTCGTGATGGTCGTCGCCGCCGCCGAGGTCGTGGTCGGCCTGGCGATCATCGTGACCATCTTCCGGACCCGTCGCTCGGCCTCGGTCGACGACGCGAGCCTGCTGAAGTTCTAGGAGCGAGAAGTTGCCTACTGCCGCCATGACATCCCTGGCCGAGAGTGTCCCGGTGATCGAGCCGGGCTCCGCCGACGGGGTGTTCTCCCTGCTCTGGCTGATCATCGCGCTGCCGGCCCTCGGCGCCGCGGTGCTGCTGCTCGCGGGCCGCCGGGCAGACGCCTGGGGCCACTGGCTCGGCGTCTCCACCGTCACCGGCTCGTTCGTGCTGAGCCTCCTCGCGTTCTTCTCCCTGATGGGGCGCGACGCGGAGGAGCGCGCGGTCGGCCAGCACCTGTGGTCCTGGATCGAGGCGGGCCCGTTCAACGTCGACGCGGCGCTGCTCTACGACCCGCTCTCGGCGCTGTTCCTGCTGCTGATCACCGGTGTGGGCGCGCTGATCCACGTCTACTCGATCGGCTACATGGCCCACGACGAGCGCCGCCGCCGGTTCTTCGGCTACCTCAACCTGTTCGTCGCGGCGATGCTCGTGCTGGTCCTCGCGGACAACTACGTGGTGCTCTTCCTCGGCTGGGAGGGCGTCGGCCTCGCGTCGTACCTCCTGATCGGGTTCTGGCAGCACAAGCCGTCGGCAGCCGCCGCTGCGAAGAAGGCGTTCGTGGTGAACCGGGTCGGCGACATCGGCATGGTCCTGGCGATCAGCCTCCTGTTCGCCACCTTCGGGTCGGTCGCCTTCAGCGAGCTGTCCGCGGTCGCCGGTGAGGCCTCCGACGGCGTGCTCACCGCGCTCGGCCTGCTGCTCCTGCTCGCCGCGACCGGCAAGTCGGCCCAGGTGCCGCTGCAGTCCTGGCTGCTCGACGCGATGGAGGGCCCGACCCCGGTCTCCGCGCTGATCCACGCCGCGACCATGGTCACCGCCGGTGTCTACCTCGTGGTGCGGTCGAACTTCGTTTACGAGGCGGCGCCGGTCGCGCAGACCGCGGTCGTGATCGTCGGTGCGGTCACGCTGCTGTGGGGCGCGATCATCGGTACCGCCAAGGACGACATCAAGAAGGCCCTCGCCGGGTCGACGATGAGCCAGATCGGCTACATGATGCTGGCCGCCGGTCTCGGTGTCGCCGGCTACGCGTTCGCGATCTTCCACCTGCTCACGCACGGCTTCTTCAAGGCCAACATGTTCCTCGGCGCCGGCTCGGTGATGCACGCGATGGACGACGACGTGGACATGCGCCACTACGGCGCGCTGCAGAAGGCCGTCCCGGTCACGTTCCTCACCTTCGCGATGGGCTACCTCGCGATCATCGGCTTCCCGGGCTTCTCCGGGTTCTGGTCGAAGGACAAGATCATCGAGGCGGCGTTCGGCGAGAACCTCGTCGTGGGTCTCGCCGCGCTGCTCGGCGCCGGCATCACCGCGTTCTACATGACCCGCGTGATGCTGATGACCTTCTTCGGCCAGAAGCGCTGGGCCGACGGCGTGCACCCGCACGAGTCGCCCAAGGTGATGACGGTGCCTCTGATGGTGCTGGCCGCGCTGTCGGTGCTCGGCGGTGTGCTGCTGCTCGGCGACTGGATCGTCACCTGGCTCGAGCCGGTGGTCGGCCACACCGAGCACCACGAGCTCGCGGTCGCCCCGATCGTGATGAGCCTGATCGTGACCGCGGTCGTGGCCGCCGGTGTGGCGCTGGCCTGGTTCCTGGTCGGCAAGCCGGAGGTGCCGCGCGTGGCGCCGGCGAACGTCTCGGTGTTCACCCGGGCCGCTCGTGCGGACCTGTACGGCGACGCGATCAACGAGGGCCTGTTCATGCGTCCGGGCAACCGGTTCGTCTCCGACCTCACCACCTTCGACGAGCGCGGGGTGGACGGTGCGGTGAACGGCACCGCCGCCGCGTTCGCGGGGATGTCGGGCCGGATGCGGCGCTGGCAGACCGGATTCGTCCGCTCCTACGCGCTCTCGCTGCTGTCCGGAGTGGTCCTGGTGCTGGCCGTGCTGCTGGCGGTGAACCTCGGATGAGCAACCTGTCACGAGACTTTGCCGAGAACGACGAGATGCTGAGGCTGGTGTCGCTGTGAGCTTTCCCTGGTTGACCGTTCTGATCGCGGTGCCGCTCGTCGGTGCCGCCGTGGTCACGATGCTGCCCAAGCGCGCCGACGGGGTGCTCGCCAAGCAGGTCGCCCTCGGCGTCTCGCTGGTCACGCTCGCCATCGCCGCGGTGATCGGCTTCGGCTACGACGTCGGCGGCGGGTTCCAGTACACCGAGGAGGTCACCTGGATCGAGGCGTTCGGCGCGCACTACGCGCTCGGCGTCGACGGCATCGGGCTGACCCTGGTCCTGCTGACCGCGATCCTCTCGCCGGTGGTCATCCTCGCCTCGTGGAACGACGGCGACGGCGGCCGCTGGAGCGTGAACTCCTTCTTCGCCTGGATGCTGGCCCTCGAGGGCTTCGCGATCGGTGTCTTCGCGGCCACCGACGTGTTCTTGTTCTACGTGCTGTTCGAGGCCACGCTGATCCCGATCTACTTCCTGATCGGCGGCTTCGGCGGGGTCCGTCGCTCCTACGCGGCGATGAAGTTCCTGCTGTACTCCCTGCTCGGCGGTCTGCTGATGCTGGCCTCGGTGATCGGGCTGTACGTCGTGTCCCGCGACAGCGAGTTCGGTCCGACGTACCTGCTCTCGGAGCTGAGCCAGATCGAGTTCGACCAGAACGTCGGCCGCTGGCTGTTCCTCGGCTTCTTCATCGCCTTCGCGATCAAGGCGCCGATGTTCCCGGTGCACACCTGGCTGCCGGACGCGACCGCGAACGCCACGCCGGGCACCTCGGTGCTGCTGGTGAGCATCCTCGACAAGATCGGCACCTTCGGCATGATCCGCTTCGGCCTCGGGCTGTTCCCGGAGGCCTCGCAGTGGGCCACCCCGGTGGTGCTGGTGCTCGCGGTGGTCTCGGTGCTGTACGGCGCACTCCTGGCGATCGGACAGGACAACATCTCCCGCCTGATCGCCTACACCTCGGTGTCCCACTTCGGGTTCATCGTGCTTGGCATCTTCGTGCTCAACAGCTACGGCCAGGTCGGCTCGACGCTCTACATGTTCAACCACGGGCTGTCGACCGCGGCGCTGTTCCTGGTCACGGGGTTCCTGATCCGGCGCCGTGGCTCGGCGCTGATCAGCGACTTCGGCGGCGTCGAGAAGGTCGCCCCGGTGCTGGCCGGCATCTTCCTGGTCGCCGGCCTGTCGTCGCTGTCGCTGCCGGGCCTGTCGCCGTTCGTCTCCGAGTTCCTGGTGCTGGTCGGCACGTTCGCCTACAACTGGTGGTACGCCGTCTTCGCCGTGCTCGGGATCGTGCTGGCCGCGCTCTACATCCTGTTGATGTACCAGCGCACGATGACCGGGCCCACGGTCCCGGCCGTCGCCTCGATGAAGGACCTCGGGCTGCGCGAGGTCACGGCCCTCGCACCGCTGCTGGTCCTCATCGTCGTGCTCGGTTTCTACCCCAAGCCGTTGACCGCGATCATCGAACCCGCCGTGCAGGACACCCTGCAGCAGGTGGGCGTGTCAGACCCTGCTCCGGACGTCCCGGCGACCGCCGGCACCGGTGAGGAAGAGGAGAGCGACCAGTGACCTTCGCTGCAGAGTTCCAGGCTCCCAGCATCGAGTACAGCCTGCTCTCACCGCTGCTGATCATCGCCGGCGTCGCCGTGCTCGGCGTGCTGGTCGAGGCGTTCGCCCCGCGCACCTCGCGGTACTTCATCCAGGTGCTGCTGGCCCTCGGCGGTGTGGTCGCGGCGCTCGCGGTCACCGTCGTCGTCGGCACCACCCTCGACGACGTCGCCGACGGGGCCGCGAAGGGTCAGATCGCCGCGTCCGGCTCGGTCGCGGTCGACGGCCCGACGGTGTTCCTGTGGGGCACCCTGCTCGTGCTCGCCCTGATCAGCGTGCTGCTGTTCGCCGAGCGTCAGCTCGAGGGCGGCGTGCTCTCCTTCGCCGGCCAGGCGGCGGCGCTGCCGGGCACAGAGGCCGAACGCGAGGCCTCGACCCGCGGCCTCGAGCACACCGAGGTCTTCCCGCTGATGATGTTCGCGCTGACCGGCATGATGCTGATGCCGGCGTCGAACGACCTGCTGACGATGTTCGTCGCGCTCGAGGTGCTCTCGCTGCCGCTGTACCTGCTCTCCGGGCTCGCGCGTCGCCGCCGCCTGCTGAGCCAGGAGGCCGCGCTGAAGTACTTCATGCTCGGCGCATTCAGCTCCGGCTTCTTCATCTACGGTGTCGCCCTCACCTACGGGTTCGCGGGCTCCATGGAGCTCGACGCGATCAGCGAGGCCGTCTCCGGCCGCGCCGGGGGCGAGGCGCTGCTGCTCGGCGGCATCGGGCTGATGGCGGTCGGCCTGCTGTTCAAGGTCGGCGCCGCGCCGTTCCACGCCTGGACGCCCGACGTCTACCAGGGCGCTCCCACGGCGGTGACCGGCTTCATGGCCGCCGCCACCAAGATCGCCGCGTTCGGCGCACTGCTGCGGCTGTTCTACGTCGGCTTCGGCGGCGCCCGGTGGGACTGGACCCCGATGCTGTACGTGATCGCGATCCTGACCATGGTCGTCGGGTCGGTGATCGCGCTGTCCCAGACCGACGTCAAGCGGCTGTTGGCCTACTCCGCGATCGCGCACTCCGGCTTCATCCTGACCGGCCTGATCGGTGCGCAGCAGGCGGGCTCCGGCGCCACCGAGGGGATCACCTCGGTGCAGGCGGTGCTGTTCTACCTCGTCACCTACGGCTTCATGACCGTCGGGGCGTTCGCCGTGGTGACCGTCGTACGCGACGGTAGCGGGGAGGCGACCAGCCTCTCGCGCTGGGCGGGGCTCGGCAAGGAGTCCCCGCTGGTGGCCGGTGTGTTCGCGTTCCTGCTGCTCGGCATGGCCGGCATCCCGCTCACCAGCGGCTTCACCGGCAAGTGGGCGGTCTTCGCCTCCGCGCTGGCCGGCGGTGCCTGGCCGCTGGTGGTCGTGGCGGTGCTGATGAGCGCGGTGGCGGCGTTCTTCTACATCCGCGTGATCGTGCTGATGTACTTCTCCGAGCCGGTGGGTGAGGGACCCACGGTTACGATGCCGAGCATCCTGACGACTATCGTGATCGCTGTGGGCTTCACGGCCACGCTGGTCCTGGGCGTCGTACCGGGTCCGGTCCTCGACCTGGCCGCCGCGGCCGGGGAGTTCATCCGCTGACCTGCACCGCCCTCGGGGGCGGTCGCACAGAGAAGGAGCCGTACGCGGTGTCGACAACACCAGCCGCGCCGTCGCTGGCGTTCCCGATCCTCGATGCCGGGCTCGAGGCACGGCTGCGCGCCCGGATGCTCGAGGTCGAGCAGCTCCTCGACGAGGCCGTGCAGAGCGAGGCGCGGTTCGTCACCGACGCCGCACGGCACCTCATGCAGGCCGGCGGGAAGCGGTTCCGGCCGCTGCTGGTGCTGCTGGCCGCCGAGACCGGCGACCCGTCGCGCGACGACGTGGTCACCGCGGCCTGCGTCGTGGAGCTGACCCACCTCGCGTCGCTGTACCACGACGACGTCATGGACGAGGCCGACCTGCGCCGCGGCGCCGAGTCGGCCAACGCGCGCTGGGACAACCTGGTCGCGATCCTCACCGGCGACTTCCTCTTCGCGAAGTCCTCGGTGTTCACCGCGCGGCTCGGTGCCGAGGCGGTCGGGATCCAGGCGGAGACCTTCAGCCGGCTCGTCGAGGGCCAGATCCTCGAGACGCTGGGCCCCGGCGAGGACGAGGACCCGCTCGAGCACTACCTGCGGGTCGTGGCCGGCAAGACCGGCTCGCTGATCGCTACCTCCGCGCGCTACGGCGCCCGGTTCGCCGGTGCCCCGCTCGAGGTGGAGGAGGCGCTGACGGAGTACGGCGAGAAGGTCGGCACCGCCTTCCAGCTCTCCGACGACATCCTCGACATCGCCAGCGAGTCCGACGAGTCCGGGAAGACGCCGGGCACCGATCTCCGCGAGGGCGTGCCGACGCTGCCGGTGCTGATCGCGAAGCGGTCCACCGACCCCGCCGACGCCCGGCTCCTGGAGCTCCTCGACGCCGACCTCACCGACGACGCGCTGCACGCCGAGGCGCTCGGGCTGCTGCGGCGGCACCCGGCGATGGACGAGGCTCGGCGCTACGTCATCGAGCGCGCCGACGAGGCGCGCGAGCTGCTGAAGGTACTCCCCGAGGGTCCGGTCCGCGAGGCGCTCGACGCGTTCGCCGCCCTCATCGCCACCCGCACGTCCTGACCCCCGTCGCTTCACCGGCGTCGCCCCGCCTGTCCCAGGTTTCCCACGTTAACGTGGGAAACCGGTACCTACCATGGCGAATACGCCGTGCTAAGTACCGGTTTCCCTAGTTGACTGGGTAAAACCGCGCCCCGGGCGGGGGTGGGTCAGGCGGGGTAGGCGACCACGACGGAGGGTCGGGGAAAGCCGTGGGTGTGCGGCCAGGTGCTGCCCGGCTGCTCGAAGGTCGCGCCGTCCATCTCGCCGGGGTGCTGCACCGCGACCCACACCGACCGGCCGTCCTGGCCGACCAGCGGGCCGCACGCCTCGGCGCCGCGCGGCACGGTCAGGAACTGCTTGACCTGCCCACGCCGGGGGCCCTCGACCGGGACCCGGAAGATCCCGTCGTTGGAGCCCAGCGAGTTGCCGTCGGTGGAGATCCACAGGTTGCCGGCCGGGTCGAAGGAGACGTTGTCGGGGCAGCTGATCGGGCTGACCTTGTCCTTGGGGAAGCCGGCGAAGTAGGTCTCGGGTGCCTCGGGGTCCCCGCAGACCAGCAGCAGGCTCCACCGGAACCGCCGGGCCACGGGGCGGTCGTCGTCCTCGGTGATCTCGAGGACGTAGCCGTTGCGGTTGCCCTTCGCCGCGGTGAGCGGTGCGCCGAGCTGCTCGCGCACCATGCTCTCGGTGACCGGGTTCGCCTCGTCCGCGCGGAAGGTCTCGCCGCGCTTGGAGTTGTTGGTCAGGGCGCAGTACACCTTGCCGTTGACCGGGTTGGCCTCGATGTCCTCCGGGCGGTCCATCTTCGTCGGGTGCACCTTGTCGGCGGCCAGCCGGGTGTCGATGAGTACGTCGGCCACCGACATGCCCGGGACGAACGACTTCTCGTCGCTGGTCAGCGGGATCCACCGGCCCGTCCCGTCGTACACGTCGTCACCGAGCCCGTCACCGGTGAACTTGGCGACGTACAGGGTCCCGTGCTCGAGCAGGTTCAGGTTGTGGCGGCGGGCGCGCTTGGAACGGCCCCGGTCCATCTTGTCGCGGGAGATGAACTTGTAGATGTAGTCGCCGCGCTCGTCGTCGCCCATGTACACCGCCACCCGGCCGGTGCGGTCGACGGCCACGTTGGCTCCCTCGTGCTTGAACCGGCCCAGCATCGTGTGCTTGCGCGGCGTGGAACGGCGCGACGTCGGGTCGACCTCCACCACCCAGCCGAACCGGAACGGCTCGTGCGGCTCCTTGCTGAGGTCGAACCGGCGGTCCACGGCCTTCCAGTCGCGGCCACCGCCTTCGGCGGAGATGCCGTAGCGGGCGTAGGACTCGGTGTAGCGGGCGTCGAGGTCGCCGGAGGCCTCGAAGTACCCGTTGAAGTTCTCCTCGCCGCTGAGCACGGTGCCCCACGGCGTCATGCCGCCGGCGCAGTTGTTCAAGGTGCCGCGGACGACGGTGCCGGTGGGGTCGGCGCTCGTGCGCAGGCGCGGGTCGCCGGCCGCCGGGCCGTCGAGGCGGAACCGGCTGTGCGCGGTGATCCGGCGGTTGTACTGCGCCCGCGAGGGCTGGACGCGGTGCCAGGCACCGGACTCGGCGTTCTTGCGGCGGATCTGGACCACCGACATGCCGTGTGAGGCCATCGCGATCCTCTTGATCGTCGCGGCGTCGTAGCTGCCGGTGGGGAACATCAGCTCCTCGTTGGTGTACTCGTGGTTGACCACGAGCAGCGCGTTGGTGCGGTCGATCGGCACGACCCCGACGTAGTCGCAGTTGTAGCCGAACTGTGTCGCAGCCGACTCGGGCGTCTGGTTGCGCACGTCGAACGCGGGCGCCTCCGGCACCACCGGATCCCCCCAGCCGATCACCACCCGGTGGTCGAAGCCGCGGGGGACCGTGACCGCGTCGCGGACGTTGGGTGCGACCGGGCTGAACGGCCCGGCGACGCTCCTCCGCGCGGCCGGCCGGGGGTCCGCGGGTGCCGCCGCGGCGGGCAGACCGCCGGTGAGGCCGCCGATCACGAGGGCCCCGCCGGCGACCGCACCGCCCTTGAGCAGCGACCGCCTGGCGATGGAGGACTCGACCAGGTCGCGCATCGACTCGTTGTCGGTCGGGTTCGGCTCGGGGTGGTCGCAGGCGTTGGCGCAGCGGTAGTGGCAGGTCATCGCGCTGCGTGAGCCGTGCGGACCCGTGGTGAGCAGGGGGAGCAGCGGACGCTGCGGGGTGATGGTCATGGTCAGCTCCTGGGACGGTGAGTTCAGGGCCGAGGCTAGGGACGGGAAGGTACCCCGAGCCGTGCCGCAGATGACTGTCCGGTGAACTCTGGTCGACCGGCGCCGTGCTCAGATGGCGCTGGCCTGCGCGGTCAGCCGCAGCTGACGCCGGCGGTGCGTGATCGCCTCGTAGGTGAACAGGACCAGCGCCACCCAGACCAGGCCGAAGCCGACCCAGCGCATCGGCGGCATGTCCTCGCCGAACAGCAGCACCCCGAGTGCGAACTGGATCGTCGGCGCGAGGTACTGCAGCAGTCCGATGGTCGTCATCGACACCCGGGTCGCGGCGGCGCCGAAGCAGATCAGGGGTACGGCGGTCACGACGCCCGTCGCGACCATCAGGCTCACGTGACCCGCGCCCTCCCCGCCGAAGGTGGAGCTGCCCTGGCTCATCAGCCACAGGATGTAGCCCGCCGCGACCGGTGCCAGCACCAGCGTCTCGACGGTCAGGCTCTCCACCGCGCCGACGTTGGCCTTCTTCTTGGCCAGGCCGTAGCTGCCGAACGAGAACGCCAGCGCCAGCGCGACCCACGGGGGCCGGCCGTACTCCACGGTGAGCCCCACGACTGCAACGGTGGCGAGCCCCATCGCCACCCACTGCAGGCGGCGCAGGCGTTCACCGAGGACCACGACGCCCATGAGCACGGTCACCAGCGGGTTGATGAAGTAGCCGAGCGAGGTCTCCACGACGTGCTCGTTGTTGACGCCCCAGATGTAGGTGCCCCAGTTGACCGCGATCACCACCGCCGCGAGCGCGAGGATCCCGAACGTCCGCCGGTGGCCCAGCACCGCCCGGAGCTGCTGTGTCCGGCCGAGGACCGCGATGAGCACCAGCATCACGATCAACGACCAGAAGACGCGGTGAGCCAGGATCTCGACCGCTCCGGCCGGGCGGAGCAGCGGCCAGTAGAGGGGGAAGAGACCCCACATCGCGTAGGCCGCGGCGCCGAGGAGGAAGCCGCGTCGAGTCTCTGCCACGACGGGAGCCTAACTGTCTGCTCGAGGGAGAGCCGCGGCGACCGGCTGACGAGACCCGGTGTCTCACACGATCGGGCAGGCTCTAGGGTGAGCGGGACATTTTCCCACGTATTGCCGCTATGGGGGGCAAATCATGCGTTTCAATCGTTTCCTGACCTTACTTGCTTCGGTGGGGCTGCTGGCCGGGAGCGCTGCCGTCGTCGCGCCGGCGACCGCGGCGGAGACCCTGTCCACGACGGTCGTCATCGAGCTGGAGAAGAACCGGCTGCGCTACAACGACACCTTCGACATCGAGGGTCAGGTGCAGACGACCTACCAGGGCGAGCAGCTCGGCGTGGAGAGCGCCGAGGTCGTCCTGCAGCGTCAGTTCCCGGGCCGCGGCTGGGTCGCGGTCGGCAACCAGACCGGGAACGGCTGGGACGGGAAGTTCACCTTCTACGGCGTGCCGGCCAAGCAGAACGCCGCGTACCGGGTGGTGTACGCCGGTGAGACCCGCGACTACGACGGCGCCCAGCTGACCTTCACCCCGTCCACCAGCGCCGCCAAGGGCATCCGCGTGCTGCGCGACTTCAAGCTCGACAGTCGCCGGCAGAACGGCGGCATGGTGCTGCTCGGCCGGGTCGTCCCGACGTACAAGAACCGGGTGGTGCAGGTCCTGCAGCGCAAGTGCGAGCGCTGCCGGTGGACGGCGTTCACCAAGGTGCGCACCAACAAGCGCAGCCGGTTCAGCGTGCGGGTCGCGCTGCCGCCGCGCGTGGGCCCGACCTGGGACTACCGGGTCAAGACGCCTGCGGACAAGGCGTTCCTGGCCTCGCCGAGCCGGCAGTACCTGTACGTGTACCGCTACTGAGCCGCTCAGCCGGCCAGGTGACCGCAGAGGGCTGCTCCCCCGTGGGGAGCAGCCCTCTGTCGGTCTCGCGAGGTGGTTTCGAGACGGTCGCTTCGCTCCCTCCTCAACCACCGGCGAGACGTGTCCCGGGCCGGTGGTTTCGAGACGGTCGCTTCGCTCCCTCCTCGACCACCGGGGTGGGTCAGACCACCGTCCAGGTGTCGCCGCTGTGCAGCAGGCTGGAGAGCTCGTGGGCGGTGTCGTCGTGCCCGGCGCGGGCCGTGGCGATCTGGCCGCGCGCGAGGTCGTCGTACGTCGGGTGGTCGACCTGCCGGAAGATCCCGATCGGGGCCTGGTGCAGGTAGCCCGGGTCGGTCAGCCGCGACAGCGCGAACGCGGTGGTCGGGTCGTCGGCGTGTGCGTCGTGGACCAGCACCTCGGCCGGGTCGACCCCGTCGGGGTTCTCCGCCGAGCGGACCGTGGCCACCCGCAGCGCACCGGTCGCCGGGTCACGCACGACGCCCTTGGAGCCGAGGCCGTCCTCGCCGGGCGCGCCGAAGCGGATCGGCTCGCCGTGCACGAGCGGGATGATCGCGGTCTGCTTGGTGTCGGGACCCTTGAGCTCGTCGAACGCGCCGTCGTTGAAGATCGGGCAGTTCTGGAAGATCTCGACGAACGCGGTGCCCCGGTGGGCGGCGGCCGCGGACAGCACCGAGGTGAGGTGCTTGCGGTCGGAGTCGATGGTGCGGGCCACGAACGTGCCCTCGGCGCCGAGCGCGAGCGAGACCGGGTTGAACGGGTTGTCCAGCGAGCCCATCGGCGTGGACTTGGTGACCTTGCCCAGCTCGCTGGTCGGGGAGTACTGCCCCTTGGTCAGTCCGTAGATCCGGTTGTTGAACAGCAGGATCGTCATGTTCACGTTGCGGCGCAGCGCGTGGATCAGGTGGTTGCCGCCGATCGACAGCGCGTCGCCGTCCCCGGTGACCACCCACACCGACAGGTCCGCGCGCGACGTCGCGAGCCCGGTGGCGATCGCGGGCGCCCGGCCGTGGATGGAGTGCATCCCGTAGGTGTCGAGGTAGTAGGGGAACCGCGAGGAGCAGCCGATGCCGGAGACGAACACGATGTTCTCCCGGCGCAGGCCGAGGTCGGGCAGGAAGCCCTGCACGGCCTTGAGCACGGCGTAGTCACCGCAGCCGGGGCACCAGCGGACCTCCTGGTCGCTGCTGAAGTCCTTGCTGGTCTGAGGTACGTCGGTCGTCGGGATCGCCGACAGGCCCGGGAAGGGCAGGGACTGGGTGCTCATCGCACGGTCTCCTTCGGGGTCTCGACCGGCGCGGCGTCGGCGGAGGATACCGAGTCGCACAGGTCGTTGATGGCGTCGGCGAGCTCGGCCGCCTTGAGGGGCAGGCCGCGCACGTAGTTGTAGCCGACCACGTCGACCAGGAACTTGGCGCGGAGCAGCAGGCTGAGCTGCCCGAGGTTCATCTCGGGGACCATGACCCGGTCGTAGGACTTCAGGATCTCGCCGAGGTTCTTCGGGAACGGGTTGAGGTGGCGCAGGTGGACCTGGGCGACCTGGTGGCCGGCCAGCCGCGCCCGCCGTACCGCCGCCCCGATCGGGCCGTAGGTGGAGCCCCAGCCGAGCACGAGCACGCGTGCCCGCCCCGACGGGTCGTCGGGCTCGAGGTCGGGGATCGAGTCGGCGATCCGGTCCACCTTGGCCTGCCGGGTCCGGACCATGTAGTCGTGGTTGGCCGGGTCGTAGGAGATGTTCCCGTGGCCCTCGCCCTTCTCCAGGCCGCCGATCCGGTGCTCGAGGCCGGCCGTGCCGGGCACCGCCCACGGCCGGGCGAGGGTGTCCTCGTCGCGCAGGTAGGGCCAGAACTCGTCGGGCTCGCCGTCGGTCGCAGCCTTCGACGCGTGGTTGGGCTCGGTGGCGAAGTTCGGGTCGATCGTGATCAGGTCCTCGACGTCGGGGATCCGCCACGGCTCGGAGCCGTTGGCCAGGTAGCCGTCCGACAGCAGCATCACCGGCGTGCGGTAGGTGACCGCGATCCGCGTGGCCTCCAGTGCGGCGTCGAAGCAGTCCGCGGGCGACTGGGCCGCCACGATCGGCACCGGTGCCTCACCGTTGCGGCCGAACATCGCCTGCAGCAGGTCGGCCTGCTCGGTCTTGGTCGGCAGGCCGGTCGACGGCCCGCCGCGCTGCACGTCGACGACCACCAGCGGCAGCTCGGTCATCACCGCCAGGCCGATCGTCTCCGACTTCAGCGCGATGCCCGGACCGCTGGTCGTGGTCACGCCCAGCGCGCCTCCGAAGGAGGCGCCGAGCGCCGAGCCGATGCCGGCGATCTCGTCCTCGGCCTGGAAGGTGGTGACACCGAACCGCTTGTGCTTGCTGAGCTCGTGGAGGATGTCGGAGGCCGGGGTGATCGGGTAGGAGCCGAGGAACAGCGGCAGCCCGGACTGGGTGGCGCCGGCGATCAGGCCGTAGGCGAGCGCGAGGTTGCCGGTGATGTTGCGGTACATGCCCGGCTGCATCGGGGCCGGCTTGATCTCGTACTGAACCACGAACGCCTCGGTGGTCTCACCGAAGTTCCAGCCGGCCTTGAACGCGGTGATGTTCGCGTCGCGGATGTCGGGCGCCTTGGCGAACCTGCGCTGCAGGAACGTCTCGGTCGGCTCGGTCGGCCGGCCGTACATCCACGACAGCAGGCCCAGGGCGAACATGTTCTTCGCGCGGCCGGCGTCCTTGCGGGTCAGGCCGAACTCCTTGACCGCCTCGACGGTCATGTCGGTCAGGTCGAAGGCGTGCACCGCGAACTCGCTGAGCTCCTCGGTCTCGAGCGGGTTCTCGGCGTAGCCGGCCTTGGACAGGTTGCGCGAGGTGAAGTCGTGGCTGTCGACGATGATCGTCGCGCCCTTCTTCAGGTCACCCAGGTTGGCCTTCAGCGCCGCGGGGTTCATCGCCACCAGCACGTCCGGGGAGTCACCCGGGGTGAGGATGTCGTGGTCGGCGAAGTGCACCTGGAACGACGAGACTCCGGGCAGCGTCCCCTGGGGGGCCCTGATCTCCGCAGGGAAGTTGGGCAGCGTCGACAGGTCGTTGCCGAACGTCGCCGACTCCTGGGTGAACCGGTCACCGGTGAGCTGCATTCCGTCGCCGGAGTCACCCGCGAACCGGATGATCACGCGGTCGAGCTGCTTGACCTGCTTGGTCACGCTGTCGCCTTCTTTCCATGGGGTCCGGACGCTCTCCCGGCGCTCCGGACCCGCTACTCAGGGTGCCCTCACCGGCCATGCTACGACCGGCCACAACGGGCGTCCGGCAAGGTCCGGATCACGGTCGCATCGGGCTATACCCCGATGGGTACAACGGGTCATGACCGTTTCGACCAGGGGCGCCGAGGCCGAACGCCAGAGGTGGGCCGAGGAGCTGCTCGACCGGCTCACCCCGGTCATGAGCGCGCTCGGCATCATCTTCCTCCTCGTCGTGCTCGGGGAGCAGCTCGCGCACGACAACAGCACCCTCAGTGCCGTGCTGACCGTGCTCGGGTGGGCGCTGTGGGCCGCCTTCGTCGTCGAGTTCGGCGCGCGGCTCGTGGTGGCTCCCGACAAACGCCGGTTCTGGCGCCACAACTGGTGGCAGCTGGGCTTCCTGGCCCTGCCCTTCCTCAGGGTGCTCCGCCTGGTCCGGGCGGTCCGGCTGCTGCGCACCGGGCGGGTGCTCTCCTCCGCGGTGCGCTCCTCGCGCTCGGCGCGCAGCATCCTCGGTAGCCGGATCGGCTGGCTGGCGGCGGTGTCGGCGATCACCGTGCTCGGCAGCAGCCAGCTGCTGTACGAGTTCGGCAGCTTCGAACGGTACGGCGACGCCCTGCACGCCGCGGCGCTCGCGACGGTCACCGGTGAGCCGATCGGCCAGCCCGGTGGCTTCACCCGGGTCCTCGAGGTCCTGCTCGCCGGGTTCTCCGTCGTCGTCTTCGCCACCCTGGCGGGCAGCCTCGGCGCCTACTTCCTCGAGAGCCGGGCGGACCGCCCCGGCAGCGCAGAGGCCTCCGGGACCACGTCGGGTCAGGACCAGTAGACGATGACCTTGTCGCCGACCTGGACCTGCTCGAAGAGCGCGGCGATCACGCTGTAGTCGCGCACGTTCACGCACCCGTGCGAGGCGCCGTTGTAGCCGTTGGCGGCGAAGTCGGGGGAGTAGTGCACCGCCTGCCCACCGCTGAAGAACATCGCGAACGGCATCGAGGTGTTGTAGAGCGACGACACGTGGTCGCGCGACTTGTAGCTCACCGCGAACTGTCCCTCGCGGGTCGGCAGCTCGTCGGACCCGAAGCGGACGTCGACGGAGTTCAGCACCCGGCCGTCGACCACCCAGCGCAGGCTGAGGCTGGTCTTGTCGATGCACAGTGCCCTGCCCGTCGTACACCTCGGGTCGAGGGGGGCACCGTCGGCCGGGTCCGGCGCGCGGTTGGCCAGCTCGTCGGCGCTGGGCTCGCGGGTCATGCCCTCCAGCAGCTCGAGGGTACGGCGGTCGACCTCACCGGTGACCGGGATCATCCGCTTGCCCTGGAACCCGCGCACCGCGGCGACGGTCTGCTGGTCGAAGCTGTCGTCGACGTCGCCGAAGAACCAGGCGATCTGCCGCAGCCGGGCCTCGATCTCGCGCACCTGCGGGCCGGAGTCGCCGGCCTCGAACAGGGCCGGGCCGTAGCGGTTGAACAGCTCGTCGGCGGTCGGCTTGCGGGTCATCCGGAGCAGCCGTTGCCAGGTGCGCTCGTCGACCTCGCCGGTGACCTCGAAGCCACGCTTGCGCTGGAAGCCGCGCACGCCGTTCACGGTCTGGCGGTCGAAGGTGCCGCTGAGCGGCGGGGAGTACCACGCGAGCTGCGAGAGCCGGTGCTGCAGGTTGCGCACGGTGCGACCCTCGTCGCCGCTCTCGAGCAGCGGCTCGGGCTCGGGATCGACGGTCGGGGTCTCGGTGGGTGCCTCGACGGGCTCCTCGGGCGCGACGGCGACCGGACGCGCCGGTGCGGCGTCCTGGCGCGTCTCCTCGTCGCTGCCGAGGTCGGTCAGCGTGAACACGCCGAATGCGGCGCCGGCGCCGGTCGCGACCACGGCGAGCGCGGTGACCAGGGCGGTGGTGAAGCGGGTTCCCCGTTGCATGTCGTCCTTCCCGAGTGACCCGCCCCTGCGGCCGACGGCCTCTCGATGGTGAGACGCCTGGGAGGCCGTTCTGGTTGCTTCGGTGCTGTGCCAGGGGCGGAGTCCGACCGCAGCAGGGTAACCGCTGGGGCCCCCAGGGCAAGGGAGGGCGCGATCTCGGGACCTGGCGCGGGTGCCTGCGGACCGGGGCCGTTCCCCCTAGAGTGAGCCACGTGGTCCAGAACACAGGTCAGGCGTACTACTCGGACTACCTGCCTCTGCTCGTGATGCTGGTCGCGGGGGCGCTGCTGGTGGTGGCGATGTTCGCGGCCAACCGACTGCTGCGACCGACGCACCCGACGCGGGAGAAGCTGCTCACCTACGAGTGCGGCGTGGACCCGGTCGGTGAGGGCTGGGCCCAGCACCACGTGCGCTACTACGTCTTCGCCTACCTGTACGTGATCTTCGCCGTCGACGCGATCTTCCTGTTCCCGTGGGCCACGGTCTTCGACGGACTCGGCTGGGTGTCGGTCGGCGAGATGGGTGTGTTCATCGGGTTCATCGCCGTCGGGCTGGTCTACGCGTGGCGGAAGGGTGTGCTGACGTGGACGTGACCGGGGTCTCGACAGGCTCGACCACCGGAGTGTCGACCGGTGGTTTCGAGACGGCCCCGCAGGCTCGGCCTCCTCAACCACCGGTGCCGCTGGGGATGCCGACGGTGGGTGCGCTGCAGAAGCTCGCGCCGAAGCCGGCGCGCTACCTGCTGAACTGGGGCCGCAAGTACTCACTGTGGGTGTTCAACTTCGGCCTGGCCTGCTGCGCGATCGAGTTCATCGCGACCTCGATGTCGCGGCACGACTTCATCCGGCTCGGGGTGATCCCGTTCGCGCCCGGGCCCCGGCAGGCGGACCTGATGATCGTCTCCGGCACGGTCACCGACAAGATGGCGCCGGCGATCAAGCGGCTCTACGAGCAGATGCCCGAGCCCAAGTACGTCATCTCCTTCGGCTCCTGCGCCAACTCCGGCGGTCCCTACTGGGACTCCTACTGCGTCACCAAGGGTGTCGACCAGATCATCCCCGTCGACGTCTACGTCCCCGGCTGCCCGCCGCGGCCCGAGGCGCTGCTGCAGGGGATCCTCAAGCTGCAGGAGAAGATCGACGGCGAGTCGCTGCCCGCGCGCTACCGCGACGACGGTGCCGCCTCGGTCACCCGAGGTCTGGTGCTGCCGCCCGAGCCGGGGCAGGCCCCGTGAGCGCACAGTCCCCGGCCTGGCTCCACCAGGTGCGCACGTCGTTCGGTGCTGCCCTGGGCGAGAGCGCCGTGATCGACGAGGGCTTCGGCCCGGTCAGTGTGGACGTGCCCAGCGACCGCTGGGTGCAGGCCCTCCTGGTCGCCCGCGACGACCTCGGTTGCTCCTTCTTCGACTGGCTCTCCGCGGTCGACGAGCTCACCGACGGGTTCCGGATCGTGTGCCACGTGGCGGACCACCGACCCGACGGTGTCGAGCACCTGGTGGTCCGCACGCTCGTGCCGCGCGAGGACCCGGTGGTCGCGTCGGTCGTGCACGTGTACGCCGGCGCCCGCTGGCACCAGCGCGAGACGCACGAGATGTTCGGCGTGGACTTCGTCGACCCCGACGGTGACCGGCTCGAGCTCGACAACCTGCTGCTGCCTGCCGAGTTCGAGGGACACCCGCTGCGCAAGGACTTCGTGCTCGCCTCCCGGGTCGCCAAGCCGTGGCCTGGTGCCAAGGAGCCGGGGGAGTCCGATCATCAGGCCGCGGCGCCGTCGAGGCGTCGTACCCGTCCTCCGGGAGTGCCCGAGCCCGAGCAGTGGGGCCCCCGCGTGCTCGGCAGCGAGGCACCCGACCCGCTCGCCCCGGCGTCCGCCTCGGGCCCGGCTGCGCGTCCGCGCCGCAGCCCCCGTGCGAGCGAGCCGGGAGAGCGCCCCGCGCGCCCGCCCCGTCGGCCTGCGTCCGAGGAGGCCGCCGATGAGTGAGCTCCTCGAGGCCGTCCTGCGCGTGGTCATCGTGATGGTCGCCTTCTTGTCGGTGCCGCTGGTGGTCGGCCAGATGGAGCACAAGGCGATGGCGCACATGCAGTCGCGGGTCGGGCCGATGTACGCCGGCGCGTTCCACGGCTGGGCGCAGCTGGTCGCCGACGGCGTGAAGTTCGTGCAGAAGGAGGCGGTCGTGCCCGACGCGGCGGACCGCAACGTCTTCAAGCTCGCGCCGGGCGTGGCCCTGGTGCCGTATCTCGTGGTGATGCTGGCGATCCCGCTCGGGCCGGGACTCGTCGGCCAGGACCTCGACGTCGGCCTGTTCTTCGTGCTCGCGGTGATGGGCGTCGGCGTCGTCGGCACCCTGATGGGCGGCTGGGCCAGCGCCAACAAGTTCAGCCTGCTCGGCGGGATCCGCGTCGCGGCGCAGCTGATGGCCTACGAGCTGCCGTTCGTGCTCGCCGCCGCGTCGGTCGCGATGGCGGCCGGCACCCTGTCGCTGGTCGGCATCGTCGAGGCGTGGAGCCCGTGGTGGCTGCTGTGGCAGGCCCCGGCGATGGTGGTGTTCTTCGTGGCCGGCCTCGCCGAGCTGCAGCGCCCGCCGTTCGACATGCCGATCGCCGACTCCGAGCTGGTGATGGGCCCGTTCACGGAGTACGGCGGTCTGCGGTTCGCCGCCTTCCTGCTCGCCGAGTACGCCGGCATCGTCGTGCTCTCCGCGCTGACCGCGGTGCTGTTCCTCGGCGGCTGGCGCGGACCGTTCGAGGACCAGCTCGGCTGGTTGTGGACCTTCGTGAAGGTGTTCGCCGTCGCCTTCGTCGTGGTCTGGATCCGGGTGGCCTACCCCCGGCTGCGCGAGGACCAGCTGCAGCGGCTGGCCTGGCAGGGCCTTGTGCCGCTGGCGCTGTTCCAGCTGGCGATCACGGCGGTAGGAGTGGTGGTGATGAGCTCATGAGCTTCCCCGGCAAGGGTCTCCTGCAGGGTCTCGCGGTGACGATGCGCAACATGACCCGGCGCTCGGTCACTGCGCACTACCCCGACGTGATGCCGGAGCTGCCGCCCCGGTCCCGCGGGGTGATCGCGCTGATCGAGGAGAACTGCACGGTCTGCATGCTGTGTGCGCGCGAGTGCCCGGCGTGGTGCATCTACATCGACTCCCACAAGGACACCATCCCCGCGACGACCGAGGGCGGGAAGGACAAGCAGCGCAACGTCCTGGACCGGTTCGCGATCGACTTCTCGATCTGCATGTACTGCTCGATCTGCGTCGAGGTCTGCCCTTTCGACGCCCTGCACTGGAGCCCGGAGTTCGAGTACTCCGAGCTCGACATCCGCGAGCTCACCCACGAGAAGGACCGGCTGCGCGAGTGGATGTGGACGGTGCCCGCCCCCGCTGGGCTGGACCCCGGCGCCGAGCCGGCCAAGGAGCTCGGCGTGGCGGAGAAGGCAGCCGAACGGGCCGCGGCTGCTGGTCTCGACGAGCTCGGCCGACGAGAGCGCCCCGAGCAGCGGGGTGAGGCATGAGCTGGGTGCAGGCGATCTTCCTGCTGCTGGGCCTCGTCGCGGTGGGCTCGGCGCTGCTGGTCGTGACCACCGACAACATGGTGCATGCCGCGCTGTGGCTCGTGGTCACGCTCGGTGCCGTCGCGGGGGTCTACCTCGTGCTGGCTGCCGAGTTCCTGGCCTGGGTGCAGGTGCTGATCTACGTCGGCGCGGTCGTCGTGCTCCTGCTCTTCGCGCTGATGCTCACCAAGGCCCCCACCGGCCCGCAACCGCGCACCGAGCTGCGCCGGGTGGTCCCCGCCGCTGTCGTCGCCGGCCTGGTCGGCGTACTGCTCGTGGTGACGGTGATCGCCGGCTTCGGGGACGTCGAGCTCGACCTCGACCAGACCCTGGTCGGGTCGGCCGCCGCGACCGGCGCGACGGTGTTCGAGAAGTGGGTGCTGCCGTTCGAGGTGCTCTCGGTGCTGCTGCTCGCGGCGCTGATCGGCGCGATCGTGCTGTCCCGGGGCGACGACACCCCGGCCGTCGAGCCCGTCGAGACGGATGGGGCGGCTCCGCTCGTCGAGCCCGTCGAGACGGCTGAAGCGGGTGAGCGCTGATGCCGCTGTGGTGGCCGCTGGTGCTGGCCGTGCTGCTGTTCGCGATCGGTGTGTACGCCGTGCTCGTCCGACGCAACGCGATCCTCGTGCTGATGGGCGTGGAGCTGATGCTCAACGCGGTGAACATCAACCTGGTCGCCTTCGACGCGTACTTCCGTGACGTCCTGCACGGCGGCCAGACGCTGGCGCTGTTCGTGATCGTGATCGCCGCCGCGGAGGTGGGTCTCGCGCTGGCCATCGTGCTGCGGGTGTTCCGCACCCACGGGCACATCGACGTCGACGAGCTGCGCGAGCTGGCCGACCGCGATCCCGACCCCTCGACGGCGCACCGGGTCTCGACAAGCTCGACCAGCGGGACGGGCTCGACCAGCGGGGCGGGCTCGACCAGCGAGCCGGGGGCGGCGCGATGAGCTGGGTGGTGCTGCTCGTGGCCGTGCTGCCGTTCGTCTCGGCGGGTCTGATCCTGTGGGTCGGACACCGCGGCGACACCGCCGCGCGCGGCATCGCCGTCGGGTCCGCAGGCATCGGGCTCGCGCTGGCCTACGTGGTGGCGTTCCTCCACCTCGGCGACGCCGAGCCGCTGCGCCACGTCTTCGCGAGCACGTCCGCTGCCGGGCCGGCACTGGAGCTGTCGGTCAACGTCGACCAGCTCAGCGCGGTGATGCTGCTGCTCGCACACACGGTCGCGTTCCTGGTGCAGGTGTACTCCCTGGGCTACATGGCAGGCGACCCGCGCTACCCGTCGTACGCCGCGCTGATCTCGATCTTCACCGGCGCGATGACGACCGTCGTGGTCGCCGACGACCTGTGGGTGCTGCTGATCGGCTGGGAGCTGATGGGCGCGTGCTCGTACTTCCTGATCTCCCACCACTGGGAGCTGCCCGAGGCCAGGGCCGGTGCGGTGAAGGCGTTCCTGATGACGCGCACCGCCGACCTCGGCCTGCTGTTCGCGATCATCCTGCTCGGGGTCCGCTTCGACAGCTACCGGATCAGCACGGTCATGGGCGAGATCGCCGCCGGTGGCTTCGGCCGTGACGAGCTGTGGCTGCCCGCCCTGCTGCTCACCGCCGCGGTGGTGGGCAAGTCGTCGCAGTTCCCCTTGCACACCTGGCTTCCCGACGCGATGCCCGGCCCCACGCCGATCTCGGCGCTGATCCACGCCGCGACGATGGTCGCCGCCGGTGTCTTCCTCGTGGCGCGCGCCTTCCCGCTGTTCCTCTCCGCTCCCGCGGTGCTCACGGTGCTCGCGCTGGTGGCGGCGGTGACGATGGTCCTCTCCGCGCTGTCGGCGTTGTTCACCCACGACCTCAAGCGCGTGCTGGCGTGGTCGACGGTCAGCCAGCTGGCCTACATGTTCGCGGCCCTCGCGGTCGGTGCCTACGAGGCCGGCGTGCTGCACCTGCTGGCCCACGGCGCGTTCAAGGCGCTGCTGTTCCTCGCCGCCGGGTCGGTGGTGCACGCCGTGGGCACGACCTCGATGTCGGCGATGGGCGGGCTGCGCTCCAAGCTGCCCGACACGTTCCTCACGATGACGGTCGGCTTCGGCGCGCTGGCGGGCGTCGTACCCCTGGTCGGCTTCTTCACCAAGGACGCCGTCGTCGGGTCGATCTGGGAGGCCCGTGACGGGCACCTGGTCTGGCCGTGGGTGGCCTGGGTGCTGCTGGCCGCCGCGGTCGCCACCGCGGTGCTCACCGTGGCGTACTCCCTGCGCGCCTGGCTGCTGGTGTTCTTCAGCGCGCCTGCTCCCGCGGACGCCGAGCCGGCGACCGAGGCGGAGGTGCACGAGGCGCCGCTGACGATGAAGGTGCCGCTGTACCTACTGTCGATCCCCACCGTCCTCGGCGGCCTCGTCGCGGTCTACCCCGAGGTGGTCTTCGGTGAGGGCGAGCACCACGGGTTCGACCCGGTCACCGCCCTGCTGATGACCGGGCTGGTCGCGCTCACGGCCGCGGTGGTGCTCTGGCAGTGGCGGCGCAGCGGTGGCCGCGACCCGTGGCACCCGTTCGTGCTGCCGCACCCCGCGGTCGACCGGATCTACGCCGTCGGTGTCGTGCGGCCCGTGCAGCTGCTGGCACGCCTGGTGCGGGCCGGGGACCGCGACGTGGTCGAGGGGTACGCCGACGGGGCCGGCGCCTCGGCCCGAGGTGCCGGGTGGCTGCTGCGCCGCGCCCAGACCGGCAACGTGCAGGCGTACCTGATGGTCGTCGTCGTGGGCGCCTGCGCGCTCGCCGTAGCCGCGGGGGTGGCCGCATGACCGGGCTTCTGCTCAACGGGCTGGTCGCCGTGCCGGCCGGCTTCGCGCTGCTGACCGCGCTGTGGTCCCGGCGCGAGAGCACGGCGGTCACCGCGGCCGTCGTCGGCGGGTTCGTCACGCTGGCCTGGTCGCTGTGGCTGGTGCTCGGCTCCGACGCCGGCTACGACGGTCCGCTCGGTGCGCCTGCCCGGTCCGTCGACGTGGTCTGGCTCGAGGCGCTCGACCTGCACTGGCGGCTCGGCATCGACGGGATCTCCGGCCCGCTGGTGCTGATGAGCACGCTGATCTTCGCGCTCGGACTGCTGTCGCTGCTGCGGCATGCGCCGGCTGCGGCCGAGGGCGGGCCGAGCCGCAGGGCCTCGCTGGCCGCGCTGCTGCTGCTGATCGAGGCAGGCGTGCTCGGCAGCTTCCTGGCACTGGACATGGTGCTGTTCTTCGTGTTCTTCGAGGTCGCGCTGATCCCGATGTGGTTCGTGATCAGCAGCTGGGGCGACGCCCACGACGCCGTCGCGCGACGACGCGCAGCAACCCGGTTCCTGGTGTTCACGGTGATCGGCTCGGCGCTGATGCTCGTGGGCTTCCTGCTCGTCGGTGCCGAGTTCGGCTCCTTCGACATCGTCGAGGTCACCGCGTCGTACTCCCCGTCCGGCCCCACCGCGCTCGCCGCCAGCCTGCTGGTCGCCCTCGGCCTCGCGGTGAAGACGCCGCTGTGGCCGCTGCACATCTGGCTTCCCGACGCCCACTCCAAGGCACCCACCGTCGGCTCGGTGCTGCTCGCCGCGGTGCTGCTCAAGCTCGGCACCTACGGCTTCCTGCGGTTCTGGATGCCGGTGACCTCGCCGGACTGGCTGCTGGTGCCGGTGGTCGCCGCGCTCGCCGTGGTCGGCATCCTGTACGCCGCGCTGGCCTGCCTGGCGCAGACCGACCTGAAGCGGCTGATCGCCTACTCCAGCGTGGGCCACATGGGCTTCGTGGTGCTCGGCGCGGCGACGTTCACCGTCGGCGGGGTGCAGGCGGCGGTGTTCGCCAGCGTGGCGCACGGCCTGATCACCGGCCTGCTGTTCTTCCTCGCCGGAGCGATCAAGGACCGCTTCGGCACCACCGACCTCGCAGAGCTGCGTGGGCTGTACGGCCGGCTGCCCAGGCTCGGTGGAGTCTTCGCCTTCGCGGCGATGGCCTCGCTCGGGCTGCCCGGGCTCGCCGGGTTCTGGGGCGAGATGCTCGCGATCCGGGCCGCCGTCGACCAGCACGCGGCGCTGCCTGAGGTCACCTACCGCTGGCTCGCCTTCATCGCCGCTCTCGGGGTGATCCTCACCTCGGCGTACTTCCTCGCCCTGATGCGCAGCATGCTGCAGACCGGGGTCACCGCAGGCGGAGCGCCGGGACTCGAGGTGGACGCACCACTGCGTGTCGCGGCTGGTCTCGGGGCAGGCGCGGCCGTGACGCCGACCTCCGATGCGGGGGCAGCGCACGCGACCGGTGCGGCTGGGGCCCCCGCGGTCCGCGACGTCGACGGGATCGAGTGGGCGACGTGGTCGCCGCTGGTCGTGCTGACCGTGCTGCTCGGCGTCGTGCCCGGCCTCCTGCTGACGCCGGTGGCCGACGCGGCCGTGGCGCTCCTGGGAGGTTTCCGATGACCGGTGTGGTGCAGCAGATCGACTGGTCGGCGATCGCGCCGCCGCTGGTCCTGGCGTGCACCGCGATCGTGGTGCTTCTGGTCGACGCGTTCGCCGGGCCACCCCGGTCTCGCGTCGCGGCGCTGGTGCCGGCCGGACTGACGCTGGCCGGTGTCGCGGGCGCGGGACTGCTCGCGGCGGTGGCCGTGGCGAACTACCGCGACTCGGGTCCGCGGGGGACCTTCTGCGTCGACGCGGTGCTCGAGGGCCCGGCGCCGTGCTCCTACGCCGTCGACCAGCTCACCCTGGTCTTCTGGGGGATCGTGCTGCTCGGCGTGGCGGTCGTCGCGCTGATGGAGACCGCCGAGGTCGCCACCGGGCGCACCCCGCAGGGCGAGTGGAACTTCCTGCTGCTGGCCACCGCCACCGGTGCGATGGTGATCGCCGCCTCCCGCGACCTGGTCACCCTGCTGGTCGCACTCGAGGTGGTCTCGCTGCCCGCGTTCGCGCTGGTCGGGCTCCGCCGCGGAGACCGCCGGGCCGCCGAGGCGTCGGTCAAGTTCTTCCTGGTCTCGGTGGTCTCCACCGCGGTCATGCTGATGGGCATCTCCCTGGTGTACGGCGCCACCGGGTCGGTGTTCCTCGACCAGATCGACGTCGCCCTGGCCGCCGGCGACGAGCTGCGCCAGGTCGCCGTCGCCGGCGCCCTGCTGACCGTGGTCGGGCTGGCGTTCAAGGTCGCCGCGGTGCCGTTCCACATGTGGGTGCCCGACACCTATGTCGGAGCGCCGGTCGCCGTGGCGGCGTACCTGTCGGTCGTGTCGAAGTCGGCCGGCTTCGTCGGCCTGATCCTGGTGCTCGGCCACGCGCTGCCCGAGCTCGCCGGGGCCTGGTCCCCGGTGGTCGCGGTGATGGCCGCGCTGACCATGACCGCGGGCAACGTCCTCGCGCTGCGCCAGCAGCACGCCGTGCGTCTGCTGGCCTGGTCGTCGGTGGCACAGGCCGGCTACATGCTGGTGCCGTTCGGCGCGGTCGCGGCCGCCTCCCGCGTGGAGATCGGCGAGACGCTGAGCCGGTCCGCGGCCTACCTCGCGGTCTACGCGATCATCAACCTCGGCGCGTTCGCGGTGGTCGCCGTGGTGGCCACCCGGCATCCGGCGCACCGGCTCACCGACTACCGCGGGCTGGTGCGCGAGGAGCCGCTGGCCGGCTGGGCGCTCGCGTTCTCGCTCATCGCGCTGGCCGGCCTGCCCCCGGGCGTGATCGGCCTGCTGGCCAAGGTGGTCGTGTTCTCCTCCGCGGCCGAGCCGGTGACCTGGCTGGCGGTCGTGATGGCGGTCAACGTCGCGATCGGGCTGGTGTACTACGCGCGCTGGGTGATGGAGCTGTTCCGGCCCGCGGACGTGCCCGGTGCGTCGACGTACGACGTGCCCAACGGGGTGGGCGTCGCGATCGGGATGACCTTCTCCGCCGGGCTGGCGTTCTCCGTCTTCCCCGGACTGCTGCTCGACCCGGTCATGCTGGGCATCGGTCGCTAGTCCGGTCGCAGGCCCTTCGGCCCGTGACGGCGGCTGTGCCGGCGGACGATCCTGGGAGTGCCGTCGACCCAGGGGGAGCCATGACCCGTCGATCCGTCACAGCAGCCTTCCTCGTCCTGCTCACCGCGGTGGCCGGCGCCGCTCCGCCGGCCCAGGCCGACTCGAGCGGGTGGGGCCCGGTGGTCGACCTGACCCGGTCGGTGCCGGCGGTCTACAGCGTCGACGTCGCAGCCGGACTGCACGGGAAGGTCGTCGCGGCCTGGGTGCACGGGGAGGGGGACCGCCGGACGGTGCGCACCGCCCGGCGGTTGCGCGACGGCACCTGGGCCGACGCCGCCCGGGTACCCGGCAGTCGCGGTGCCACCGAAGTGCAGGTGGACGTCCTCGGCGACGGGACGATCATGCTGGTGTGGACGACGCGCCGCGCGGTGAAGGCCTCGCAGAAGGCGCCGGGGCGGGCGTGGACGGCCCCCGTCCTGCTGCACCGGACCGCGAGCCTGCGGTTCCCCTCGGACCTCCAGGTCGCGGTGAACGTCCGTGGCCGGGCGGGGGTCGCGTGGCAGAGCGTGAAGGTCGACGTACCCGGCGGGGACGCCGCGAACCGGATCCAAGCCGTCGTCGGCAAGGGGGAGCGGTGGAGCCGCACCCGGGCCCTGTCCGACCTGGACCGGCCGGCTGGATCTCCTGCGGTCACCGTCGACCGGGCCGGCAGAGTCACGGTCGTGTGGAACGAGTCGAACGGTCACCGCTGGCTGGTGAGGACCGCCTCGCGGCAGCCGGCGTCCGGGTGGACTCGAACACGCGCGCTCAGCACCGGAACGGCCCAACCCGGCAGCCCGGAGATCGCGGCCACCGCCGCCGGTGACGTCGCCGTGGTCTGGGCCCTGGAGGAGGTCGGCATCGAGCTCGCGCGCTGGGAGCGCGGCCGCGGCTGGAACCTGACCGGGGACACGCTCGCGCTGAAGGCGGATGTGTGGTGGTGCGACGTCGGGCTGGCCGGGGACGGTGCGGTGACCGTCGGGTGGGCCAACGGCGCCGGCGCGATCCGGGCGGCAACCCTGCCCCCAGGCGGCGCGTGGCAGCAGCAACGCGTAGCACCGGCAAGGACGGCGTACTACGGCGTCGACCTGGCCGTGAACCGGCGCGGTGACGCGGTCCTGACCTGGCAGGCCTACGGCCAACGGGACCGCGACCACCCGGCCCAGGTGGCCTTCCGGCCGCGGTCCTCGCGGTGGACGCCCGCGACGGCCCTGTCACCGCTGCGCGGGGACGCCTTCGGACCCACGGCGGCCATCCTGGGTGGCGGCGACGCGGTGGCCGGGTGGGCCCACCAGCCCGATGCCCGGCCCGGCGTCCGCGCCCAGGTCCGGTCGTTCTCCGCCGGCGGTTGAGAACCAGCGCAGCGCGTCTTGCTCACGAACTACCCACGCGTGGGCGAGGGGCCGGGTACGGCGGCCGAGTCAGTCGTGCTTGCGGCCGGGGATCTCGTCCTCGTGCTGCGCACCGGGCCCGCCGACCACGAGGACAGCACCGTCGTCGCGCATCTCCGCCGGCGCCACGACTCGCGCCAGGTGGTAGGCGACCAGCGCGACGATCGTGCCGAGCGCGATGCCGGACAGCACGAAGTCGTCGGTGATCCGCAGGGTCGTGTCGCCGATCGCGATGATGATGCCGGCGGCGATCGGGACCAGGTTGACCGGCTTGGCGAAGTCCACGCCGTTCTCGGCCCAGATCTTCGCGCCGAGCAGGCCGATCATCCCGTAGAGCACCACGGTGATCCCGCCGAGCACGCCGCCGGGTGTCGCGGAGATGACCTCGCCGAACTTCGGGCTGAGGCCGAACAGGATCGCGGTCAGCGCCGCCACGTAGTACGCCGCGGTGGAGTACACCCGGGTGGCCGCCATGACGCCGATGTTCTCGGCGTACGTCGTGGTGGGGCCGCCGCCGACCGCCGAGGCGAGGACCGTCGCGGCACCGTCGGCAGCGATCGCCCGGCCCATCACCGGGTCGAGGTCGCGCTCGGTCATCTCGGCGACCGCCTTCACGTGCCCGGTGTTCTCGGCGACGAGCGCGATCACCGCCGGCAGCATCAGCAGCACGAACGCGAGGCTGAAGGTGGGGGTGTGGAAGCCGACGACGCCGTTGGCGAAGTCGCTGACCGGGGGCAGGCCGAACCAGTCGGCCTCCTTGACCCGGCTCCAGTCGACCCGGTCGTGCGCGAACGCGGTCGCCACGCAGTAGGGGCCCTCCGAATCGCACGGCTGCCCGTCGGGGCCGAGCAGGTTCTGACCGGGCAGCACCGAGGTGACCTTGCCGAACCGATCGAAGACCCACGACAGGGCGTAGCCGAAGACGAGGCCGAGGAAGATCGCGATCCGCCCGAGGAAGCCGCGCAGCCCGACGGCCATCAGGATCACGGCGGTCATCGTCAGCAGCGCGACCCACTGGTCCTGGGGCCAGTACACCGAGGAGACCACCGGCGCGAGGTTGAAGCCGATCAGCATGACGACCGCGCCGGTCACCACCGGAGGCAGCAGCCGGTGCAGCACGGCGGTGCCGGAGACGTGGATCAGCACGCCGACGAGCGCGAGCACGAGACCCGCGACCAGCACCGCGCCCGTCACGTCGGCAGGGTCACCGCCCTGCGCGTAGATCGCCGCCGAACCGCCGACGAACGACGCGCTGGTGCCGAGGTAGCTGGGCACCTTGCCCTGCACGATCAGCAGGAACAGGATCGTCGCGATCCCGCTCATCATGATCGCCAGCTGCGGGTTGAGCCCCATCAGGATCGGGAACACGAAGGTCGCGCCGAACATCGCGACGACGTGCTGCGCGCCGAGCCCGGCGGTCCGGCCCCACGACAGTCGCTCCTCCGGTGCGACGGCCTCACCCGGAGGCGGGGTCTTCCCGCCGTGGACGACCTTCCAGCCGAAGGACATGTGCAGCTCCCGTCATCGTCACGTGTGCAGGGGGCTGCGCCGTGCGAGAGGGCAGCCGATGCATGCTAGCGAGATGCCGGGGCGGGCGTCACCGCGGTACGACGGTCACGTGACCGTCGTACTCAACGAAGCGTCAGCGGTAGTTGGTGAACTGCACCGCGAAGTCGTAGTCCTGCGCCTTGACCAGCGCGATGACCTCCTGAAGGTCGTCGCGCTTCTTGCCCGAGACCCGCAGCTCGTCGCCCTGGACCTGGACCTTGACGCCCTTGGGGCCCTCGTCGCGGATCAGCTTGCCGATCTTCTTGGCGTTCTCCTGGGAGATGCCCTCCTTGAGCGCGACGGTGATCTTCGACTCCTTGCCGGACTGGCGCGGTTCGCCGGCGTCGAGGATCTTCAGCGACTGGTTGCGCTTGATGAGCTTGTCCTTGAACACGTCGAGCACGGCGGTCGCCCGGTCGTCGGCGTTCGCGGAGATCTCGACGGCGTGGTCGCCGGAGCGCTCGATCGTGGCGCCGGTGTTCTTGAAGTCGAAGCGCTGGCTGATCTCGCGCTGGGCCTGGTTGATCGCGTTGTCGATCTCCTGCAGGTCGAGCTTGCTGACGATGTCGAACGACGAGTCGGCCATGGTGTGCGGATCCTCCCGGGGCAGAAGCTGCCCGATTTAGTCATCGAGTGGGGCTGCTGTATTCTTTCGTGTCGCTGAGTCCCCAGGCTAACCGGGGCCTGGCATGGCAGGTTGTCCGAGCGGCCAATGGAAGCGGACTGTAAATCCGTCGGCGTATGCCTACGCAGGTTCGAATCCTGCACCTGCCACACACCGAAAAGGGCCTCTGACCAGGGCGTTTGCCCCGTCGGAGGCCCTCGTCGTTGTCCGGCTGCATCCGGCCAGATCCGGTGGTTTGCGGCTGTCCGTGGGGAATACGTGGGGAAGTTTGAGTGGGTGGCCCGGCCGAGAAGTAGCCCGGGGGCCAGCCGGCCTTGAGTGAGCAGGCGGATCCTACGCCGGGGCGAGCAGCGTCGCGTCGACCCACTCCTCGACCAGCGCCCACTCGCCGGCCCGCAGTTGTGCCGCGTAGACCACCCGTCCCTGCCAGCGGTCTCCGCCAGAGGCCTGCCGCCACTCCAGCAGAAGGCCCGGTCGTCGTGCCCCTCCGTCCGCAGCCGCCGTTACCCAGCAGTGCCGGGCGGGACACGCCATCGCGTCGGAGGAGCCGAGTCGCACCCGCTCGGACATGGGCAGTCCGCTTCCCCGCTTGCTCTGCATTCCTCCCGCCACACCCACCAGCATCGCACGTCACTCGCACACACGTTCGAGTCAGGCGGGACCGGATGGAGAGGAGCCGGCCGGCTTTTCTTCCTAGCTGGGACGGAACGGGCGACCGCATCTGTGGTGCTGGGGAGACGTAACGCTGCGGGGCGCAGGCCTGCCGCGCGGGCCTCAGGCTGGCGGCCGAGACCGAGCTCGAGTTACACGCTGTGCCGCTGGGTCGCCACGCTGAGCGGGCTCGGACCGCGCGGAGTCCCAGTGGTTCTACCGAATGACCGCTACCTGGCAGCGGCTCGCGCGCCCGGTCGCCTGGGTGCCGTGATTGGAGACCCAGTCTCGCTGCGCGACAGCGCTGTGCCCAAGCGAGAGCGTTGGTTGATCCTGGATCCGTCGCACCCCTCCGGCGATAGCGGTGCCGGGGGCCACGACTGGCACAACACGGGGTCTGGGTGCGTGCCCGGGCAAGGCTAGGGGAGCCAGCGGCGGTGTGCAGGCGGTGTCGTGCGGATCACTCGATCGTCGGCTCTCCGCGCTGCGATGCCGGCGACTAATCCGTCGGGATCAGCGCCCCGCCGCCCCACACCCTGGGACGGTGACTGCACAACGAAGCCCCTAGTGTTGGTGCTGCGAGGAAGGCGGCTCCGCCCCACCGCACCACACGATGCCTGCGCCGAACCTCAGTGTGCGCTCCTTCGCTTGCCCGTTTCGGGACCTCACAGCCGGGTAACTCCACGGCCACGTTAGCCAGACGCAAGGAGGCCTTGGCATGCGCGGAGACATCGAGACCCTGCACAAGGACGGCAAGTGGTACAACGTCGTCGAGGGGACCGACCAGGTCAGCGAAGGGTTCGACACCAAGGAGCAGGCGGTCGCCGAGGGGCGCGCCATGGCGCAGGATCTCAAAGTCGAGCACATCATCAAGAACCTCGACGGCAAGATCGCTGAGCGCAACAGCTACGGCAACGACCCGCGGAACATCCCCGGGTGAGAGTGAGCGGCTACTTCGCCGCCGCGTGAACCGTGCGGATGGCCCCGGCGGGGTGTGTGACGCGAGATGGTTCAGCCTTCCCGGCGCGTATGCGAAGTCGTAAGGGATTGAAAGATGGCTGACCGTTGCAGCGGCGACGGGTGCGAAGACACGCAACCGAAGAGGGGGACCCTGCACGATGCGGCCTGGCAACACCGCCCGCCGGCGAGGAAGTGACCGAATCCCGAACTCCAGGCATTGATGGTTCAGTGAATCCTCTCGCCGGCGCGCAGAGAGAGTGCCTATATCACTCCGGCGTTGAAAGCTAGATCGTTCTGTCAACTGCCAGTCGCGTCTGGCCCGTGATGGCCTCGGCACTAGCCCGGAGGGCGTTGGGGTCGCCTCTTGCGAAGGCGCCGTTGCAGAGGGAGGACCGGACGAGTGGGATGAGGATCACCGGGAGAGCTGGATACACCCTCGTCGAGTGCTGCGCGGGCCCGAGCGGCCGCTTCTTCTCGGACGTGGGCGACGAACTCCTCGAACGTCATGCCGTCGATCACGAGCTCGTCCACAGCGCGCTTCGCGCGATTGATGGCCGCGCGCTCGCTGAACCGGCAGCGCTTGAGGAAGTCGTCAGTGCGGCTGCCGGCGCGAGGTTCGAACTCCCACTCGTAGCGGTAGTTCAGGCAGCGGCTGCGCCACCGGACCGCCCATCCATCGCCTGCGTCCTCGACTGTGACGCGCCAGTCCCGGCGTTGGTCGTCGGAGATCCGCTCCCACCCAGATGGGAAGACGGTGTACCGGGTGGACCGATAGGTCGGGCCATCTTCGTCGCGGCTGGGTAGGTCGATGGTGCGGACGTTGACGCTGCTGCTCTTGCCGGCCTGTCGCTCGACGAGGGTGCTGACGTCGTCTGCGACCGCGGCGAGGCGTCGAGCGGCTCGTTGGATGGCGTTCATCGAGGTGGCCAGCGGTTTGGGTAGGTCGTCGACGTCCTCGAGGAGCTCGGTGTGTCCGAGGATAGTGCTCAGTGGTGTTCGGAGTTCGTGGTTGAGGCTGGTGATGAGGACGTCGCGAAGTTCGGCGAACGCAGTGCCGCCCTCGCGGGCGTGGGTAACGTCTTCGACGAGGACGAGCGCACCTCGGCGGGTGCCGTCGACGCTGGGGAGGGGGATGGCGTTGGCTCGGAGGTGTCGAGGGGTGTGCCCTGGGCGTTTGACGAGGACGTGTGCGTTCGAGATCCTCTCGCCGTACCAGGCGCGGACGAGGGGGAACTCCTCGGCTTCGAGTTCTCGGAGTCCGGTCTCGGTGTAGAGCGGGTAGAGCGTGGGCAGCTCGTCGTGGGCGACTGGTTCGTAGGGGTGGCCCAGCATGTCGCCGAGGGCGTCGTTGAGCACGATGAGGTGTCCGTTGGCATCCATCACTGCCAGCCCGATGCCCGCTTGGTCGAGAAGTGCGGGGATGACGCTGGTCAGTGGGTCATACCCGTGTGTGTTCATGACTTCCCCCTGTGGCCTCGTGGCGTCATCGACCGTAGGCGAGTATTTCGGACTTTCTACCGCATTCCGACGCGCATAGGTAGGCACGAGGCGGATGCGTCCGCGCGTGGGGAGCGGCATTGCTCTGTGCCTGACGCTTCAGCGTCTCGACACTGGCTCAGAGGTCGCGCCCAGCGTGCCGATCATGACGCGTCAGGCGGGGAACTGCGCCGGGCACGCAGGGGCTGGGTGCACCCAGCGCCCGTCCACGCTACGAGGGCCCTTGGAGGCTGTCGCAAACCCGGGGACATGCCTCGGGTCGTTTGACCGGACCGCGGTCAGCGGATCTGTTGACGGTTCGGCCGAAGAGGGCAAGGGCCGATTGTGGACGTCGTGTCGCTTCTTCCCTCGTGCCTGTGGGCTGTCGACACAAGGGGATCGTCAGAATGCGCATCAGCGCTTGCCGCGAAGGTTCAGGACCACCTTCCCTTGCGCCCGCCGGGTGTCAATCAGATGGAGGGCGTCGGTGACTGCCTCCAGCGGTAGAGATGTGCCGACGACCGGCGCGAGTGCGCCGTTCTCTAGGTGAGGCAGCATCTGCTCCCATTCCCAGGCGACATGGCCGGGCTTGGGCAGGACGTATGCACCCCAGCCCACCCCCACGACTGAGATGTTGTTCAGAAGGAGTCGGTTCACCCGAACCTGCGGGATCTCTCCCGCCGTGAAACCGATGACCAGCACTCGGCCGTCCTCCTTCAAACAACGGAGGGAATCAGTGAACCGGTCACCACCCACCGGGTCCACCACGATGTCGACGCCGCCGGCTCTGGCGACCGCGTCCTTGAACCCGTCCGCCAGTACGTACTCGTCAGCTCCAGCCTCGACGGCGACCTTCCCCTTCTCATCCGTGGAGGTCACGGCAATGACCCGTGACGCGCCGAAGGCTTTAGCCACCTGAATGGACGCGGTTCCGATCCCGCCGGCAGCACCGTGCACGAGGACCGACTCGCCCGCAACCAGACCACCACGCTCGAGGAGGGCGAAGTAGGCCGTCCCATAGTTGAAGATCATCGCCGCGCCCTGCTCGAAACTCACTGAGTCCGGGAGCGGGAAGACCAAGTCGTTGCGAACGCAGACCTGCTCGGCGAACCCCCCCAGCAGCGGAAGGGCGGCCACCCGGTCCCCGACCTCCAGGCCGGAGCCGTCGGGGCATGCTCGAACGATTCCAGCTACCTCTGCGCCGGGGATGAACGGCAGGTCGGGCTTGAGCTGGTAGAGGCCGCGGCTCTGCAGGACTTCGGGAAAGGCAACGCCTGCGGCGTGTACCTCGATGAGCACCTCGCCAGCGTCAGGGACGGGAGACGCCACCTCATGCACTTGGACGCTGGAGGGGCCCTCAAGGGTGGTGATCATGGCTGCGCGCACGGTGTGTCCTTTCGTTGCGGAACTTCCACGGATCCTACTTGCTACTTACCGGTCGTTCGGTAACATGACGCAGCACACACCGGAAAGGGTTGTTCATGGGAAACGCGGTGAGGGTTCACGACCTCGACCTGGATGAGACGCGAGACACCTCCACCCGCGTCCGAGCAGCCGCGGTCTACCTGTTTGCGACCAGGGGTTACGCCGCCGCAAGCATTCGCGACATCGCCCGAGAGGTTGGGATCACCAACGCCGGGGTGTACCACTTCGTGGCCAACAAGGAAGCCCTGCTGCTGGACCTGATGCGAGAGGGGCAGCGGTCCCTGAGCGAAGCCGCGGAGGCGAGCCTCGTGGACGTTCAACGTCCAGAGGACCGCCTGGCGCTGCTTATCAGCGGGCTGGTCGGCGCGCACCTGGTGAATCGCATGATCAGTCTTGTCACTGATGGTGAGATCCGGGCGCTTGCGCCGAACAGTGACGCACACGACGAGATCGTCGCGATGCGCGACACCTACGAGGCGTTGTGGCGCCAGGTCCTCCGTGACGGCGCTGAGGAAGGCATCTTCCAAATCTCTGACCAGAGCATGGCCCGGCTGGCGCTGCTGAACATGTGCACCGGCGTCAGCGAGTGGTACGACCCCGCAGGATCGGCAGATCTGAACACCATCATCCGAGAGTTCGTCGGCATTGGTCTGGCGAGTGTTCGCGCGCGTCGCGGGCGACGTCCCGTGACCGCAGACGATGTCCCCGTCGTGGACCCCGGCCAACTTCCGCGCCTGCCTTGGGAGCCCCGGGTCAGGACCACGCTCCGAGAAGGGAGTCGCTCATGAGCGTCGAACAGCCGCTCGTTGATCCGGGCTTGCTGTCGCAGGACCCACCCGTAGCGACACTGCCTGCCCTGGTCATCGCGGCAGCGGAAGCGGACCCGGACCGTGAGTTCTTGCGCTTCGAAGATCGATCCATGACCTTCGGTGAAGTCGAGCGCAAGACCGCCGAGCTAGCCGGTTACCTCGCGGCGCTGGGGGTCCGACCGGGTGAACGGGTGGCCATCATGCTGCCGAACGTCATCGGCTGGCCGCTGGGATGGCTCTCGATTCTGCGTGCTGGCGCAATCGCTGTACCGATCAACGCCGCCTACCGCGCCGCCGACCTCGAACACGTGCTGCGGGACTCCGGTGCTCGAGTTGTGCTCAGCCTGCCGCAGTTCCGCGCCACGATCGAGGCGGCGAGAGTTGACCTGGACCATGTTCTCGACATCGACGAGACCCTGTCGGCCTGTGCCGGCTATTCGCCCCCCGATGTGGCGATCGGCCCGGATTCTTTGGCGAACCTGCAGTACACCTCTGGCACCACGGGGTTTCCCAAGGCCTGCATGCTCACCCATGACTACTGGGTGCGGATGGGGTGGCTGACCGCCGGCCTGGCGGGGCTGACTGAGGACGACGTGGCGCTCACCGCGCAGCCGTACTCCTACATCGACCCGCAGTGGAACACCGCCATGTGCCTGACCGCGCGGATCCCGCTGGTCGTGCTGCCGCGGTTCTCGGCCTCGGGCTTCTGGCCCGACGTCCGAAGGCATCGAGCGACGATCTTCTATGTCCTCGGCACAATGCCGATGCTGCTGCTCAAGCAGCCGCCCTCGCCACAGGATCGGGACAACGACGTTCGGCTGGTGCTGTGCTCGGGCATCGTGCCCGACCTCCACAAGGAACTCGAGCAGCGCTGGGGTGCCCCATGGCGCGAGGCATACGGGATGACCGAGTCCGGCGCGGACCTGGTCTCCCCGGTAGAGGATCTCAACGCCGTGGGTAGCGGCACCATGGGCATCCCGGTGCCGACCAAACAGATCCGCATTGTCGACGAACTGGGCAACGAGGTGCCCGACGGTGAACCCGGGGAGCTCATCGTCCACGGGAGGCCGATGATGCTCGGCTACTGGAACCTGCCGGAGGTCACCGCCAAGACGATAGTCAACGGATGGCTCCACACCGGCGACGTCGCGGTCCGTGACAAGGCGGGACGGTACCGGCTGGTCGGCAGGCTCAAGGACATGGTTCGCCGAGGCGGGGAGAACATCGCATCGGCTGAGGTCGAAGGTGTCATCGGTCAGCACCCCGACGTTCACTCCGCGGCCGTCGTCGGGGTCCCCGACGACCTGTTCGGCGAAGAGGTGAAGGTGTTCATCCGCCTCCAGCCAGGTGTCCAGCCCGACCGCGCGACCGCCAAACGCATCCTCGAACATGCCCGCGACCGCCTGGCGAGGTTCAAGGTCCCACGGTTCGTGGAGTTCGTCGCCGAGTTCCCAATGACGCCGTCAGAACGTATCGCCAAACCCACCTTGGTGGCCCTTTCCGCGCAGCAGCCAGGGCCCAACTTCGACTTCAACAGCTCTCGGTAACCGCACCACCACACCAGAAAGGTCCATCCAGAGATGTCAGTGTTCCTTTCCCGGAAGGCGCGGCTCGTCGCCGCGGCGGCGGGACCGCTCGTATTGATGCCCATGCTGGCCGCGTGCGACAGCGCCGCAGAGACCAGTTCCCAAGCCAGTGGAGAAGCACCCGACTCGGTGAGTCTCGTGCTACGCAACGACGTCGACAGTTTCGACCCGTTCAAGAGCGCCGCCGAATCCGGCGCCAAGCAGATGTTCGATGCCATCTACGACACCCTGGTCCGGGTGAGCTCCACCGGTGCCGACGTCGAGGTGACCGGTTCCCTGGCCCAGAGTTGGGACATCAAGCCGGACGCCGCGACGTTCACCCTCCACGACGGTCTCACCTGCGCTGACGGCACAGAGCTCAAGCCCAGCGGCGTCGCGCAATCCCTTCAGCACCTCGCTGACCCCGAGACCGGTGCGCTCTACGCCAGCCGCGTGTTCGGCCCCGATGGGGCTAGGGAGATCACAGCCGACGACGAGGCTGGGACCGTCACGATCCAGCTCAACAGTCCCTACACCTACCTCTTGGAGGGACTCTCGCAGGGCTACGTCGTCTGTCCTGGAGCGCTCGACGACGTCGAGACGCTCGCCACGGACCCAGCCGAGACAGGACCGTACGAAGTTACCGAGCTCAAGCGCGGCGTGGGCTACACCCTGCAGCGGCGGGAGACCCCCGTGGTGGAGGCCGACCAGATTCCCGCGACGATCGACATGCGGGTGATCGGTGACGACACAACGCGGGCCAACCTCGTGGACACCGGCGAGGTCGACATCGCCTCAATCCTCGGTCGCGACGCCACCCGACTGCAGCAGAAGACCAAGCCCATCGACGGGAAGGCGTTCCTGTCTGACGCGATGCTGTTCAACCAGGCCGATGGCCGCGTGACGGCGGATAAGGCGGTGCGTGAGGCACTCTCGCTGGCTGTGGACAATGCGGCCTACGCCAAGGCGGCCACCTTCGACCTCGGCTCCCCGATCGACACCATGTACACGCCGAACATGGACTGCTATACCGAGGACAATGCCGCCCTCGTGACCGGTTATGACCTCGACAAGGCCAAGGCTGTCCTCAGTGACGCCGGATACGGCGAAGGCGGCAAGAAGCTCACCATCAACCTGCTCGGCCTCGACACGCAGAACTCAGGCCCCGAACTCATGGCCGACTCACTGCGCCAGCTCGGTGTCGAGGTCAACCTGAACAAGGGCACCCTGGAACAGGCCCTTGGAGTGCTGTTCGGAACCGGCGACTGGGACGTCCTGGTCTACCCCTACCCGGTCCCCACCCCGGTCCCCTCCACGCTGGTCAACCAGATCAGCGGCGAGCTCGGCGCCACCCTCAACGTGGGCAGTGTCGCCAATGACGTCTACGACCAGAAGGTGGCCGAGGCTGCCGCCACCGAGGGTGGTCAGCAGTGTGAGCTGTGGGCCGAGGCCGAGGCAGCTCTGCTGGAGAACGTCGACGTCAAGCCGCTTGTGTGGTCCAACGCGGCCTGGTTCACCAACGGGCTTGAGTTCGACGCGAACTACTTCAACATCGATACCCGCAGCATCCGGGCGAACAACTAAGCCAGATCTGCTGCACCCGCAGCCCGGACCCAGCACGACACCAGAAGGAGTGAGAGACACAGATGAAGCGCGCACGGTTCTTCGTCCAGCGGCTCATCCGGCTTGGCGTCGTGCTGGCGTCCGTGGTGGTCCTGACCTTCGGCATGGTCCACCTGACTCCAGGAGACCCAGCACGTGCGATAGCCGGAGCCCAGGCCGACGAGGCCGCCGTTGACATTGCTCGGAAGGACTTCGGTCTCGACCGACCGCTGCCCGAGCAGTTCGCGTCCTATGTCGCGGGGCTTTTCCAGGGGGACCTCGGCGACTCATTCAAGACCAGGCAACCTGTCACCGACATTATCGCCGGCCGGGCGGGGCCGACCTATTCCTTGGCCATCGCTGCCTTGGTGATGATCGCCCTCGTCGGACTGACGATCGGACTGCTGGCCGGCATCGCATCGCAACGACGCGGCCACGCGTTCGAAGCAATCTTCAGTGCGGTCACCGGCGGGCTCGCCGCCATGCCGCACTACCTCACCGCCACCTTCCTGGTGTTCCTGTTCGCTGTCACCTGGACGCTGTTTCCCGTGGCCGGCTCGGCCGGAGTAACCGCCCTCATCCTGCCAGCCGCGGCCGTGGCGCTGCGTCCGGCCATGATGGTGGCGCGGGTGGTGCGCATCCGCACCCTGGAAGTTGTCGAACAGCCATACATCAGGACCGCGAGGTCGAAGCGGATCAGCCCAACTCGACTGTATTTGCGGCACGTGCTCCCCAACGCAGTGACCGCGGCGCTGGCGTTGGGTGGCGTGCTGTTCGCCAGCCTCATCGGCGGCGCTGTCGTGGTGGAACTGGTCTTCGGACGGGCCGGCCTGGGAACCGAACTGGTGCGCTCCGTCATCGCCGGGGACTATCCCGTGGTCCAAGGAATCACCCTCGTCCTCGGCGCCACAGTAGTGACGGTGAACCTTGCCGTGGACCTGCTCCTGGGCATCCTCGACCCCAAGACGGTGGAGTCATGACACAGCTGAGCTCTTTCAGACGCGCGGCCGGATCCTTTCTCAACACCCCGACCGGTCTCCTGTCCGCGGTTGTACTGACCGGACTGGTCGCCCTCGCCTTTCTGGGCCCGCAGGGGTTCGGCCCAACTGCGACAACCGTCGACATGGTGAGCGCCAGTCAGGCACCCGACGGCGAACACCTCCTGGGCACTGACGGTCTCGGTCGCGACATCCTGCTGCGCACCTTGGCCGCGACGCGCCTCTCCTTGATGCTGGGCGCGTCTGCGGTGGCTATCGCAGCGGTCGCGGGCTGTCTACTGGGCGGTCTGTTGGCGGTGTCGGGCCGGCGAGTCAGGAATCTCGGGGCCACCGTGATCGACACGCTCCTCAGCTTCGGCGACATCCTGCTGGGCGTGGTCATCGTGACCATCCTCGGGTTGGGCGCCAGAAGCGCAGTCATCGCGATCGGGGTGGCCTTCACACCGATCTTCGCTCGCTTCGCATTCAGCCTGGTCTCCTCGGTCGTCGTCCGCGACTACGTGGCCGCGGCTCGGGTGATCGGGGTGCGGCGGCGCTCCTTCCTCTCCCGGTACGTCTTCCGAAACGTCTCCGACAGCCTGGCTGTGACCGTCTTCAGCGCGGTTGGTGAAGGGATCATCGCCCTCTCCTCGCTCAGCTTCCTCGGCCTCGGTGTCCAGGAGCCGGACTTCGACTGGGGGCAGATGCTCACCGATGGCGTCCGCAACTTCTACCTCAACCCCTGGGCGGCGGTCGCGCCCGCGGTGATGATCGGGCTCACCGGGCTGGCACTGTCCATGTTCGGTGACGCCCTCGCCCGCGCGATGAACCCCATCGTCAACGCCCCGACACCGCAAGCACCCGTAGAGGTGAAGTCGTGAGCGAGACAGTCCTAGCTGTGGAGAACCTGCAGATCAGCTCTCCAGGTGCCCGCCTCGTCCACGGGGTCTCGTTCGCAATCAACGCCGGCGAGATAGTCGGTCTCGTCGGCGAGTCCGGCAGCGGCAAGACTCTGTCCACATTGGCTGCTGCTCGACTGCTCCCCAGCGGCTTGTCAAGCACCGCGGACCGGCTCGAGTTTCACGGTGAGGACCTCACCGGCCCCAGCGGGCGCAAGACCCGGGCTCTGCTGGGCACTCGCATGGCGATGGTGTTCCAAGATCCGATGTCCTCGCTCAACCCGGCAATGCGCATCGGCCCGCAGATGACGGAGGCAACGCGGGTCCACCTTGGATACTCTCGACAGCAAGCTCGTGAAGCCGCCCTGCGCAGCCTGCGGGACGTGCACATCCCAGACGCAGAGCGCAGGCTGCGCCAGTATCCGCATGAGCTTTCTGGGGGCATGCGCCAACGCGTCATGATCGCGATGGGCTTGATGAGCCAACCAACTCTGTTGATCGCTGATGAACCAACGACAGCCCTCGACGTGACTGTGCAGGCGCAGGTGATGACTTTGTTGCGCGAGCTCAACAACGTCCACGGCACCGCCATCCTGCTCGTTTCCCACAACATCGCATTGCTCTCGGAGATCTGTGACCGGGTGCTGGTGATGTACCGCGGCCACCTCGTCGACGACGCGCCCGTCGACCAGCTCGCCGCTCCGGACCGGCACCCCTACACCCGGGCCCTCATCGGGGCCGTGCCCGACCTCGCGACCGACCGCTCCCGTGAGCTGGTCGACGTACCGGACTTCGCACCGGAACCGGAAGGGACCGCTCATGCTTGAAGCACGCGGTGTGACCGTTGCCTATCAGGGGCCGCCTCGTTTCGTCGCGGTGAAAGCCGTGGACCTCCACATCGGCAGCGGGGACACCGTGGGCCTGGTGGGGGAGTCCGGCTCGGGGAAGTCCACTCTGGCTCGCGCCATGGTCGGCCTTAGCCCTGTCGAAAGCGGAGAGGTGCTCCTCGACGAGCGACGAATCGTCGGTCCGGGCCGTGGCATCAGGTCGGTGGCTGATCACGGAGTCCAGCTCGTGTTCCAGGACCCGCACGCCTCTCTGAACCCGCGAATGAGTCTCGGTGAAACCCTAAGCGAAGCTGTATCGCTCAAGGAACGGCGCCGCGCTGCTGTCACTCCGCGGGTTCACGAGCTCCTCGAGATGGTCGGCCTGAACTCCGGACATCTGGCGCGATACCCCCACCAGATGTCCGGTGGACAGTTGCAGAGAATCGCTATCGCCCGTGCGCTGGCGGTGCAGCCACGAATCCTTCTGCTGGATGAGGTCACTGCATCACTCGATGTGTCTGTGCAAGCCCGGATCCTCAACTTGCTCCGTCGACTGCAGAACGACCTCGGCTTCGCCATGCTCTACATCTCTCACGATCTGTCAGTGATCCGCTACGTGAGCGACCACGTCTACGTCATGCGACACGGCGAGATCGTGGAGCAGGGGCCTGTCGAGCAGATCTTCGATCAACCCCGCATGGAGTACACCCAACAGCTCCTGCGGTCGGTTCCCACGCTCGGTGGCAACCGATGGCGCCGCACACACACCCCTTCACACCAGGAGAGCAGATGACTGACTGGACCAGCGAAACCGAGGACCTGAACGTGAAGACGGTGCGCGAGTGCGCAGTCATCACCTTCGACCGCCCCGAGAAGCTCAACGCCATGACCCAGGAGATGCGGCGCGACGTCGCCGCAGCCATCCGCCACTACGGCGACGGCACTCACGCTCGCGGGATCGTCTTGACCGGTGCGGGGCGCGCCTTCTCCGCAGGAGAAGACCTCAAGGCCACGCCAGCCGGTGCAAGCGGAGATGTCCTCGAAGCGGTCGAAAGCTTTCACGACATCACCCGTGCTGTTCTAGAGACCAGCGTGCCAGTGATCGCCGCCGTCAACGGACTCGCCGTAGGAGGCGCATCTGAGGTAACGATGTGTTGCGATGCCCGGGTCGGCACCTCCAACAGCGAGTACTTCATGCCCGAGAACCACATCGGCCTCACTATCTCCAACGCATCCAGCATCCTCCTCCGCCGCCTGGTAGGGAACGCCGCGACTCGGATTGTGCTCGAGGCCAAGCGCATGAACGCGAGCGAGGCCCTCGACCTCGGCCTGCTGGATGAGATCGTCGACGCCGAAAGACTTGTCGACCACTGCATCGACCTCATCCACCGGTGGAACCGACCAGGCTCCGCCACAGCCATGCACCTCGCCCTTCTGCGGCCGACGCCGGAGGAGATCCACGCCGCCATTCAACGCGAAAACGTGGCAGCGAAGGAAGCGTTTGATGCGGGAGTAGTCAGCGAGGGCATCGACCGCTTCTGGAGGAACAAGCTCGTAGCGACGGCCGACTAACTGCCCGTTCATCGAGGTCGAGGCATTCCGAGAGAGAAGCCGGCCAGCTTGGAACACGCTTGTCGCAGCCACGAGTACGGCGCGTACGTCGAGGCGCCCGACGGGGTGGCCGACCCTCCTCCTGCATGCAGAGTACGGGGGCCTATTGGCCGTGTCCCAGTCGCGGCCGCAACTGGACCGCCTGCGTTCGTTCACCGGACATGGTCATGAGGGGCGCTGGGGCTCTGTCGGCGGGTGTACCTAGGGTGCGCTCATGGCCACCTGCGTAGGGCACCGACACGTCGGAGAAACGCTGAGCCGGTTGGACCTAGCCCTGTGGGGCAAGGCGCCGGCCTGCCGAATGCAGCCCGAAACGGGCGGCGAAGCCTTCCGATTCAGTTGAGCGCCAATGCGTGTTCGATCCGTCTCTTGGCGGCTTCGTCCTGGCCGTCGAGGCACTTGGCGTAGACCTTGAGGAGCACGTTGACGCTGTGGCCGGCCCACTCCGCGACCTGGGTGGCAGGGACGCCGGCATTGAGCCAGGTAGACAGGCAGGCGTGGCGGAGATCGTAGGGGCGCCGTGCTAGCGGTGACGCGGCCTGCCCTGGAGTGAGAGCGGCCGCTCTGGCCCTGTGCCAGATCCGATATGCGGTCCCCATCGAGAGCGGATTCGAGTACGGCGGTGGCAGCGGGACACCGCGCTTGCCGGTACGCGAGACGAATAGCCGGCCGTCAGGGCCGAGCGGGAACTGGTCGACATGGCGTCGCAGGATGGCGACGAGTTCAGGGTGGGCGGGCACGTGGCGGGTGTCCTGACGGGACCGGTGTTTCAGACCGCGTTCCTCGCCGGCGTCCCCGGAGTCTGTCCAGGCGCGGCCGGTCGTTTGGTGGCTACCGATGAGGACCAGTTCGCCCCATCCCGACTCAGGGAGCAGGCAGTCCTTGTCTCGGAGATTGACGGCTTCTGACGGGCGAAGGCCGGCGTAGTACAGGCATGCGAAGAAGCCCTCGACCGCTGGGCTGAGGTCGCGTACCGCAGCGAGCAGTGCCCGAGCCTGGACTGGGTTGACGACGACGCGTCGGTCGACCATCTCGCTGGCAACAGGAGCTTTCCACGAGATCCGGTCGAGAGGATTGGAGTCGATCAGTTCCAGCTCCACGGCATACTGCAGTGCGCTGTAGAACGCCGATCGCTTACGCCTGACCGTTGATGATGCCGCAGCAGTGCCATCTAGCTTCAACGAGATGGCATCGAGTGCCTTGCGCAGGTTGGGGGCGAGCTGGACTTCGGAGAGCGGCAGCGACTGGCGCTCGACCCAGGCAAGGGCCTGCCAGAACTCGTCCGGCGGATCTGACTCTCGTGCTCCCACGTTGAAAGCCCACCGAAACAGCGCTCGTCGTACGTCGTCAGAAGGCGGTGTGTCGCTGGTTGGCGTTGTGAGGGCAACGGTCAGGGTGACGAGCGCTTCAGCGAGCCCCTTGCGGTGTCGCGGAGCGGCGTGGGGCCACTTGGTCTCCATGAACTCCATCGCGTGCTCGTACCACGTGCGTCTTTGCAGGTCATTCACCAAGGCGGTTGGTAGGCCGTGGCGAGGATCGAACCCACGTCCTTCACGTGCTGTGACGAGCAGTTCCGATCGGAACGTGTCGGCGAGCTTCGCGGTTGCGAAGGTCCGCTGGAAGTCCCGGCCCGCGACGCGCCAGCGCACGGTGTACGTAGTGCCTCGAACGCCTTTGTACTTGCGAATTCCGCGGATCCGGACCTCATGGCTGCTGACTGGCCGCGTCACGCGACATCCTCGAGACTCTTCAGCCACCGCTCCAGGTCGGTGCGCCGGATGCGCACGTCACCGTTGGGGAGCTTGATGCAGCGGGGCGCCTTCTTGGCTGCCCGCCAGTCGTAGAACGTCGATCGTGCGATGCCGAGCTCTGCGCAGACGTCGGCGATGGTGAGGTGGACCCGACTCCCGGGAGCCGCGGGGATACTCGTCGTCATCGCCATCACTCAAGCCAGCCAGGACGGTCGACGCACCAGCGCCGCCTCCGGTACGTCGATCCAGCTGAGGTCGTCCAGGTGCTGCTGGCAAACAGGTCGTGCCGGACCCTCCGGGCCCTCCATGACGGCAATGGCCTCGTCGTGGCAGTCGGGTCGGAAGCACGCGGGCCGGTCAAGCGTTCGCACGATCTCGATGAGGCCGCCTCGGGTACGCCGGTTGAGGTACTCCCAGTGCTGTTGGCAGATGGGAAGCTCGCTGCGCTTGGGTCCGCGCACGACGATGTCGGCGATCCCCGAGCACTCCTCGTACAGGCACGGATGCGCAACGTCTCCTTGGCCGATCTCGTACGGCTGCGACTTGTCTCCGAACTTCGTGAACATGAGTCCTCCAGACGGTCGATTCTCAAGCACGGACGTCGTTGTCCGCCTTCGGTTGTCCACAGGAGAGCCCATCAGGGTTGAGCCCAGCGCGGCAGTGGGCTCGGATTGTCATCAGTTGCCGCAACCCCGCAATCCGTCGGTGTGCGGCGGCAATCTGTAGCCACACATCTGGAACGGGGTGAGCCATGGCCAGCCGGATCAAGGCAGCTCGTCAGGAGCGGGACTGGTCACAGACCCGACTGATAGGGGAGCTCGAACGCGTCGCTGCTCGGCGGGGGGTCACCCTCCCGAGTCGCGAGACGTTGAAGTCTCGGGTTTCTCGTTGGGAGAACAACCACGCGAAGCCGGATGACTTCTACCGGCAGCTCTTACGGGAGGCTCTCGGCCTCGACGACCGGGAGCTGGGTTTTGAGCCCGACAGCGACAGCGCTGTGGTCCCGGCGGTCGACGAGCTGGTCGCGGCACTGAATTCATCTCCGACCCCAGACGGCACGTTGCTGGGTGCACTACGGGCGCAGACGGAGGCGATCCGTCTGCAGGATCGTCAGTACGGCGCGGGCGCCCTCCTCGAGCAGATGCGAGCTCATGTCGCCAACATCGAGCGGCACCTCAAGCACGCTGTGTTCGAGACCTCCCGCAAACCGTTGGCCTGGCAGCTTGCGGACGCCGCGGCGCTTGCTGGCTGGCAGGCCCTTGACCTCGGCGCTCTCGACCAGGCCTGGCGCTTCTTCGAGGCAGCATCGGCGGCCGCGCAACAAGCCGATGATGTCGCCCTGTTCGCGTTCGCGCGCATGGAGCAGGCGCACGTCCTCCAGGAGCTGACGAAGTCGGTTGCGGCTGCCCAGCTGGCTCAGTCCGTCTGGGACCAGGCCGGGGTCCGCGTGCAACCGTCGATGCGCTGTTGGTTGGCCGCGGCGACTGCGGAGATGCTCGCTGTCGGCGGGGATTCGTTGTCGTCAGTGGCCATGTTGCACTCAGCCGAGTCCCAGGTCGAAGCACTGCAGGGGGAGCGCCCGCCGTACCTGGTCTTCAACGCCACCCACCTTGATCGCTGGGTAGGACACACTCTCGCGCTCCTTGGTGACTCGGCCGCCGAGCAGCGCCTTCGCCAGGCGGAGGCAGAGATGGACGCCTCGTTCACTCGTGCGTCGGCGTCACTGGGTCTTGACCTCGCGACGTCGCTGCTTCGACGGGGTGAGCAGGAGGAGGCAAATGAGCGGATCGCGCAGGCGGAGCTTCTGGCTCGCAGGGTCGGATCGAGGCGGCAGCTCGCGCGTGCGCAACGCCTACGTACGGCTTCGTGAGGCCAGCAGATGGAGTACGGCGACGAGGGTTGCGCCGTCGCGGATGCGCCCGTCGTTCACCATGCCGAGCAAATCCTCGACCGGTACCCAGGCCACTTCGTCTGCTTCGGTGATGTCCGTCGGTTCCCCGATCTCGTCGGCGCCGACTCCGAGATAGACCTCATGCGGCGTGTCGGCTATCCCGATCGCCGGCTGGAACTCGACCACCCGCCGAAGCTCGCCAGGTCGCCAGCCGGTCTCCTCCTCGACCTCGCGTCTCGCGGTGGCGAGCGCGTCCTCTTCCGGCTCGACAATGCCGACCGGGACCTCCCAGCCCCAGGAGTCATCGATGAAGCGATGACGTCGAAGCATCAGCAACTTGGTGCCGGAGGAATCGAGCACAGCTGCGACCGCGACTCGCTGCATCCGCAGAACGTGGTGCTCGAAGCGCTGGCCATCTGGGGCCTCCACGTCAACGAGGCGTACGTCGACCCAGCGGCTGGCGTAGATCGAGCGCTCGCCGTACGCGATCCACTCCGCTCGAGCTCGTTCGCGATGATCCTCGGACGTCATGGTCTGAACGTACTCGCTCTAGGTCATGCACCGAGGACCACAAAGGTTGCGCACCCGTTGCTCATGCGGGGGCATCAGTCGACCACTTCTCCACCGATGACCGAGTGAGCAGCCTGAGACCCATGACTTCATATGACGCGCCCCTGACCCCTGAGGTCCAGTGCGCCCGCAGCGTGCTGGCCGAACTCGCCGAGATCGGCCACACGGTTCTGAGTCGAGACCGCCACCTCGACGTACTCCTCGCGCTCGACAACCTCGAATCGTCCGCGAGGGGCTTCTGGCCACCGCCCGATGCTGCTCGCAACATCACCGACGTCCCGCGGGCCTTGGCCGAGACCCAGGACGCACTCACGGCGATCCTCGCCGATCTGTCGGCCCACGACGTAGACCCGGTACGCGTGGCACTCGCCCGGGATCACGTCGCCGCGGCGCTCACGAGAACCTCATGAGCTACGGACACCATCACGCCAGGTCGTCCGACGCCCTCGTCTGGCTCGTGACCCATCCCGTACACGTGTCTGCGGCAGAGCTTCATGTGGTGCTGACCTGCCGTGCGGCGCTGTTAGCCGCCCACCGCGAGAGATGCCGACGCGCAACCCACGGGGCGAACGTCCATTCAGCCCTGTTCAAGGACCGCAAGGATGCGCGGGATCTCGCCGGTGTCGCCCAAGGCGGAGCAGTGGCGCTGAGCCAGCTCTTGGACGAATACCCGGCCTTCGAGACGCACACCGCACGCTTCACCGACGTGCTGCAGGACGACACCCTGAGTCCGTACAGCCAGGCATGGGTTGCCGCGGCCAAGCACGCGGTCCTAGCCACCGAGACGGCGGTCTCATCGCCGGCGTGGACTCAGGACCCAGGTCAGGCCTGGACCATCATGGCCGACATCGCCGACGCGGCCGAGACCCTGACCGTGGTCGACCGCGCGTTAGAACCCTCGGTGCGGGAAGCCGTCCCCGATTGGGAGACAGCCGTGCGGGTGCCCAGTGCGGAACTTCGGCTCGTGGCCCGGCACATCGGGTACGTCGCCCGCGCCGGTGAACTGGATCCGGCAACCGACACCATCGTGAGGCGCGAGGTGCGAGGTCGTCCGGTGCAGCTGCATCGGTCCGAAGACCTGGTCTTCGGGGTCAGAGCGGCTGATGACCTGCTGCGCCGAAGCGAACTCTCAGTCCCGGAGCTACGAAGTTTCGCGCTCATGCAGTCCGACATCGCGAACACGTGCGCAGAACTCGCTGACTCGCTCGGTCTGTCTCGGCTTCGTGAGTCGTTCCGTCGCAGGGACGAACGGTTTCGTGAGCTGGCCGGCGCTACTGTCCGTCTCGCCAGCATCGGACCCTCCTCGGGCCGACCGCTGCTCGCGCAGACCCAGGACATCGGGCGCGTGCTCCTCGAGGCACGACGAGCCGGAGCGCGGATCAAGCCCGGAGTGCTAGCGGACTTCGATGCCGAGCATCCCAGCCTCGCGACCAGCCTGGCAGGGAACGTCAGCAGGGCGCTCGCCTCAGGGAGACTGCTTGTCGTCGATGACGGCGACGTGGCTCTGCGCTGGCGCCGCGCGGAGCCAGGGGAACGGCCGGAGGTATCTCGCGTAGTCGGGAAGATGGCGCAGCCGCCCGCTGCGAGGTCGGCGTCAGGCGACATTGACTTCGTGGCGCGGCGCATAGCCAACGCGGAGACGGAGCGCGAGCTTGGGGGAGTGGCCGTATCGGCGAACCGATCCAGGCAGACCCTACGCGCGAGCCTCGACCGCCAGCCGTACGGCTGTCGTCCACTGACGCCGAACCGACGCCCGAGCCGGCGGCTGTGAGGTCGGAACCCGAGCATCGGATTCGACATCCGATCACCCTCCGGGGCGGACGGCATGGTGCAGCACCTCAGGCTCCGCACACCATGGGGACGAAGATTCGGCGGGTCTTTGCGACAAGCACTAAGTCAGATGTGCGAACTCAGGAGTCGTTGTCGAGGATTCCGAGTTCGATCAAACGGGACGTCAGAACGCGAGTCAGGGCGGGCGGTACGGCGTTTCCGATGATGACCGACAGTTGGGTACGGGTCACCGCAGCGTCGAAACGGAAGTAGTCGGGAAATCCCTGGATGCGGGCGGCTTCGTGCGGTGTCAGCGTGCGGGGCTGTGAGGGGTGGCCATATCGCCCTTGGCCCATGCTCCCGAATCCGCTCGTGATGGTCTGGGCGGGCTGCCTCCAGTTCAGGCGGCCGTACATCGAGACGTACGAGTGGTCACCCTGGTGGCACACGGGGCGCCGGTCGTTGGGCAGGTTCACCTCGTCGTTGTCGATGAGCCATTGAATGCGCTTCTTGTTCTCAGCGCTCATCTTCGACGGCGCATCGATCCAGCGGTCTGGGCTTACGTGCTCCAAGTCGCCTATCGCCCATCGGAGGTCGCGGGTGGGCTGGGGTGCGAACTCAAGGAGGTCTTCGACTGACACGCCCGAGGTCAGCACGTCTGAACGCACCGCTAGGAGGATGTGACGTCGCCGCGTTTGAGGGATTCCGAGCTGAAGTAGCTCAACCCGGGTCGCGGCGACGTGGTACCCCACTCCCTCCAGGTGTTCCCTCGTTCGCGTGACCACCTGCTGCGAGTCGTGCACGACTGCAGGCACGTTCTCGATCACCACGACGCGGGGCCGCAGCACCTCGGTAGCACGCGCCATCCGCAGGTACAACCTGTTCTTTGGGTCGTCTCTGCGGGTGTGGTTGTTGAGGTTGGAGTGCCCTTGGCAGGGAGGCCCGCCGATGAGCAGGTCGACCGCGCCGACCTGTTCGATCACATTGAGTTCCGTCTTCGTCGGTTCGGCGCCAAGGGCACCGTCGAAGTAGCTCTCGACCGCAGCGACCTGAACGACGGCCTTTGGGAAGTTTGTCTTGAAGACGTCCGAGGGAGCCTGCTCGAAGTCCACGGCCAGCGGGACGTCAATTGCAAGCCCGTGAGCTTGCGCGGCCTGTGCTGCGCCGAGCGTCAGCCCTCCGCAGCCAGCGAAGAGATCGACGACGACGAGGTGACGTTCTCCGAGTTCGAAGTCGGGGCGCCGACCTTCTCGAAGGGGGTGTGTGCTTGCCATCCCGGTCCCTCCGTTCAGGCGCTCCTAGTGCGCCGGCCGAGGTGTCAGCCTACTCGGGACGCGGCCGCGTCCTGGCTACCCGTAGCGTGTTGTGACGCACCTCCGACGACACGTGTCGTGGTGCCCGTCGCCACCGCCATCGGGCACCGAGCGGCACCTGCGGTGCCCGATCGGCTGTGTTCCAGGCTTCTCCACACAAACCTCCCACATGCGGCGTTACGATCGCCACGACGTAGTTCGACGACGGAGGAAGATCCAGGTTCATGGCGCTCGAGGTGAACAGTCACATCGCGCGATTGCACCGATACCAGCCCTTCGATGCCGACAGCGCTGACCTGGTGTTCGAGCGTCAGACCGACCACAACCAGCCGACGTTCCGCGTCGTTACTCGCGATTTCCTGCTCGCGGTGGTCGAGCAATCAGCAACCCGGACGGTGGTGCTGACGGGCGACGCGGGGCACGGAAAAACGAGCCTTTGTGCGAGCCTGCTTGAAGACCTCGGCGCGACGAAGCTGGAAGCGGCCGCACAAGTCGAGCGGGCAGGCAAGGAAGGCAGAGAGCCGGCCGGTCACACGGGGGCCGGACGACCGATCTTCATGATCAAGGACCTGAGCGACTTCTCCCCAAGCGTTGGGGCCCAGCGCCTGATCGACCTCATGGAGCCGCCCGAGGGTGGTGTCGCCATCATCTGCGCGAACGAAGGGCAGTTGCGCGAGTGCGTGTCGGCAGCCAGTTCCGAGCGTGCCCAGGTGGTGGTCGACACACTCGGGGCGGGGATTGCCCAGGGGGCAGTCGCCAGCAGCGACGGCGCCGTCGTGGTGATCAACCTCAACTACCAGTCTGTCGCTCCAGACCGAGATGGCGACGGTCTCGTCGACTGGGCGACTCGGAACTGGGCTGTCGACAAGCGTTCATGGCAGATCTGCAAGCGCTGCGACGCCCGCGACGTTTGTCCGATCTTGGCCAATCATGAAGCGCTATCCGACGCCTCTAGCGGTCCGTCTCGCCGTCGCGCGATCCGTGATTTGTTCAGCGCGGCCGAGCGCACCGGATCTGTGATCACCGCCCGGCAAGCCCTGTCGACCCTCGCGCACGCGATCACCGGCGGACTCACCTGCGACGACGTCCACCGCCGCTATAGGAACGCGCGTGCGGACAGGTCGTGGCAGCACCCTTACCAGTATCACCAGGCACTCTTCGGCGATCGCCTGTCGCCACAGCAACGCCAACAGGTGCCCGCCATTCTGGCGCTGCGTCGACTGGATCCTGGGAAAGTCTCCCGCCGGCAGGTCGATGACGTACTGGAGCCTGAGGCCGCGATGGTCGCATTCCTTCCGCCGACGCCCGGCAACGATGGCCGCCCTATCAGGACGGCCCAAGATGCACAGCGGGAGGCCGGGGCCTTGCGGGACCTCTACGTCTTCCTCCGGCGCGCCGACCTCTTCAACAGCGACGCGTCGGACCGCTTCGCCCGGCTCGGACTGAGTGCGGGTGACGCCTTCGTCAAGGTCAGGCCGAACACGCCTGACGCGCGCAAGACCGACATCCGGGACGTCGTCCTGAAGGGGCTCGAAGCGGTACAGGGCATCCATCGCGTAGGGAGCAATCCTGACTTCCTTGTGCTGGATCCGGCGTTCTTTTCGCACCGCACGAGGGCCGCTGTCGTCTCGCGCAGCGTGACGAACCGCCACGTGCAAGTGGTCGATCAGGTAAGCCACTGGATGAGCGAGATGGTGCCCGGAGAACCCGAGCCCGTGCTCCATCGGGCAGTGGAGTGGCTGAATCGGGCGATCTTTGTACGAATCCCTGGTCCGCTCGGCCGTCCTCCGGTCGCCGTCGAGGTTGACCTTCTGCGGTTCGAGCTGCTCAACCGCTGGGCCGCAGGTTTGCGGAGCGGGACGCAACACGAAGCGGAGATCAGAGGCCTCACAAGCACTCTGGCTGCTCTCGCGGATGCGGCTAGCGAACATGAGGTCATCCAGGTTCTCGTTGGCGCGGTTCCCCGCAAACTCCTGATCGACGTCGGTGACCAGATCAGATCGGTGCATGCCTGATGGCGGATCGGTCGAAAGCCGAGGTCGTCCACGACCTGTTTGGCGTGAATCTGGAGCAGCAAGGTCGCGGCTTCTACGTCTCGCTAGAGCTACTCGCCATCGCTCGAGGCGTCTACGAGGTCGACCCATCTGCACTCCTCAAGGGGGATGCCGCCGTTTTGGCCTACCTTCGGGCGTCCCACGACTTTGCGCGCCGTGTTGCAGTCAACGCCGGGATCGATGAAGAGACGCAAAAAGCAGCGGTCGACGGCGAGGACACCCGGGCCACTCTCCAGGCCCTGGCATCATCACTGCTCGTCCAGATTCCTGGCCGCCGAAAGTCGCCCAGCTGGTACAACACTCACCTGTATCCGTTCGTGGGCGAGTTGATCCACTACGACGCTGCGGAGCGGTGGCAGGCCGGGCTTCCTCGCGGCACGAAGATGCCGCACATCGAGCGGTACGTATTTCGCGATGGCGGAACCTGGGCCTATCGGGTCCTTCGAACAGATGCGGACGGCCCCCGTCGCGCCGGAACCCAAGAGGGCTTGCTGGAACTGGTGCGGGATAGCGGGTCGCCTCTTGGCGAAATCGCGCACTCGCTCCGGAGCCACGACCACGCGAAGGATGACGAGCCTTACGAGGACCGGTCTGAATCGGAGATCCAGACCTTCGAGGACCTCAGCCCATGGCCGGAGCACTTAAGACGCGGCGTGCACTTCATCGTCAGGCGCACCAACGTCCCGCGCTCCAAGCGAACCGAAAGCCTCATGCACTGGGCCCCCTACTGCCTTGCTCGCCATCAATTACACCTTGCTCGGAGGTCGTTGGAGAAGCCGCCGGAGACCGTGTTTGCCGACTTCGTGAAGGACGCGACCCCGCTTCGACGACTGTCTCAGAACGCGCTCGAGGAGTTCCGGAAGGACATCGTGAACGCGATCATCGCGCGCGCGACGTCCCTGCACGACAGAGCTCGGAGCGAGGGAAATGAGACGTTGGCGAAGCGCTACGTCCGCCACATGTCACCGAGTGCCACGGGAACGGGTTCACCGCGCTCCTTCTTCTCGGAGACGCTGGCGGCAGTCGGGGCGCTGAACGCGACGACCGGGCGACGGCACTTCACGATGAAGCCTCCGATGCTTGAAGCGCTCGTCTCAGCGAGCCTGGCACCGGGCACAGAGGAAGAGTTGTACAGCTTCTGCTCGCGACTCTACGACGAGTACCAGATCATCATCGACGACCGAACCGCCGGCGAGCACGACCTGACGGTCGACGTCGATGCGTCAGTCCTTTCCCGGAACTCCGATGCATTCCGATCTCGCCTGGCTGCGACGGGGCTGCTGACGCACTACTCAGACGCCACTAATATCGTCCACGGGGAGCCTCGATGATCGACGCAGCAGACAAGACACTCGGCCGTCTTGTTGCTCTGGTGGCGCTGAACTCGGTGACCAAGGGCTCCGACGGCACGCGGGCCGCGCTACGAGTCGCCGGATTCGAGAAGCCCATCGTCCAGTCCGCCCTGACGGAAGTCGCGGAACGGCTGGCCACCGGCACGGCACCGCACTTGATCGTGAAGGTGGGTACGTCCCAGCCAATCGAAGGCGTTCCCGCCGATTACCTCCTTGAAGTTGGGGCGCAGTTGACGGCCTGGCGAAACGTCACCGGCGAAGGCGCCTCCGTCCTGCTCTTCGACTGGGGAGTGCCTCCGGACACTCAAGGCCTCACCGCGGTAAATCGGCTGGATGGCTCGCTCTTGTTGAGTGGCTCCGACCAAGATCGACGGTTTGAGACCTTTGCGCAGGAGGCCTGGGTCGAAGTCGGTGGTGAAGGCAGGGTGCCCGCGCTCCTCGAGGCCTACCAGACACGCATATGGCGCACGGTTTCGGAGACCGAAGAAGAAGGTCGCTCACTGCGCCGGCTAGCCCGTTATCTCGTGGAGTCAGCTGCGGTCGTTGCGCGTTCAGCCGTGCACACGACCGATGTGATCCAGACGGCTGTGGCCAGCGCGCTTCCCAGCCTTGGCTTGTTCCCGGACAGCGACCTGTTCATTTCAGAGAGTGCGCTTGAGGCCCGTGTCAGGAAGAACGTGCGCGTCAGCAGTCTGCGGCAACCTAGTGGGGCTCTGCTGACCGACGAGGATCTTCTTGGTCGGATCGACGCCGCCGAACTCACCGCGCCGCGGCTTGAGCGCGTGAACCTTCCACTGGAAGACGCCAAGACCCACATGCGAAGCCTGGTTATGTCGCTCGGGTCGACGGAGGACTCCCGCCGGGCGCTTGACCTCCCTCTGTGGCTTGAGCTGTTCGAGAAGCGCTCGGCGAAGGTCGGACTCGGACGTCTGATTCGGGAAGCGATCGAGCGTGCAGATGGCGGGCGGCTCGACGAGTTCGATGCCCTCCTCGTCGAGGAGAACCTAGACCGAAGCGATCAGGATGCAGCGGAGCGGTTCTTGTCCGCCGAGCCACCGGGCGATGCGGAAACACTCGCTGACCTGCTGCCCAAGCCGCTTCGGCGGCGGGTAGAGAAGATCGCATTCCCCGACTCGCTTGTCGTGCCTGACCCGCTGCGTGCGCTGCTACGGGAGCTCACCTACTTCGATGAGGAAGAAGAGGGCACCGTCACTGTCAGAGTCGAGGGAAGCCTGGAATCTGGCGCTTGGACGCGATGGCTCTTCGCTTTCCTTTACGGGAAGAGTCTCAGGCTCGTGCAGGCGTCGGTCGGTCTCAGGCTCGGCCTGGAAGTCGAAGCGTGCCTCTTGGACTGCAAGCCTCCGGTATTGCCTCCGGACGAGGAGCCGTTCGACTCTGCCGAGGCGTGGGCGCCGATTCGGATCGTCGTCGAGATGCAGGGCGGGGCCCAGCGACGGTTCCGCTGGGATCCGTTCGCCACGCCTGGTCAAATCGCGGTTGCGGCGTTGCTCAACGGGTTCGAGACGTCGCCAGGGGAGGTTTACGAAGGGAGCTTTGATGCCTTCCTCGATCAGTTCAGTGACCCCCGCGATTGGCAGGGGCGCTCTGTGGATGCTCCCGCAGGGCAGCTTGCGGCCGAACTGTTCCACCTCCGCCGCAAACACTTCGAAGAGATCGTCGATGGCGTCGACGCCGAACTGATCGATTCGTACGTGGATGAGTGGGCTCAGGTGATGAGCCGCGCCCGAACGCAGCTCGTACCCGCCAACGCGCCGGATGTTGACCTTTCCAACGTCGTGCTCAGTGACGTCGTCCGCCTCACGGAGCACCGTCTGGCCATGCTCGCAACGCACCCATTGCGTCTGCGATGGCTGGCTCGTCACTACGCGCAGCTCACGAACCTGATCTCGAAGGCGTTGACCGATGGGTTGAAGCTCAATCCTGAGAACAGCGATCTCTTCTTCGACGCAATTGAGCGCGTTTCACCGCACGGCACGCCGGCAGTAGTGGTGGGACCAAACCAGACGGCCGCGATTCCGGTGCGCGAGTCGGCCGGGCACGAGGAATACGCGCCTGTGCGGCGAGGCGGCAGCGAGTCGCGTGACTGGCTCGACGCGGTCGACGAGACTGCCATCGACGAGATGGTGCGCGTCATTTCCGACTACCTGTCCACCTATCCACACAAGCTTGACGGACTGTCCGTCCTCTTGCTCGATAGGAACGGCGACTCGGTACTGCCTGTGCGTGTAGCGAAGCGCGTACGTGCCAAGAACCCGAAGCTTCGCTTGGACCTGGTGGTTCTCGCGCCGCGAGAGACACACCACGGGATCATCCAGGCGTTCGACACCGAGTTCGCCGACTCTGACGTTACCGAGGAGCGGTTCCTCCCAGACGTCCAGCTCGTTTTGAAGCCTTGGAACGCTGATAGCGATGCAGACCTCAGCGGCATGGAGGACTCGATCGACATCGCTCTTGCGCCCGCGCTCTTCGGTACCCAGACGAGTCTCAACGCGAGCACGAGGGACCCGGCAGCAACGCTGGCTGGCCGGTACGACCCATGGACGCACGCCGCGGCCCACGATCTCACCGAGTCGAGCGAGAACGTCGTCCGCGAACTCCTTCCGAGTTCGCCGGACGCGCTTCTTGAGACTTGGTCCACGCTTTGCGTCCGCTACGACCGACGCTCGGCTGTCGCCCGCGAGAAGGAGAGCAACACCGACTATTTTGAGATGCAGGTTCAGTTCGACCATCACCAACAGCTATTCCTGGCGCTCCACAAGGTCGCGCACTGGGTCGTGACCCTCGACTCCTTCATCGGTCGTGACCAGATCGACAACCTCAACGATCGTCCAGACGTCATTCTCGTCAAGCCGGGCGTCGGCAAGAACGAGGCGTACACGCTGATCGTGAGTTCACAGACCGGAAGACACCTCGTCGTGAAGCGCCTCCGTCGACGACTGACCGATATCGGCGTTGTAGCGAGAGACGAGGCCGAGGCGACGGCTTCCAGGTTGTACTCAGTCGGCCGCAACGTGGTGCCAGGAGCGGTGTTGAGGTCGCTGGGTATCGGCACCACCATCAACGAGATCGTCGGTCTCGTCGCAACGCGTTTCGTGATCGCGCAGCGTTTCCCGGTCCCCGACGACGCGAGCGCCCTCGTCGTGTGGCTGAGCTTCGACGAGCAACAGAGATGGTTCGGTCGGGGCGCAAAGACACGAGCGGATCTCGGCCGATTTCTGCTCACGCTCAAGGAGGGTGGGGAGGTCTCGCTTGACGTACTCGTTGTTGAGTCGAAGTTCAGGCAGGAGTACGACCACGGGTCTGCGGAGGAGCAACTGAACCGCACAACCGATCTCTGTCGATCGGCTTTCGCCTCCGGCGAAGAGGCGACGGATGACCGTAGGTTCTGGCTTGAGGAGCTCGCTTCGGCGATCGAGCAAACCAGCAGCGAGGAACTCCGTGGTTCTGAGCTTCCCTCGCGAAGGCGAGTCGGACCCGCACTTCTCGATCTTGAGGCGCGCGTGATCGAGGCGTTGCGAGCCGGCAACGTGACCCTCAATCGGGTCGACGGTGTTGCCGTCGCGACCGCCGCCGCGCAGGAAGAGTCGGCACCGGTTGCGCGTGCTCTCGGGAGACATACGCTCATTCGCCTGAACCGTCCTGAGCTTCAGGAAGTGATCGGCTTGCTCCGCGCACAGACGGACCCTGCTTCTGAGCATGTCGTGGCCCTCCAGGGCTTCGAGGTCGACCCTGCGCCGTTAGTGGCAGACGCTCAGGAGGAGTCCGCCTCAAGTAGCCCTTCAGCCGAGACTGACGAGGCCGCAACCCAGGCTGGCCCGTACCATCCGGACGTCGGTGAAGTGTTTGTCGATAGGGAGGAAGAGCGCGAACTCCCCGTCCTGCGCGTCGGAGGCCTTGGCGATGACGAGCTCCGTCGTCGTTATAACAAGGTCCTCGACGTCTTCGGACTGCACAACGTGCAGGTCGGCCCGCCCGACACGGGGGAATCGTGGCGGGAGGGTCCCGGGTTCTACGTGCTCCGCTTCGTGCCCCGGCCGGGTGTCACCGTTGACAAGGTGGTGAACCGGCGCGATGAGGTCTTTCTCGCCCTTGGGTTGCCGGCGGGGTACAGCATCCGAACTAGGAATGACCGTGGCGCTGTCGTGTTCGAGATCCCGAAGATCGAGGACGAGAAGTACGGCGTATCAGCGGCCGCGCTGTGGGCGTCGTGCCCGGTCGACGCGAGCGACCTCTTGGCGCCAGTCGGCGCCGACATCACCGGGAAGCCGGTTGTGATCCGATTCTCGTCACCGGATTCGCCGCACCTCCTGGTTGCCGGTACGACCGGCTCTGGTAAGTCTGTTGCTCTCGACACGATCCTCAAGGGACTGATCCGTTACGACCCAGCCTCTGTGCGCTTGCAACTCGTGGACCCCAAGGGCACTGAACTTGTCGACTTCGAGGACGACCCGCATGTCGATGGCAGCATCGGGATGGACGCTGACGACGCGATCCATATCCTTCAGGCCGCGGTCCTCGAGATGGAGGACCGCTATCGCGCGATGAAGGCCGTGCGGGCGCGAAAGCTCGTCGAATTCAACGCGAAGGTCGAGGCGCCCGACAAGAAGCCATGGATCGTCATCGTGCTGGACGAATACGCCGACCTGACGAGCGATCCAGAGGACAAGCGATCGATCGAGGATCTGCTTCGACGGCTCACCCAAAAGGCCCGTGCTGCCGGCATTCACGTGATCGCGGCAACGCAGCGTCCGAGTGCAGACGTCATCTCCACGACGATCAGGTCCAACTTCCCAGCGCAGCTCGCGCTGCGGGTAAAGACTGCGACGGATAGCCGAATCGTTCTGGACGAAACCGGTGCCGAGTCGTTGTCCGGCCAGGGAGACGCTCTGCTGCACACGGCGGAGGGGACCGTTCGCATCCAGGTCGCCTACGACGGATCGTGACCTATGACCCCTCAACTTCGAGCTCACGTTTGTTCCGCGAGGAGTTGGTCAGTGACATAGACCATCTCCGGGCTCGCGTGGAGGTTTCGCCGGCCGGTCACGTCGGCCGCTCTAGCCAAAACACGATCGCGTAGGGTTGTCATATGAGCGGCACACGGCTCCCACACGGCTGCAGGCGCACCTTCCGTGTGCCGGGCGACCTCCGGAGCGGTTTTGCCAGCACGTCAAGGAGGCGGCGACAGGATGGTAAGCGCCCCGATCGGCACGTTCCACGCACGCACAACGAACGACGCTGAGGCACTGAAGCGCGATGGATGGCAGTACATCGCAATCAACCGGCTTGAGGAGACGTCCAAGCCTCCCGCCGAACGAGACTTGTTCGAGATCCAGTTCGAAGACGGTCTCTGGATGCTTGCCAGTCTCGACGATATCGTCGCCGCAGTGCCAGGTGTCAGGGTCGCCCGGACCTAAGGGCGACGTGGGATCTCCGGCTGCTCAATCGTGGGCATCGACTCCCGCGGTCCGTCGCTCGATGCAAGGTAACCGAGGGCGGGACACCAAGCCGGAGGTTGCCGTGCGGCGGCTGGTGCACGCGGCCGGACTTCGCTACCGAGTCGACTTCAGGCCATTGACATCACTGAACCGACGCGCCGACATGGTCTTTCCGCGTCTGAAGATCGCAGTCTTCATCGACGGGTGCTTCTGGCACGGGTGTCCGGAGCACCACACGGTGGCCAGGTCCAACGCGGATTACTGGGCCGCGAAGGTTGCACGGAATCGAGAGCGGGATTGCCACACAGATCAGGTACTTGAGAGCGGCGGCTGGTTGGTCCTCCGGGCTTGGGAGCACGAGCCGGCGGACGAGGTCGCTCAGCGCGTAATCAATGCTGTCAGAGCCCGACGCTCCGATGCCCTCAGCCGGCGTGTTTGAACACTTCGAACCGCTCCGCGAGACGATCCTTTGCGGGTCGCTGCGCTGCCCGGCGCGGTACCCAGAGCGCCCGCCGGTCCATCTGTTGCAGGCCGTACTTCAGCATCGGGCCATCGACTTCAGTGAGCACGTCTTCGTTGATGTGCACGACATAGTCCGGTGAGATGCCAAGGATGTTCTCGTCGTACGCGGCGTGATGAATCTTGCATAGTGCGAGTCCGTTGGTAACCACGGGCACCCCCTTAGGTGCAGTGTCTGCCGTGATATGTGCGGCGTCGAGGAGCGGCGTCTTCTTGAGGTCGCAAACTGCACACTTGAGCTCGTAAGCTCCGAGCACCCGTGCGCGGAACTCTGGTTGATGCATGCGCTGGCGGACGACCCGCTCGACGTAGCGGCGCTGATCTTCGGTGAGATGAGCGGGATCTGGGAGGAAACGGAGGCTCTCGTCAAGCGCGAGGAGGAAGCGCCGATGTTCGGGCTCCTCTTTCACGACATAGACAGGCATGACCGGCACGAACTGACCATTGGAAATCTTGCGAAGCATGACGAGCGGGAGGCCAAGACGCATCGCTTCGCGGAGCTTGCTGTTCGACCCGCCTCGCGGGTCCTGGCCGGCTGGTCGCTTCTCGTATGAGTATCGATAGAGCGAGTCACCATGATCGCCGTCATCGTACTCGCTGCGGGGATCGCTCACGATCGTGAGAGTGCCGGCGTAAGAGGATGGGTTCCAGATCCCCTTGCCGACGTCCTTGACCCGCTCAGGTCCGAAGCCGAAGTCGACACACTCGAGCCACTTGCTCGTCAGCACCGCGTTCTGGGCGAACTCCGTCGCGAGTGCGTGCATCAATGCTTCGCGTTTCGAGAGCTCGACGGACAGGTCGACCACGAGCTCCAGGGTGGCAGGTCTCGCCTCGTTTGGCAGGCGTTCCGAGACCGGCAGTTATTCGAAGTACTGACTGAGCCGAGCCCTGCGAGTCTTTGGACCACCCGGAGTGCGGTCAACAGCGATCGAAGAACGGACCTGCCGGCATCCCTCGCCGCCGTTCGCTGCGGAGGTGTCTGGCGCCCCCTCCCGGCAGGCCCCTCACACGGCTAGGGCATCCCTTGACCGACCCCATGGCTCTCGGCCGTCTCAATGACCAAGTGAGATTCCTCGACGACCGCACCGTTGCCAGGATCGTCCACCCACCCGACGAATTCTGCGACATGGCAAGTGGGGACGCTCAGGGACAAGAGTCGTGACTCACGGTGCACCTTCGGCAGAACATGGGCCAGCCGGGTCTGTTCTTGTTCGGCTTGTTGGTCGGCTCACTCGTGCGGGGGTGTTGCCGAGTCAGAGCATCTGCAAGAGGTGTGTGGGTCTCTTTAGGGATCCGCACAGAAGTGGTTGCCAAACGCTCAGGGTCTTCCCGCTCTCTGCGGCTTGTGGTTCGCTGAGGTGCAGGAGGTGTCCTCATGGCTCGATCGGATGACGAGATTCGACGACGTCCTGAGCGCGTCATCATCCTGGACGCCGACGACCCGATGACAGAGATCGAGGGTCGGTTCGTCTGGCAGGAGGAGCACGACCGCGTCGTGGAGGAGACCCGGCGGCAGGCCTTCGCCGACGGCTACTCCGCCGGCCAGCGAGACGCCCAGGCACAGGCGACCCCGGTCCAGTTCAAGCTTCGGCGTCGCCGCGGGATTGCCCCGCCCCTCAAGGTCGCCATCCTCGCTCTCGCAGTCATCTGCCTCCTGCTCACGCTCCCAGTGGTCGTCTTCGGCTCCTGACGAGCCGACCCTCCGGACCTTCCCAGAGCCGCTGGGCTACGCGGTCCGTCTGCGCGCGACCGCTCTGTTGTGCTGTCCCTGCGCAACCGCCGTCATCTTCTAGAACCCCTGCCTGCCCTCTTGGCTGGTAGCGGATGACCTCGCCCGCCCGACACCCGTCCAGACCCGACCAGAGAGAGGGGCGGGCGGGGTTATCCACAGGTCGCAGGTTGGGGCTCCCGAAGTCGCCCGAATCGCGACAGGGTCTAGATCGGAGAACCGATCAGGGATGACGGGAAGACAGTTGATCTCGGGAAAGCAGCGCGAGGACCGGCCATGAAGTGGCTTGCATTCCTTGGACTTCCGGCGGCTCTGGCCGGGTGCCTCTTCGGCTCGGTCGTCCTCATGGGCAGCCCGTCCGTGGCGGGGCCAAGCTCCTTCTGTCTGCCGGACGCCGCTGGCGAGACGTCCACGCGCTTCGACGAGGATCAACTCACCAACGCCGCCACCATCATCGAGGTGGGCAGAGCGCGCAACGTCCCTCCCCGCGGCTGGGTCGTTGGACTCGCCGCGGCACTGCAGGAGTCCTCGCTTCGCAACCTGCCGTACGGCGACCGCGACAGCGCCGGCCTGTTCCAGATGCGGCCCTCGATGGGATGGGGGAGCCTGGCCCAGGTCACCGATACAAGGTACGCCGCGACAGCCTTCTACGGCGGACCGGATGTGCCTCCTGACAACCCCGGTCTGCTGGACGTGGACGGCTGGGAGCTGATGACCGTTGCCGAGGCAGCGCAGGCCGTCGAGCGCAGTGCGTACCCCGACGCCTATGGCCGATGGGCCAATGACGCGACGGCCCTGGTGAGGACCCTGACGGGGGAGGCCTTCGAGTGTGTCTCGACTGTCGCAGGCGGGTGCCCGCCATCAGGCCTGGCTGTCGAGTCGGGGTTGGCCCATGACGCCGTGCTCGTGGTGCGCTGCGCCCTGGCCCACTTCGACATCAAGAACATCGGCGGCCTGTCCACGAGCGGGCACGTGGCGGGTTCCGACCACTACACCGGCCGCGGTGTGGACCTCATGATCGACGACTGGCACACCTCCGCCGGTGCGCAGTTCGGCGACCGCGTCGCGGCGTACTACGTCGAGAACGCCGACGCGTTCGGCATCACCTACCTCATCTGGCGCGACCGCATTTGGTCGACAGCGAACCCGACCTGGCGCAGCTACAGCCACCCCGACGGTCGCACGGATCCCACCGCGCTCCACATGGACCACCTGCACATCTCTGTGTCGGGTGACGCCGCATCCACCACTACGAAGGAGAACGCACTATGAAGATCGTCCAGCGAGTCAACGTGACCCCCGACCCCAGCGAGCTGCCCGGCGGGAACGTCATCCAGCAGCTCCTCGACGGACTTGCCGGCTGGGCACTGTTCGGATCGCTCGCGGCCCTGTTGATCAGCGCGATCGTCTGGGCCCTCGGCGCCAACGGCGGCAACTACCACGCCGCTAACAAGGGCAAGACCGGCGTCCTCGTCGCGGCGATCACGGCATTGCTCGTCGGCGCCGCGCCAGCGCTGGTCAACTTCTTCAACGACTTGGGCACAAAGGTCTGATCGATGACATACCTCCGCGACCAGGGAGCGTGGACGTCGACTCCGTTGCCGGCGCAGCCGGTCGCGGAGGGCGCTGACTGCGCCTGGTGGAACTTGGTCTGTCACGGCGGCCAGCAGGTCGCAGACAGCAGCCTGAGCGCGCTGACCCAGAGCATGGTCAACGGGCTGGCATCGCTGTTCGGGCAGATCACCAAGATCGTCGACGAGTCGACCCGGGTCCCGATCGCCGACGAGACCTACCGCGACACCTACTACGGCTTCGTCGGCCTCGCGGTGCCGGTCATCGTGCTCGTCTACTTCCTCGCCCTGATCAGCGCCGGTCTCCGCCGCGACCCTCGTGCACTCACCCGGGCGACCGTTGGTGTCGCCGTCGCCGCCATCGGCGGTGTCGTGTACGTCGTGTTCGCCCAGGTGCTCATCGCACTCGACGACTGGCTCGCACACGCAGTCGTGGCCGTGACCGGAGCAGACTTCCAGGCCCAGATGACTGACATGGCTCTGAAGTTCGAGGCCATGGGTGGTGGGGCCGGTGGCCTCGCCGCGGACTTCCTGATGCTCATCCTGATGCTCTTCGCCCTGATCGCCGGCGTGATCTTGTGGGTCGTGCTCCTGCTGCGCAAGATGGCGATTCTCGTCGTCGTGGCGCTCGCACCCTTGCTCATCGCCGGCTGGTTGTGGACCCCCACCAGGTCCTGGTCCCGCAAGGCCACCGAGGTGCTCATCGCACTGGTCTTCTGCAAGTCCGTGATCTACGTGATCTTCGGCATCGGGATGAGCCTGTTGCTGCGCGACAACCAGTCCCTCTCGGACTTCGTCGGTGTGGTCGTGCTGCTCGCTGGTGCCTGCTTCGCGCCACTGGTCACCCTGAGGCTCGTCCACTTCGCAGCCGACTCACAGCTCGCGGGCGAGATGGTCGGCACTCTTCGCGCCGGAGCGCAGCCAACGCTCGACAAGGTCAGACAGGTCCATGCGCCTGGCGCCAGTCGTGGACACATGGCCAAGGAGTACGCCGCTGGCCAGAAGGCATCGTCGGCTCGCGGCGCCGAAGCGGTCTCCTCGCCGAAGGCGGTGGGACCACAAGCCGGGGGCGGGTCGGCTGTCGCCGGCTCCGGGGCAGGCGCGGCCGGAGGTGCCGGTGCCGGCGGCGCGGGTGCCGGGGCGGCCGCCGGAGGGACCACGACTGCCGCCGCGGCGGGCCCAGTCGGAGTCGCCCTTGCAGCCGGTGCCACGGCAGCCACCGCTGCCGCACGTGCGGGCAAGCAGGCCGGGCAACGAGCCGGCCATTCCATGGCCGGGGTCGCGGAGTCCAGAGGCGAACCGTCTAGGCCGCCGACATCACCCGGACCCACCGCTGACGACCAGAGATGAGAGGTGCCATGACCACTGTCGCCGAATCCGAACCGACCTACTCCTTCGGTCCGCGTGACCGCCGAGCACTCCTGCTAGGCCTGCGACTGCCGCAGCTCCTGCTGCTCGGAGCGGGTGTCACCGCACTCCTGCTCGGCTTGCTCAGCTCGGCCGCGTACGGGGTACTCGTGGGTGCGATCGTCTGCATGGCGCTCGCGTTCGTCGCACTGTTCCCCGTCCAGGGCAGACCGGTCGTCGACTGGGTACGACCGATCGCCAACTACGTCCATGGGCGGATCACTGACCAGGGCACGTATCTGGGCGGACCATGGGCGATGCACACCCCACAGTCCGGACCGCGCGACCTCAGGCTTCCTGGCAGCGGCGGCCGGGTCCGGATCCGGTCCTTCGACACCAGGCATCGCGAGGTCGCCGTGATGAGACAGGGGCCGCGGTGGACCGCCGTGCTCGAGGTGGTCGCGCCGGCGTACCCGCTCGCGGACCGGTCCACCCAGCAGGAGCGCGTATCCGCTTGGGGCTCCCTGCTCGCCCAGCTGGGACAGGAGGGCACCAGGCTGGCTGCGATCCAGTGGCTCGAGCGCACTATCCCGGACTCCGGCCGCGGGCTCGACGACTGGTGGCGGGCCAAGGGGCATCGTGGCGCAGCGAGCGCGGCCGACTACGAGCAGCTCATCGCCGAGGCCGGCCCTGCGGCCACCCGGCACGAGACCTACGTCGTCGTCTCCATCGACGAGCGACGCTGCCGCCGCGCGATCCGCGCAGCCGGCGGAGGCCCAGACGGCACGGCGAAGGTGCTGATCGACGAGCTCACCTGGGTCGAGGCAGGTCTGCGGCGTTGCGACGTCACCGTGGTGGGCTGGCTCGGTCCCCGCGATCTCGGGCGGCTGGTCAGGACCCAGTTCGACCCGGCGGCGGCCGACGGCATCGACAAGCGGGCGGAGACCGGTCTTGGCCGCGGGGTCCAGCTTCAAGCCGCGGGCCCGATGGCCGCGAGGTCGACCTTCACGCACTACCGGACGGATAGCGGCTTCCACGCTGTCTACTGGGTCGCGGCCTGGCCACGGATGCAGGTTCAGGCTGCTTGGCTCTACCCGCTGCTGGTCCTCGGCGGTGTACGCCGGACCATCTCGGTCACTGCGGAGCCGATCGCGCCGTCGCAGTCGTTCCGTGAGGTGCGCAGCGCCAAGGTGCAGAAGCTCACTGAAGAGGCGCAGCGCGAGAAGCTCGGCCAGATCGAGACCGCCCTCGATGACGAGGAGCATGCCGCCCTGCTGCGGCGAGAGCGCGAGCTGGTCCACGGACACGTTGAGTACCGGTTCACCGGCTACGTCACTGTCACTGCAGAGACCGAGGCCGAGCTCGAGGACGCCTGCGCCCAGGTCGAACAAGCCGCGGTACGCAGCGTGCTCGAGGTGCGACGGGTGTACGGCGAACAGGACCAGGCGTTCATCGCCGGCGCTCTCCCCCTGGCGCGGGGTGTCCGATGAGCGGCGAGCCTCCGAACGTCACTGCCCGGCCCAGCAGGATCACCGACGACCCACTGCCGTGGGAGCTGGGCAACCGTCCGACGAGCTCAGGTAAGCGGGCGCTGACCGGCCGTGCCCGTCGTACCCGCCGACGCGAACTCGCCCGCGAGCGTCGAGAGGCCGAGCGAGCCGACTACAGTCCAGCCCGTGGCGACCGCCGCAAGCACTCCGGTCGGGTGCTCCTCCCGATGCGGCTGCCGGTCCACCGCGCGACGACAGCGAACCTGCAGGCGATCTACCCGTTCATCGTCGAGACCGGCCTGGGCTCCGACGGTGTCTACATCGGCCGGGAGGCCGGATCGGGCGCATCGTTCGTCTACGACCCGTGGCATCTCTACCAGCAGCAGGTCATCACGAACGCCAATATCCTCCTCGCCGGTGTGCTCGGTCGAGGCAAGTCGGCATTGGCGAAGACTCTGGCCTACCGGCTTGCAGCGTTCGGCGTACGGACCTATGTCCCCGGCGACCCCAAGGGGGAGTGGGGCGTTGTCGCACGAGCGCTCGGCGTAGAGCCCTTGCAGCTCGGCCGCGGCCTGCCCACCCGCATCAACCCGCTCGACGCCGGTTGCAGACCGGACGACATCGACGACGGCGCCTGGCACAGCGAGATCCGTTCGCGCCGGATCACCTTGTTGCAGGCACTCACGGAGACCGGGCTCGGTCGCAGGCTCACGCCGGTGGAACGCAACGCGCTCTATCTCGCGCTCGACGAGGTCTCACGAGCCGACGCGAGCGCGACCCGGCAGGCCGTCCCGGTGCTGCCACAGGTCGTCGATGTCCTGATGCGACCCACCGACGAGATGGCACACACCATCGGCATGCGAGGCGGCGACGAGCTCGCTGCGGTCTCACGCGACGCGACGCTCGAGCTGCGTCGACTCGTCGTCGGCGACCTCGCGGGCCTCTTCGACGGGCCCACCACCCATCCGCTGGACTTCGACGCCCCGATCCAGGTTGTCGACACCTCTCGGCTGGCCGGCGACGACACCGCCATCGCCCTGTTGATGTCATGCGCTTCGGCTTGGATGGAGTCAGCGATCAGCGACCCGGGCTCCGGGCGTCGCCTGGTGGTGTACGACGAGGCCTGGCGGATGATGCGCGTCCCCGCCCTGGTGCGCCGGATGCAGGCGCACTGGAAGCTTTCCCGGGCCTGGGGGATCTCCAACCTTGCCGTCGTGCACCGGCTCAGCGACCTCGGCGCCGTCGGGGACGCCGGCAGCGAGGCAGTGGCGCTCGCGCGGGGGCTCCTCGCGGACTGTTCCACCCGGATCATCTACGGCCAGGAAACCGACCAGGTCTCCGCAACCGCCTCAGCACTCGGTCTCACCGACGTCGAGGCCGGCCTGCTGCCGGGGCTGCCGGTCGGCCGTGGGCTGTGGAAGATCGGCCGCCGGTCCTTCGTCGTCGACCACGTCCTGTCCGGCACTGAGCAGTCAATCATCGACACCGACCTGAGGATGCGATGAGCCAGCCATCGTCGCGCGCCTTCTCCATCGACGAGGAGCCCTGGCTGTGGCTGGGCTTCCTCGTCCTCGGGGCGCTCGTCAGCTCCGGTGCCGTGCTCTGGGTAAGCGCGCTGGTCGCGGTGTCCGTCGCCGGCGGTGGCTGGCACGGCAGTGGCACCGGGGGAGCGAGCACGTTCCTGGCCGAACTGCTCGACGGAGCCTCCCCATCCACGGCGTGGGCCGCGGCCTCCGGCGGGTCGGTCCCGTTCGCGCCGGTGTGGCTGTTCTGGGCCGTGGTCGGCCTCCTCATTGCGTCGGTAGGTGTCCTCGTGTTCGGAGCGCGGAAGATGCTCGCCCGTCGTACGAAGAAGGACAACGACGCACACTGGGCCACCGGCCGCGACGAACGGCCCATGGTGGTGCCCGACGACCCCACCGCGCGGCCGCACCGGCTCGTCGCCGGCCGCAGCAAGTCCACCGGCCGCTGCCTCGCAGGAGAAGACTGCGTCTCCTCGGTCGTGTTCGGTCCCAACGGCGCGGGCAAGACCGTCGGGCTGATCATCCCCAACGTGCTCGAGTGGCAGGGCAGCGTCGTGATGACAACCGCCAAGCCACAAGACCTCCTGCCAGTGATGGCGGCACGCTCCGCGCTGGGCCCGGTGTGGGTGATCGCCCCAGGTGGGGCACCGGGCATCGAGCAATCGGCGTGGTCCCCGGTCGACTACGCCACCGACGCGGACGCCGCGGACCGGATGGCCGCGTGGCTGGTCGACTCCTCCGGAATGACCGGCGATCCGAGGTCGCGCCCGTGGAATGCCCAGGCGCGGAAGTACCTCAAGGGACTCCTCCTCGCCGCGGCCTTGTCGGGCCGGGGGATCGAGGGATTCGTGGAGTGGGCGTACGACGGAGAGCTGGCCCGCGACCAGGTGGAGCAGATCCTCGCCGAGCACGGCTACGTCGAGGTCCTGCGCGAGTACCGCAGCACGTGGCGGATCCACGAGGAGGGCAAGGGCTCGGTGATGTTCACAGCCTTCGGTCTCGCCGACACCTACAACCGCCCAACGGTCCTCGAGTCATGTCGACACAGTGACTTCACGGCAGCGGACCTCTTCGGGGAGCGGCCCGCAACGCTGCTGATGGTGACACCGCAGTCCGAGGTCGACAGGTTCACGCCGTACTTCACCGCCCTGATCTCCTCGATCGTGCACGAGGCTGAGCAGCAAGCCGCCGAGTCGGGTGGGCCCGTCTGGCCCCGTCTGTTGCTCGCGTTGGACGAGGCCGGCAACGTGTTCCGCTACCCGAGGCTGCCGCACCTGCTCACGACCGGTCGCGGCAACGGCGTCCAGCTGCTGCTCGCCTACCACGACATCGCTCAGATCGAGCATCTCTTCGGCGGTCGCGACGTCGCCCGCACGGTCGTGTCCAACGCGAAGATGCGGATGCTGCTGCCCGGGGTTGGGGACGTGGAGACGCTGCGGTACTTCTCCGACCTGCTCGGACACACCAGGGTCTCGCTCGGGTCGTCGCAGACCGGTCCGGACGGCCGACGCTCGAAGAGCTCGTCGGAGCAACGCGAGTCGCTCGCTCCGCTGCACCTGCTCCAGCAGCTCCCCGACGGCGAGGCCGTGGTGCTGTACCAGAACCTTCCGCCGGCTCGAGTCCGGCTGCGGCGGTGGTTCGCCGACCGTGACCTGAAGCGGCTGTCCGCAGGGCCGGCCCCTGTCACCTCCGTGCGGACCGGGCTCGGGGAGGTCTCGTGAACGAGATTCCCGAGATCGTGGACCCGAGGACCGGGGAGCTGATGGACACCGACTCGGTGCCCGGGCTCGCCTCCGTCGCAGCGCTGCACGATGAGCAGATCTACCAGCTCTCGGCCGTCGTGGCGCAGATCCAGGAGGAGGATGACGCTTCGATCTCTTTGGGTTCCGCCGGGCCGTACGTATGGCACACGCTGTCCCCGGAAGACGCGGAGAAGCTGTGGGAAGCCCTCGCGGACTGGGTCGGCTGGGTCCGTGGCCGCTACCCGCTCGCGCGCCAGATCCCTCTGTGCTGGTGGCGGCACCCCGAACTCGTCGAGGAGCTGACGGCGCTCTGGCTGGCCTGGCGGGAGGCCTACACCGAGAAGGGGGCGCCGTTGACCGCGGCCGCGGACTGGCACGGCCGGTGGCTGCCGGAGTTCCTGCGCAGAGTCGGGGCCGGCGGCTGGAACATCGCCTGCGAGGGGGAGCACAAACAACGCATCAAGACCCTGTACGACGACCGCCGGGTTGACGACGAGGCAGCCTTCGTCGACTTCGTAGGCCACGATCACGTTGAGCCTCTCGGTGCTGACCCAGCGGCCGTGGCTGCGGCCGCGGAGCGCAACCAACAGAAGGAGAGAACAGGCATGGATGACATGACCTTGCAGGCAGCGCTCGCGTCGGGCGAGGCGCGCATGCTCGGAGACCTCCCCGGCTCACCGGTTGCCTACGCCGAGGCCTACTGGGTCCGCGGAGACGACGGGGTCTGGGTGGCCATCGAGGACGGCGAGACTGTCTCGTTCCTTGCCGACGCTGAACGACGGATGCGACTCGCCGACGAAGCGGTCGCAAGGACCGAGGAGCGATGACACCGGACCGTGCAGCCGAGCGCTCCGTCATCGGAGCGCTGCTGCTCGAGCCGGACCGCTTCGCCGACGTCCGAGAGTGGCTGGAGCCCGGCGACTTCCACGGCACGGCCGAGCGACAGGCCTACGAAGCGATCTGCGCTGTGGGAGCGCGGGGACAGGAGCTGTCGGCAGCCGCGGTCGACCACGAGCTCCGGGATCGTCGTACCTCCGCGCCGCTCCTCGCCGACGGCGCATACCTCGTCGGCTGCATGCAACTCTGCCCGACACCGGCGCGAGCACCGGTGTACGGCCGGATGGTCCTGGAGATGTCGATCCGACGACGGGTCGTCGACCATGGGACGCGGCTACGCCAACGCGCCGAGAAGGCAGTGACCTCGCACGACCTGAACCTGGTGTTCGCGCAGGTGGACTCGGCACGCCGCAACGTCGAGCGACTGCATCAGCGCGAAGCGCAGGCGACAAGCTCCCGCAGCCCGACGCCACTACTGGCTCCCGACCTCAATTCACTCCCGCGTCGCGGCTCTCGGGAGGACGTGCCGGCTGAACGAAACGCCATCCATGCCCTGGTCGACCAGCCCAGCGCGCTTGGCGTTGTCTCGCGCTGGCTCTCACCGACCGACTTCAGCGACGCTGAATGCTCCGGGCTCTATGGTGAGATGACGGCACTCCACGAGGCGAAGAAGCCGATCGACAGGGTCACCCTCGCCTGGCGCGCCATGCGCGTTGGAGTGACCGGGCCCGTCTGCGACTCCCTGGTCTCGCCGCGTGGTCCCGCGTCGGTTGCTGGTGACCCGGTCCGTGCGTCGCGCGAAGTACTGCAACAGTCCGTGCGTGCCTCGGTCCTGTCCACCGCGGACGTGCTCGAGGGAATGACGCGCGACGTGTCTGGCGACGTGACCTCGGAGGCCTACGCCCGGTTGAACAGCCTCTGGCCGCAGCAGCGGCGTCTTATCAAGGCGGGACTCCCGAACCCGTAGCCTCGACCGTGGACAGGCTTGGTCATCTGTCGCGGGCCCCAAAGCAGCGTCCTATCGGCTCCCTTCTGTTGTCAACCGGTCGCTGCGAGGTCTCTGTCGCGGCGGGCCTTCCGGGTCGTCGATGGCGGGCGTAGCGTCGGACCTGCGGGTCCGGGAAGTGGCTGATCCGAAGTGTCGATGTGCGGGGGCAGGTCGACCGCGCTGGATTCTTGAGACGCCCCGCAGTGCCCTCCCGGACCCGTCTCAGAGTCTGCGCCGGCGAGGCGCTGAGCGTCTGCGACGAGCTGTCGATAGATGGCGTCGGAGATCTTGCGCTTGAGACAGCGCAGTGCCTCCAGGGACTTCTTGCCCTCCGTCCGTTTGCGTCGGTAGTAGGTCCGGCCGTCGGTGTCGAGGCGCAGCTGGGTGACCGCGGCGATGTGGATCATGTGGTTCATCCGGCGGTTCCCCGCCCGCGACAGCCGGTGACGGTTCTGCTCCCCGGAGGACGCATCGAGGGGCGCGGTGCCGGTCCAGGAGGCGAACCGGTTGCGGTCGGCGAAGCGAGCAACGTCGCCGACGTCGGCCAGGATCCGTGCGGCCACCACAGGCCCGACGCCGTGGATGTCCATCAGCGTCGAGCCGCGGGCGAGCACGATCGCCTTGACCTCAGCGGTCGCCTTCTTGATCTTCACCTCGACGGCGATCAGGTCGGCGAGCTCGTCGGCGGCGATGCGGCGACGGGTCTTCCCGGCAACGTCACGCGGCCGGACCGACGCAAGCATGGCCTTGGCCTGGCCGGTGGTGATGTCACGTTCGGCCTGTCCTGGCAGGAGTTCAGCCAACAGAGCCTGCAGCCGGTCGACCGTTTGGACCCGTCGTCGGGTGAGTGCTTCTCTTCGGTCGGTGAGCACACGCAGCGCCTCGAGCTCGCCGTCGACCTGCAGCACCCGCAGGGTCTTGGTTCGGACTGCGACGATCGCGATCGAGTGGGCGTCCCTGGCGTCGGTCTTGCGGTTGTGACCGGTGTCGAAGAGCCGGATCCGGGCGGCGAGCTTGGCTGGCACGTCGACCACCTGCTCGCCGTCCTCGAGCAGCCGCTGCGCCAGCGGTCGTCCGACACCGTTGGCGCCCTCAACCGCCCAGACCCGGTTCGGCCATGCCTTCGCGTAGGTCCGCATGGCCTTGTAGCCGGCTCGGTCAGTGGTGAACCGACCAGAACCAAGCAACTCTTCCTGCTGGTCGACGACCTCGATCGTCGCCGACAGCTTGTGGGGATCGACCCCGATGGTGACCTGCTCCATGTGCTGCTCCCGCCTGTACTCGTACCGATGTGGACGGCGAGGTGGGCATTGCTACTACGAGCAGGGCAGTCCCTTCTTGAGCCACGCCTGGTCAGCGGCGCCCGGCGGGCTGCAGACCGATAGTGAGCCACACCCGCAAGACGGGTGGGCAGCCCAATAGAGAGCGAACCCGCCGAGCACCTGGACCGAGTCTGGCCAGACACCGGCCCTACGGGAATCGTCTAGTAGCCCAGAATGACCTACGCATTGCTCACTGGCGGCCTCTACCTGCGGACGCCTCCTACAGCCCACGGCGACGAACCCGCTGACCACCCAGTGACCCGATCCGCTGGCACAAACGGCCTCAAGCGCGTCGCGTCTCGGGCGTACTCACCCGAGCTCCCGATGCCGTGCGCGGAGTGTGGGCCCGCTTGCTACTGGCCTCAATTGCCAGAGTTGTCCGGATCGAGGAAGGGTCGGAGCCGTCCCTGCTCGTCGATGCTGTCGAGCAGGTCGGTGTGTGGCACGTCGTCGGAGCCGTATCCATACCGGCGGATAAGGAGGTCGCGCAGCCGTTCCTCCCCTGGTGCGTCCTGCCATGGGCGCATACCGAATCCTGTGGCCGCCGTTACCGGCGCGGCAAACGTGTTGAGCGCGAGCCCATCCGCGTCGAACCAGTCCAGAGGGACGGCCTGCGCGGCATCGCTCTCCTGTTCCCGGATCAGCGCCATGGCTTGCTGCGGAGTCGCAAACTGCGGCTTCAGGCCATCGCGGTGCATCCGGAAGTTGAGCGCGATGTTCGCCAGGATGGAGACGATCTGCCAGTCCAGCCACCCGTCGGCTCGGAGGCGTTCAAGGGATGCTCGCTTGCCGGTGTCGGCAAGAAGGGCAGGCAGGGTAAACCGGAGGCTTTCCTGGGCGACTCGGTATCGCTCCCGGATAGCTTCGATTACCTCGTCGCGGTCGTATCCCGGGCCGGGGGCCGTCGATGCCCTGAGAGGTTCCGCCGGTGTTGGCTGGTAGTCATCCGCGCCGGCGGGGCGAGTCGCCGCAGCCAGCCTGGTGTAGTGGTCGTCGTCGAGGAGCCCGGCGGTTTCCTCATAGGGCCGACCGACCGCGACCTTGTGAGTCAGGCCGCGCCTGAACAAGGGTTCGATGAGGTCCTGAAGTTCGGCCGGCGGCCGCAGGTGGACGGCGTGAAGGAGCTGGAAGCATATGGACAGCACGCCGGGAGCACGGGAGTCCTGGTCTGAGAAGTCGGAGGAGATGATTGCTTCCGCAGTGATGTGCCAGCTGCTGTCGTCGATCTCTACGTTGTAACCGTCGCGCCCGGTCTGCTCGGTCATCGCGACCTGAACGCGGACGCTGGTGCTGACGAGTACAGGTTCGTGAAGTGCGATGTCGGCGAGCAGGACCTGCAGGGTTGCGCACAGCGCTTCAGCTCCTAGGACCGTGGTTCGGTCGTTGTCGAACTCGAACGACCAGCGAACGCCGAGGGCTGAGAACTCGACGAGGCGCCGCAGACCGACGTCGCTGAGGAGTGGACCGGTGAGCTGCTCGGCGGCCCGGGCAGAGAACTCCTTCTCGGTGAGCTTGAACCCGTCGCCGCCCATCACGTCGATGACCTCGACGAGGTCCTCGTACCAGTTGGTGACGTCATGCGCTCGCTCGAACAGGGTCACGAGTTCGGGCCAGTACGTCCGGATGGCTGTGAGCTCCATGAGAGCGTTCTGGTTGTGGTGGGCCAGGTCGGAGTGCTTGTCCAAGTCGAACGGCTCCGGGAGCAGTTGGGCTCGCGCCAACAGCGCAATCTCGGTCAAACGAGCGGCATCAACCCACGTCCCGGCCTGCTGCGCGTACCCAGCCGCCTCAAGTAGCGCCTTCGCGGCCTGCGGCTTCACCTCGTCGTCGCCGGCAGACAGCGCCACCGCAGCCGCGGTGCAGGCGTACATCTTGGCGGCGTAGGTCAGGCGAAGGTCGGCGTAGATCTTCGCGATGAACCGCATGGTCAGCACCGACCCGCACAGCGTCTCGCCGTTGAACCACTTCACCTTCGCTTCGTGCAACTCACGGAGAGCATGTAGCGGCTTGTGAGCCCTCATGAACGCGGTAGCCCGGTCCCGGCACCGTTCCGCGGCCGCAGCGTCGCCGACGACCTCCGCAGTCGCCGCGTCGAGTCCGTCGCGGACCTTCAAGTATTCAGGATGCGCCGAAGCCAACGGCGCGAACATGTCGAATACCCGCGCCAGCTCGCTGACCGAGTATGGGCGCGCCCGCGGCAACAGGTCAACAAGCTGCGATAGATATGCCATCGCGTCTGCGAGCCCCTCGAAGTCGGACTCGTCCAAGAGCGAGGTGTCGACGTCATGCTCGGTCAGCTTGACACCCACGTTCCCCGCGACCGCCTTCGCCTCAGGCTTACCCCGGCTCTTCTCCGCCTCGGCCCAGTCCGGAATCAGGTACGAGTAGGCGAGAACGCCCGTCAAGCTCGCTGCTCGAACCGGGTGGGTGTCGGCATCTGTGTCATCCATCAGAGCCGCGGCGTGCTCACGCACGTTCGTGAGCGCACCACTGATCTCAGTGGCCTCGGCCGTCGCGACACCCTGGGACCACATGACACCCCAGTACGAGACGAGGGTGACGGTGTCGTCGAGGACGCTCGGCTGGTCGCATGAGCACGCGTACGTCACAGCTCGCCGCACCAGGTCCTCGATAGCGGCCGCAGTTCCCAGGCCACGGAACGTGGCGACAGCCATCTCGTAGCAGGCGCGGAACACGAGCTCGGTGTCTTCGCCGTCCTCGGAGTCCGCGAGGAACGCCCCCATGAAGTCGATCCACTCAGGCAGATCTGCGTTAGTTTCCTCGTCCCAGGTCGCGTGCCGCAAGCCTTGGGTCACGCCACCTTGCACCGCAGGTGTCAGCGCCGCGGGTCCCCTGTTCTTCCGTAGCCCGTCCAAGAGCTCTGCGTACCACTTTGGTGCTGGCTCGCTCTCGGGCGGCGGCACGAGGTTCGACGGAAGTTCCAGATAGTGCTGCGCAGCCCAAATCAAGTCGTCCTGAGCGAGAAACCTTGCGATGTCCGACGCGCAGAAGATGTCCAACGAGACGTCGTGCGTTTCGCGCGCGGTCTTCTGGAGCTCGTGGGTGATGCCCTCGGAGACCGCGTGGGCGCTGAAATAGGCGACGTGCTCAACGGGGGCGGCACCCGCTGCGCAGATACCGGCCAGATCGTCGAGAACCTTCTGCTTGAGCCCGGCCTCCTGCAGGGTGCATGCGACCACCCACGGTGTCGTCGAGGCTGCCGCCGCGAAGCCTGCTGCGTGCGGCAGCTCGTTGGGCAGGCGCGTCTTGAAAGTCTCGGCGTCGCGCTGCTGGTCACCCTTCGAGCTGACCGGGCCCGTGGCGATGAGGATGTTCGAGCTGACGCGCTTCTGCGCGACGAGCGTCGCGAGTTCCTCGAACCGATGGTGCTCGTTCCGCTCCGTCATCTCGAGAATGCGGAATCGGATGAAGGCTTCAGCCTGGGGTCGAAGTCCGCTCACAAGGTAATCCTCCCTCACTGCGCGCAAGCATCCCGAGAATCTCCGCAGCCTATTTCCGCCGCCTCTACAGCACATACGGGTGCCGTCGTTCGGCGAATGTGTTTCAGATCGACTGGATCTTTGAACCCGCCTCGTACTCACGCTCGGTGAGGACGGACCGAAGGAAGTCGTCATCGAGCAACTTGACGATCTGGAACCGTCGCGTGGGCTTCGGGTCGAAGACGAGTTCTCGGCCGTTCCCAGTCCCGATAATTTCGATATCGACGTGCGGATGTTTCTCGATGTACGCGATGAGTTTCGGCATCGTCATCGCCTTCGCGTAGCCGGGATCTTCCTCCATGCTGCGCCTAATCGACGCCATCTTTGCCATCATCTGGGGCTGGCTGGTGCAGGCGGCGCGAAGGGCTTCCATGCCGACCACCCGCAGATTCCGAGTCACGGCGTTGAAGGTAGTCAGGCTCTCCTTGCGAAGTTCCTCGAGGAAACCGAAGGCGCGCTCGAACGTGGCCTTCTTGCCGAAGAATGCATAGCCGCCGACGACGACCACCTCGAACTCAGGTCGCAACAGCAGCACATCTGCCGGCTCGAGTCGGTCAAAGACGTCGCCCTCCTGCACGAGACCGAGCATCCTCGACTTCCTGAGTTGGAGGAGAGAGTCGGCGACCCGATAGAAGGTCACTGGAACGTGTCCTGCAGCGACGAACTGAGCTGCCACCATCTTAATGGTGGACGCGAAGTCGGATTTACCGTCAAAGGGCTTGAGGTCCTGCTTGCGGACGACGTCCTCGATGGCCGTAAGAGTGGCGACCTCGAGCTGATTCACGTGCATCCAATGCTGGGGCGGGATCAGGACTGCCGGCCCGTATCGCACCAAGGCGGCATCTTCAAGTCGCTCCCGCGTCGCCTGCGCCAGCTCGGAGATTGCCGCCTTGGCATCAACCGTCAATTTTATCCGGAACCCCGAAGTGGCGCCGTCCTGGTCCGGCCCGATAGCCGTGAACGTCATGTCAAGCTCAGCAAGGGGAGGCATTGCGACGAGCAGCCGCATGGCCTCTTCTGGGCTTGATGGAGTTGGCAGCGTCGCGGAGGCGCGGGGAGTGCTCATGCAGGCTTCTCCACGTAGACGTTGGGTCCGATGTTGATGACCCGCAGGGTGCAGGCCTGGCGAAGATATCGCTGTCGGGACAGAACGACGACAGGAACACCCTGACGGCTCGCCTCGTAGACGTGCAGGCCGACCAACAACAAGAGCGGGTGTACGTAGTACACCGCTGAACGGATGTAGAGGACTGCAATCAGCCCGGCGAAGATGGCCAGCGCAAGGCGCGTCGCGTTGTTGTTCTGGTCGGTGACCGCGGCGAATGGCACGACATAGCTCACGACATATGCCATCACGTCGGAGTCCCTGCTGCGTGCACCTTCGAATAGATCGCGCTCAGGCTGGAGCCTCGACCCGAGCAGCCACCAAATCACGCCTAGAGCCACGATGCTGGCAGCCCCTACGAGCGCGCACGCCCGGCTCGCCCAGCCGCTACCGAAGGACTCGAGAAGCGCGAATAGGAACAGCAGTGGCGCATACGATGAAACGAATAGCACCGTCCGCGCCAACACCGTCATGGTCAATACCTCCAGGGCGTAGACAGTAGCCGCCCCTACCGACAGCGCGGTGGTGCAGCGTGACCGGACGGGGTCGTCGCGAATCTTGTGATTCAGGTACTTCGTCGCTGGGCTCCGTGGACAGGTGGCTAGTCGGCGTCAGATGTCGGCGGCGCCTGAAAACTGACCCCCTATCGACGGTCGAAAACTGACCCCCTCCGAGACCCTGTCCTCACCAGTCGTGAGGCAGGGGACGAGGAGTGTTGTCAGTGGAGGATTGGGCTGAGATCCGTCGGCTGCACAAGACCGAGGGGTTGCCGATCAAGATGATCGCCAGGACGTTGGGCGTTTCGCGGAATACCGTGCGCTCCGCGCTGGCATCCGAGGGGCCGCCGAAGTACGTGCGGAAGCCGACGGGGTCGGCGGTGGATGCGTTCGAGTCCCGGATCCGGGAGCAACTGCAGGCGTTCCCGACGATGCCAGCCACGGTGATCGCCGAGCGGGTGGGCTGGGACCGCGGGATGACGGTCTTCAAGGAGCGGGTCCGCGAGCTGCGGCCGGCCTACCTTCCGCCGGACCCGGCATCCCGCACGACCTATGAGGCCGGGGATTTGGCGCAGTTCGACTTCTGGTTTCCCGACATCGAGATCCCTGTCGGTTACGGCCAGACCCGCACTGCCAAGCGGCTGCCGGTGATGACGACGGTGACCGGCTACTCACGCTGGTCAGGCGGGCTGTTGATCCCATCGCGCGACGCGCGGGACCTGTACGCAGGCTGGTGGCGGCTGGTGTCCGAGCAGCTGCTCGGTGTGCCGAAGACGCTGGTGTGGGACGGGGAAGCCGCGTCGGCCGGTGGCGGGCCCGGCAACCCGAACTCACCGTCGACTGCCAGGCGTTCCGGGGGGTGCTGGGCGCGAAGGTCGTCATCTGCAAGCCGGCCGACCCCGAAGCCAAGGGCATGCTCGAGCGGCTCCACGACTACCTCGAGCGGTCCTTCCTGCCCGGACGGACCTTCGAGTCCCCGCAGGACTTCAACACCCAGTTGGCCGGGTTCTTCGTGAAGGCGAATGCCCGGAAGATGCGGGCCCTTGGCTGCACGCCTGGCGACCGGGTGGCAGCTGACCGGGCCGCGATGCTCCCGTTGCCGCCGGTCGCACCGGAGGTCGGTTGGCGCCAGTCGCTGCGGCTGCCGCGCGACCACTACGTCCGTCTGGATTCCAACGACTACTCCGTCCACCCCACCGTCGTGGGTGGGCGGATTGAGGTCCATGCCGACCTGGACCGGGTGTGGGTGACCTGTGAGGGAGTGATCGTCGCCGACCACCCACGGGTGTGGGCCCGGCACCAGACCATCACCGACTTCGAGCACACCGTCGCTGCCAAGCACCTGCGCCACGGCCGCGCGGACCTGCTGCGCCCGGTCGCGGACGCCACCACCGGCGAGGAGGTCGAGATCCGATCACTCGGCTTCTACGACCAAGCGCTCGGGCTCATCGACGAGGAGGTGTCGTGATGGCCGCCAGGTCGACAACGAAGCCGAAGACCGGGCGGGACGTCACCAGCGAGCTGGAGTACCTGACCCGGGCGTTGAAGGCACCCACGCTGCGGGAGTCGGTCGAGCGGCTGGCCGCGCGTGCCCGGGAGGAGTCCTGGACCCATGAGGAGTTCCTGGCCGCCTGCCTGCAACGCGAGGTCGCTGCGCGTGAGACCCACGGCGGCGAGGGACGGATCCGCGCCGCACGGTTCCCCGCCCGGAAGAGCTTGGAGGACTTCGACTACGACCACGCCCGCGGCCTGAAGCGGGAGACCATCGCGCACCTGGGCACCCTGGATTTCGTCGCCGGCAAGGAGAACGTCGTCCTCCTCGGCCCGCCCGGCACGGGCAAGACACACCTGGCCACCGGTCTGGCCATCCGGGCCTGTCAGGCCGGGCACCGGGTCCAGTTCGCCACCGCGTCCCAGTGGGTCGACCGGCTCGCCGAGGCCCACCACGCCGGCCGGCTGCAAGACGAGCTCCGCAAGCTGGTGCGCTACCCGGTGCTGGTCATCGACGAGGTCGGCTACATCCCCTTCGAGCCCGAGGCAGCCAACCTGTTCTTCCAGCTCGTCTCATCCCGCTACGAACGCGCCAGCCTGATCGTGACGTCGAACAAGAACTTCGCCCGCTGGGGCGAGGTCTTCGGCGACGACACCGTCGCGGCAGCCATGATCGACCGGCTCGTCCACCACGCCGAGGTCATCGCCCTGAAGGGCGACTCCTACCGGCTGAAGAACCGAGAGCTCGGCCGCGTCCCCGCGGCCGTCAACGAAGAGAACTAGAAGCCGAGGGGGTCAATTTTCAACCGACGGAAAGGGGTCAGTTTTCGGCCGCCGTTGACATCAGAATCGCCGCGCCTGGCCCGGGCGCTGGGCCGGCAACAGAGCACCCGTGCATTTGTCGTCAGCGTCATACCGCCTGTCGGTGCACCTCTGAACATCCGCTCATCTCGATGGTCGGGCGTCGGTCAGTCCTCTGGCACGTCAGCACGTTCGGCCTTGCACAAAGGCTGGGAATAGGACACCGGGCTCCTTGGTTCCGACTGGGCCTGGACAGAACTCGGCCACGGTGTCGGTCCCTACAAGTAGGGTGCGCGGCATGGACATGGAATGGCTTCACATCGGCGTAGGTCACGGCAGCCCAAGCGCCGAAAGGGCATTGACCGACAAAGGCTTCAGGTGCAGTCGTCAGGCCGTCCTCGGCCCGACAGAGCTCAAGGTGCTCGTACGAAAAGACACCAACGACCGCGCGTATGTCGAGAAGATCCTGCGCGAGGCGAATGGCAAGGATCCGTGGATCAACCCCGTTACAGGTACGCCGACGCACACCTTCCCGGGATACCGCGAGGGCATGTAGGCCGTGGCTCGCAAGCCTGCCAACTTCCAGTGGCTCGGCTTCACCGAGGATCAGCGGGGAGACCTCGATTTCCTCGACTACATCGGCAACAACGGTTGGGCCCGCAACTCCCAGACCGAAGCGATCATGCCGAAGTTCATAGTCGAGCTCGAGGAGTCAATCGGCCTGGAGCGCGTGAAACAGTGCATGGCCGAGATCGGCTATGGCCGTCACGCGCTGCGGATGCTGGACCGCTGGTACTCCAAGGGCACCACTGGGAAGTTCGGCCGCTGAGTCCCTGACTTTCCGAAGCGTCTTTGGTGGGCGCTGCGTGCACGCCGCACGCACTTGCGCCAGACCCCACGACGTCGCTCATTCAGCGGGTGCTAGCTGGCACCCTGGCGCGATAGGTGCGTCATTCCATTCCGCCGCCTGCCGGCGCACGTCGAAACACCCTCAGCCGATGCGCGGGCATCCTGAGTACGCTCCGAACATGCACGACAGGCGCAAACTCTCGACGATCGCTGCGGCGGTCATGGGTGGAGTTGTCGGCGCGACCATCGTCTGGCTGAGCCGCCCAGACCCACCGAGTTGCACCACGCTGGAAAACGGAATGCGTGCTTGGATGCCCATCTACGTCGTCGATCCACCGCTGTGGCTCTACGAGGTCTTCGCGGTTATCGGAGCGTTGCTCGCGGGTGGTGTGGCGTACGGAGACGCGTTCGCTCGTCGAGCGCGCGCGGCGAAGCGCGTCCTGTCATAGCCGCGATCCGCGCCTTCCGCGAGGTGAGTCTTTCCGCCGCTACAGAACAGCTCTTCGGGCTCACTATGATCCCTGGAGACGGCCACCCTCTTTTCGCACGGAGGAACATCATGGCACCTCACCTCAACTTCCCTCCCCCGAGCGACGAGCAGGCATTTGAGCGGCTCGTGGAGGAGTTGGCCACCCCCGTGCTCAACGCCAGAACCGTCGAGCTGAACGGTCGCAAAGGGCAGTCGCAGCAGGGGGTCGACGTTAGCGCTTCTCTCTACGACGGCACGCAAGTGGGCATCCAGTGCAAGCTCACCGGAAAAGCCTTGAAGGTTGCCACGGTAACTGAGGAGATCGCGAAAGCAAGGTCATACAGGCCGCCTCTCGATCGATTCATCGTGGCTACGACTGCCAGGAGCGATGCTCGGCTTCAAGAGCAGGTGCGTTCCCTACCGAGTGAGTCATTTTCGGTCGAGATCTGGAGCTGGGACCAGATCAACGGGTGGCTAAACCGCTACGCCGCAGCGGGCCTCTCCTACGTGCAACACGTCCTCTTAGGAGCAACGACGCAAGCCGAGCATGCGCATGCGGATGCGCTTCGTGTGGCTCTGGACCGGCCTGCGTTGGTGCGGTCGGCAGACACCGAGCACAATTTCGCTGATCAGTTCGATGCCATCAAGGACACTTCCACGTTCCTCCGAACCGGGTATCTGTACACGCGGGACGGACACTTCGTTGTTGGCGTCTTGCCGCTCCGGAACTACAGCGATGACTACGTCGCCCTTGTCTCCCCCGTGCTCCGGGCGTTGGATGCTCTCGACAGGCACCTACGGCGACGAATCAGCGATCTATTGGATCCAAGTTCACCGCGGCATGCCGAGGCAGCCGCCAGACTCGATACCAAACGCATTGCTGTTCTCACGGCGGGAAACAAGGTCTTCGCTACGCTTGACATTGATCTAGTGCCGATTGGTCGCTAAGGTCAGCTAGTTACGTCCGATTGCCGAAGGGCGGGTTGCGTCTTTCCGCCGCGAGCGAACGTGGGGATCTGCGCGTGAGCTTGTTTACCGGACGGGCACTGCTGGGTCAGCCTGCTCTAGGCGGGTCCGCGTGGATTAGCTGAATCAACTCCTCGGCCGCCTCCTCCAGTTTGTTGGCCTCGTCCTGACTGAGACCGATCCTCTCGTCACTGTAAAACTTGGCCTGCTGCCGGTCGGTGTCGAACCAGTATGAGACGAGATCGCTGTAGATGGACTGGGCCTTCTCCCGGACATCCCTCGTGGGGTGACCCCACATGATGCTCCGAACGGCGTCGACCACTGCAGCCTTCTTGTCGAGGATCGGCCGCTCCGTGGATGGGAAGACGAAAATGCCAACCTCGGCCCAGTGGAGGTCAAAGGCCTCTTTCGTGAAGTAGAGGGCTAGCGACTCTGCTAGTGGTAGAAAGGTCTTTCGCGCCTCGTCGTGGTCTGCCTGGCGCCGCAACTTGGCCTCGTGGTTTTCCCGCTGGCTTTGAAGGGTGGCCTCGTGTCGCTCTTGCCGCGTCTGACGTTCGGCTGTCGCGTCCCGGTCAGCTCTGCCGTTGCGTGCCGTTGCAGCCCAGTTGATCAGCGCCACTCCAACACTCGATCCCAGGATGATGACCAAATACCTAAGGAACTCTTCCACGGCTTCAGCATGCCGCCTCCCGGCCACTTATCGTCGGACTTGTCGCCCACGGGCGGAGGGATTCAGTCACGGATAGTGCCGTCTTCGCAACGGCAGCGCCTTATCGCCGCGTTCAGGTGCGACAGCAGACAGGATCCGTCGCGGTTCGAAAACAGGCCTGCTCTCGCAACGGCCACGACGAGGGGCTGGGCTCACTGGAGCTTGATGAACGTCCCTTCTTTGGTGAACAGGTTCCCGTAGTGGCCGACCCGAGCGTGGATTTGTTGCGCTTCAACCGGCCGGCCGTCTCGCATTCTGTAAAGCCCGCGTCGCTCGATCGCGGCAGCCAGATCGCCAGCCCGCATCATTCGCTCGGGCGCAGTCCGCAACACCTCGGCCATCGCCTCGTGAAGTGTCCGCGGAGCCTCAACGCTCGTGAAGACATGCGGGCCCTCCGTCGAGGATTTCGCGAGATCGAGCAGTCCTTCCAGCATCGCCACTCGTCGGTCCGCGGATGCGGCCTCGGCGTGAAGTCTCTCGGACTGAGCGCGGAGCGACTCGAGGTCGGTTCGGAGCTCGTCCTGGCTGGTCGTAGCGATCTCAGCCAGAGCGTTGGCATAGCTCGTCATTTGAAACTCCTTGGGCGATTATGTGACAGATGGTTAGACTGTCGCACAAGAGGGCGTCGATGTCGATGCATGATTAGCGCCTTACCGCCGCAAGTCGGACTAGGTCGGCGCGGTCCGCCGAGCGGAGCAAGTTGCGCCATGTCAGTGGTCGTCCGAGGTGACCCGGAGACTAGTGACCGTCTTCGCTACGTGCCGGTTGTGCGTGCGCCGGCCGCATGCTGCCGCGCCGCCTCCGGTGTCTAGCAGCCGCGTGGGCGGCGGGTTCACAGTCCGGGGCTAACGGACCCTGACCGCGTCCGCCGAAGCGTCAGATCGGTCGGGGCGACGGGACTCGCCCCCTCGGTGACGCCCTTGACGCTCGGCGCGATCAGCTCCAGTCGGTGGTTCAGGACTTTGGCGACCGATTCGGCGGATTGCAGCTCGTGACGCTGTGCTGCCCGCCGCAGGCTCCGGACGGGGTCATGTCCCGTCTTCTCGAGGGCGGCGAGGGTCTGGGTGAGCGTAGAGAAGGCGGGGTCATTGATGACGTCCCTGGCGATGGTTGTTCCGAGTGCTCGGGTGACGGTCCCGATGTGACGATCGCGTAGCACGGTGTCGTGGAGGTATCTGCGACCGGCTCGTTGTTCTTCGACTGCTTGGGTTGTGGCGTCGCGGCGTACTTCGGTGGCCGAGCGTTCGACGCTCTCGCGGTGCAGGGTGTCGGTGAGGATGTCTCGTGCGCTGAGGGCGGGGGCGGGTGGGCGTTCGGCATCGATCCCGAATAGCTCCTCGGTGGCGACGTAGAGCCGTGTCCCGTGGCGGCCGCGGGTGGCGGCGACGTAGAGCGACTCGCGGCTGGTGCTGGAGTCGACGAGGACGTGGGCGGTGTCGACGGTCATGCCCTGTGCACGGGCGGTGGTGGTGGCGTAGCCGAGCTCGACGGAGGCTGCGACGTATTCGGCGGGGAGACGCACACGGCCGCCGTGGCGGTGGTGGCGGACGGTGAGGTCGCCGTCGCGGTGGTGTTGTTCGACGGTCCAGATGTCGCCGTTCTTGACGAAGTCCCGGCCGCCTTGGGTGGTCAGCTGGCGGTGGTTGGTGCGGGTGACGATGCGGTCGCCGACACCGGCCTGGTTCCCGTCGTGCAGTCTGACCGCGTCGGGGGAGACGTCGCCGTTGTGGAGGCGTTCGAGTCGGGCGCGTGCGTTGAGGGCGGTGACGTCGCGGCCGGTGGAGGCGATCAGCAGGCTGGTCAGGCCATGGCGGGTGTCGGCGGCCCAGGCCTCGTAGCTGTCCTCGAGCATGGCTTCGCTGCTGCCTGAGGTGACCCGGTCGCGGGCGAAGTAGAAGTCGAGGGCCTCGGGGCGGCCGTCGCGCAGCTGGAGGGTGGCGGCGGATTCGTCGGGGTCGGTGAACCGGTGCAGGTGGTTGAGCTCGACGGCTCCGACGTCATTGACCAGTAGCCGGAGCGCTCCGCCGGCTTCGACCGCGGACATCTGGGCGGGGTCGCCGAGGAGCCGGACGACGGCGCCGCGTTCGCGCGAGTAGGTCACCAGCCAGTCGAGTCTGCGGGTGCCGGCCATCCCGGCCTCGTCGACGAGGACCAGGTCGCCGGGGTGGAGCGTGAACCACGGGTCATCGACCGAGCCTTCGGCGGTGTGGGCGTGCTGGAACTTGTGCAGGTTCTCCGCGCGGCAGCCGAGCTCGGTGGCCAGCACCTCGGCGGCCGCGGCCGAGGGCGCCAGCGGTACGACGCGGCGGCCCGTCGTGCGCCAGGCTTCGGAGACGGCCTTCATAGCGGTGGTCTTCCCTGCACCCGCGGGGCCGATGCCGACGACGAGTCGGCGCGGGTCGGCGGCGAAGGCGAGCACCAGCGCACGTTGGCCGGCGTCCAGGGTCAGGTGGTAGCGCTGCTCGAAAGCGCCGACGAGCTCGGTGACCATTTCCCGGGTCAGTCCGTAGCGGGTGTGTTGGACTGCGGTGTCGAGGAGGCGCTTTTCGGCGGCAAGGATGTCGCGGGTGGTGTATCGGGCGGCGCCGTGCTGGGTGAACACGCTGTCCCCGGTGGACCTGCGCAGCGACGTACCGGTTGCTTGTTCCTGCTCGGCGGTGAGGTCGAGGTCGACGTCTGGGGTGAGCCGCACCGAGAGGTCGGTAGCCGTGGCGCGGGCAACGACCGCGTTCGTGGCGGCGTCTCGGTCTGCGCTGGTGGGGAAGCGGTGTGCGCGCAGCTGCCGTTCGGTCTCGGCGATGAGGTTCCACTTCGTCCAGGTCGCCTTCTCCTCCGACACGACCGCGAGCACGGCGGCCGCGATCTCATCGACCGGGAGATCCTTGGTGGTCGCGACGTCGCGGTGCAGCATGTGGTGTTCGAGGTCGGCGAGGCCGACAGCGCCGAGGGCGGTGGCTGCCTCCTCGCGCCAACCTGCGATCTTCTCGGCCAGGGAGGTGGGCGCAGCCTTGCTCACGCGGGTCTCCAGGGTCGCCTGCTGGGCGAGCTTGAGCTGCGCCTCCCGTGGCGGTTCGTGGCCGTGGCTGCGCCGGTAGTCCGCGGCGAGCTCGCGGTAGCGGTCCTCGATCGCGGCTCGACGCCTGGAGAAGTGCTTGATGAGTACGACGGGCATTCCGGCGATCTCGCGGACCGGCCGCTTGTCCCGGCGTACCGTCTCGGCGCGCTCGGTGAACTCAACGCCCAAGCGTCGGGTGAGGGCCTCCTCGAGGCGGGTGTTGTACCGCTCGCTGGCAGCCACCGCGGCGGCGTGGATCACCCGGGCATCCAGCGACAGCCACCGCGGCCGCCCGTCGGGATGGTCGTGGCGGGCGCGGACCTTGTTGGAGATCGCCAGATGGGTGTGCAGGTCGGGATCGCCGGCGCGGGAGTCGCGGTGGTCGAACGCCGCGGCGAGGAACCCGCGGGTCTCGATCTGCGCCTCGCCCTTGTCGCCGACCCGCGCGAACGCGGTCTCGCGCTCCAGCCAGACCAGCGTGTCGGCGACCGCGTCATGGTGGGCGGCCTCGACCTGCTCGCGGGTCGCGGCCGACCCGAGCGCCCACAGCAGGGAGACGCTCTTGACCGGGGTGAACACCAGGTCGTAGCCGGCGACTGCGCGACGCTCACGCCGTGCCTCTTCCGCCTCGATCCGTGAGCGCTCCTGGCTCGTCGGGGGTCGTCCGTACTCGGCCGTGAAGTCGGTGACGCGGCCGGTGACGCGATCGGCCCGAGGGAGCAGGGGAGTGTACGCCGGGAACGCCCGGCCGAGCTTCGCCGCACGCGCTGCCTCGGACCGGTTGCGGCCGGCGGCGACCTCGAGGGTGATGATCTGCTCGGCGTCGGGGTGCATGCCCTTGCCGAACAGGGCCCGCATCTGATCCTCGCGAACCCGCCCCTCGACCGCGAGGTCCTTCGCGCCGGCGCCCATCCAGCGGCCAGGCGGGTTGCCGGACGCGGTGTAGTAGTCGGCCAGCTCCTGACCCGGCGATCTTCCTTCGTCGCCGGCGGCGACCTGACGGGTGAGGTAGGTGTACCCGTCACCGGCGTGGAGCTTGTGCAGGGTCATCATCACGCGGCCCCGGTGGTGTCATCGGTTCCGCCGCGTGCGAGGAGGAGCTGGTAAGCGCCGCGCGTGACAGCATCCCGGGTGATCGGGAGCCCGGCTGCTTCGAGTGCTCGGCGCGCCTGGCGCTGAAGCTCGATCCGGATCCCGCCGGACTCCAGGAGAGCGGCCTCCATCGTCCGCAGCTGGTCGAGGTCGCCGCGGGTGACCTCGGGTGGTGCCTCGTCCCACCAGGGGCCGGCCTCGGCGACTCGCATCGGGCTTCTCGTCATCGGGTCAGCGGCGACCCGGCGGAGTGCCTGTCCTGCCTGCTCTGGCGGCCAGCCGCGACCCCGGGTGGCCAGCTGCAGTGCGGCGGCGAGACAAGGGCCCGCCCAGCGGGTGATCGGGGCGCCGAGCTGACGTCGTACCTCCTGGACCTCGGCGACGAACTGCGCCCAGTCCTCGATGCCGCACTCGGTGGCCACCTCCTGCTCGACAACCGCTGCGCCCTTCGGGGATCGTCGCGATTCGGTGGGGGAGGTGTTCTGGGTCAAGTGCTCTGGGTCATGCCCGGAAACTGCGGCCACTCTGCCCGCATCCTTGCGGCCACCCCTGGGTGGACTGGCGGGGGTAGCCGCAGATTTGCGGCTACCCGTATCGGTCGGGCTGGGAGGTTCGCTGCCACCTGGCCGTGAGGTTCGAAGGTGGTAGGCATTCGTCAGTCGTTGTGCGCCGTCGTACCTGTGCTCGATCCGCACCGCGCCGATCCCTACGAGCTCCTTCATCGCCCGATCCACCGAGTCGGTCGACCTCTTCCGCAGCCGACGGGCGAGCGTGGCTCGTGACGGCATCCGGGAGCCCGACGACTGGCCGTAGCGCAGCAGCACCGCGTACAGACGCACTGCGGCATCGCCGATGTCGGAGTCCAGGAGCCACTCGGGCACGATCGCGAACCGGTCCTCGACGACCAGGTCGGGGGAAGCGTCTATGGGGTCCACGACGTGACCACACCAGAGCACCAGCCCGGGTTCCAGATGACGACGGTTGCCCTGCTGACCGCAACCGAGGTCCGGGCCGGTGCGCTTGTCTCGCGGATCCAGGCGGCGGCACGGTCTGTCAGTACCTGCTCTGCCCGCCCACGCGCGCTCCAGTTGGAACGGCATCGTGCGCGGTCTCGACCCCGTTGCCCGGGCAGGCTGATCCAACGATGAAGAAGGTGCCGGATGACCGAACCCTCGACGCTTACCTGTCGTACCCGCCGACGCGCACGTGGGCTGCCCACACGGCTGTGCTGGCCGTGCCCGAAGCTTGCCCGCGCGCTTGGCGCGCATGGCCCATCCATCGCTCGGGGTGCCGCGACGTCGTCTGGTGGTCTGCGCGCGCGCCCGCTCGCTCCGTGCGGCACGGGCGTTCGGAGGATTTACGCGGTCGAGGAGCGCGCATGACTCGGGCAGCCGCCCGCAGCTTCACCGTGCAGGAGGAGCGCACGTTCCGGCTCGAGCGGTGGTCGCTGTACGTGCAGCTGGCGGTGGCGGTGATCGCCGCGGTCATCTCCTTCCAGGCACTGCGTGACGCCGGCCTGCGAATGGGCCTGGACTGGGCCGCGCCCCTGCTCCCGCTCGCCATCGACGGCTTCGCAGTCATCGCGTCGCTTGGCATCATCCGCTCACAAGGGGCCGGCGAGCGGTTAAGCGCACGCGCATCGGAGTGGCTCGGACTGTTCTTCGTACTCGCGCTGTCCATCGCCGGCAACGTTGCCCACGCCCTCGACAAGATGGACCCAGACTTCCCGCGCATCCTCGCCGGCATGTTCGGATCAGCGCCGCCGATCATCGTGGCCTACGGGATCCACGTCTACGGCCGCGCGATGAACTCCGGAGTCAGTCGGCACGTCCTCGTCGACGACCCGGACAAGATCCACTTCGGGCTCGCCCACCTGGGAGAACGGGACTCCGTGCGAACGCCCGGCTCGAAGCGAAGAACTGCGCGGCCTGCCGAACGCTCAGACGCCTCGGCCCCCAAGCGCGCAAGCGTGCAAGACACCGTTCCGACGTCCGTGGAGGTGAGCGGGGCGCGCTACCCGCGCAACCCCGAGCGGCAACGTGCGTTCGAGGTTTGGAGCCAGCTTCACGCCGGTCAACCGGTCAACGCGAAGGAGGTCCTCCGGGCCGCGCAGGTCAGCAAGGACGAGTCGACCGTACGCCGTTGGTGTCGAAGTTGGGAGAAGGAAGCAGACGTCGACCTCAACACGCAGTCCGCCCGAGCCCCCGTACCGCGTTCGGCCTGATACCCCGCGACGCCTTCTCAGCGTTACGGATCAGATGTCACCTATCCCTGCAGCAGTCCCCAGCGTCACGGATCAGATGTCGTAGTAGTGAGTACCTCAGGGCGTTGGCCTGCGGAAACAACTCCTATGACGCCTTATGGGGTGCACTCGGTACGCTCAGCATCGCGGCGATGGTCGCATTCGCACGCTCCGTTGACGACGGCATCAGATGTGTGTAGGTCCTGAGGGTGAAGCCTGGGTCCGCGTGCCCAAGGTACTCGCTCAGCGCGAGGATCGACTCGCCGGCGTCCAAGAGCGTACTGGCGTGGAGGTGCCGCAGCGCGTGGCAGCCGTTCTCGCGCTTTGCCTCCAGGCCGGCCGCGCGTAGCGCTGGACGCCGGATCTTCGGGTTGAAGTGATTGCGGTTGAGTGCCCGCGACTCCCGCGAGTACAGGATCAGGTCTAGGTCCGTTCCGCCCCGTCGCTCTTGTCCCAGGGCAGCGGCACCGAGCGCGGCGGGTAGCGCGTGACGTGGTGGTTGATGAGCTCAAGGACGCGGTCGGCGAGCGGGACGGTGCGGATCTTGTGCCCCTTCGGCAGTCATCGGCGGGAGAGAAGTCGCTCCATCTTCTGCCGCGCCCCTGGGGACGCCGCCCTTCACGTTAGAGACCTGGGACATCGGACTGTGCTCCTTTCGCGGGTGGACGGTGGATGGGAGCGGCGTGAAGGCCTGCCCGGTTCCTCCCGCCGGCGAAACGGAGGGCTTTGTTCTTCGTGATGGTCCAGCAGGCACGCCGTACCCATATCCGTGCTCAGAACGCCTAGCCGGCCGACGGCCGTCGCGTCTGGTTGGCGTCGCACGCCCTACCCCGGGCGGTGGCGAAGTGATGACAATCACTCAGGCCCTTGCGCCATACGATCAGATGGGACTACGGTCATCTCGTATTACGAACTGATCGGAGGTGAGCGCGTGGACTTCTGGAGTGTTGCGCTTCCAGGTCTCTCGGCCGGAGCCGTCTATGGGCTTCTCGCAGTGGGACTCGTTGCGGTCTACACGGCAACTCGCGTGATCAACTTCTTCCAAGGTCTCCTGGCAGCCCTGGCCGTCTACGTGTTCGTGGCGCTCGACGGCTCCGGCGTCTCGGTGGCCCTCGCCGTGACGATCACGATCGTTTTGATCGCGCTCGTGTCCGGGGGAGCGCAAGCGCTCGTCGTGGCGCGTGCCGAGAAGCATGGCGAGTTGAACGCAGTCTTGGCGACGGTCGCGCTGATGGTGATTGGTGCCGCAGCGATCCGTCTTATATGGGGCCCGCGGGCGCCCGTCTTCCACGAGTTCCTCCCTAGCGACAGCTTCGAGTTTGCCGGCTCCCGCGTGAACACGATGCACGTCATCGTCGTGGCGGTCGCGCTGGCCGCGGCCGGGTTGTTCGCGGCACTGATGCGCTACACCTCACTGGGTCTGCGGATCCGCGGTGCGGCGGACAACCCTGTCGCTTCGCAGCTCGGGGGCTCTCGCCCCGGGGTCATCGCGTTCTCGGTCTGGATTGCTTCCGGTGCGCTCGCGGCGATCTCCGGTCTCCTCGTCGGCCACCTGCTCAGCCCGAGCCCTGAAATGGCCATGGGGGTTCTGATCAAGGGCTTCACCGCCGCCGCGATCGGCGGCTTCGCGAGTCCCGGGCTGGCGCTCACCGGCGCTCTGGCGCTCGGAGGCATCGAGGGCTTCGTGGCCTACTACCTCGGCACGGCCGTGCAGGACGCAGTCCCGCTGATTGTCCTGCTTGCCCTGCTGATCGTCCGGCCCTCAGGCCTCGCGCGGGCAAAGGTGGTGCGGGCCGCATGAGCGAGGCGCATAGCGGCCTGCCCACGGGCGGCCGTCGCAGCCTGGTCGCCGGCCACCTGGGCGGTCTGGCGCTCCTGGGCGCGGTCATCGCCTGGGGCGTCGGGTCGGACGTCTACGTCATCTTCCTGCTGACGGTCGTGATGGCCTACACGATCGCGGCGGCCGGGCTGAACCTCCTGTTCGGTCTGTCCGGAGGCGTCTCGATGGGTCATGGCGCCATCTTCGGGGCCGGGGCCTATGCCACCGGTTGGCTCGTGCTCAACACGTCCATGCCGCTCTGGTCGGTATTCGCTCTCATCGCGGTTGGCTTCGTGGTCGTGGGAGGAGTGCTGGTGATCCCTACCCTCCGCGTCAGTGGGCTGTTCCTGGCGATGGTGACGCTCGCCTACGCGCTGCTGTTCAACGTCGTCATCCTCAACTGGGACGGTGTCACGGGTGGACCGCTCGGGTTGAGCATCTTCCCGCCCGAGCGGACCCTGCCGACGCCACGCAACCTGTTCCTGTTCGCGGCAGTGGTCGCCGCCGCGGCCGTCTGGATCACGTGGCGACTGCGCGCTTCGTCCCTCGGTCGAGGGTGGCGGGCGCTCAAGGACTCCGAGGCATCGGCATCGGTGCTTGGCATCCCGGTCGTCCGCTACAAGGTGATCGCCTTCGTGCTGAGCGCGATCTTCGCCGGCATCGGTGGCTACTTCTATGCGCTTGCGGTCGGATACCTGAGCCCCACCGAGTACGACGTCATGTTGTCCGTCGACTTCCTCGTCGTGCTCATTGTCGGTGGTGCGGGGCGAGTCCTCGGGCCGCTGCTCGGCTCGCTGTTGGTCGTGCTCGCACCGGAGTACCTGGGATTCATCGGGGAGTACGAGCCGCTGATCGTCGGGATCCTGCTCCTGCTCTTCCTGACTTTCGCCCGCGGTGGCATCTCGGGGTTCGTGAGTGCTGTCGCACGGCGGGTCCGTCCTCGTCCCCAGGCCGGTGGCACGGGCCACCAGGCGCCGCCGGTCCCGATCGAGACCGCTGTAGAGGTGACCGAACATGCCTGAGCTCTCCGCTTCCGAGGTGTCGCTGCGCATCGGCGGTGTGCACATCCTCCGATCCGTCGGCATCGAGCTCGACCGGTCCGGGATCGTCGGCCTCGTGGGGCCCAACGGGGCGGGCAAGACCACGCTGTTCAACGTCATCTGTGGTCTGGTTCGGCCATCGCGCGGCACCGTCACCCTGGAGGGCCATGATGTCACGTCGCTGCCCCCCCACGCCCGGGCGGCGATGGGACTTGGACGCACCTTCCAGAACCTTCAGCTCTACGACGAGATGACCGTCCTCGACAACGTCATGGTGGGACGGGCGAAGACCTTCCCCCGCGGACTGGGAGGCGCCCTAGTTGCCGCGGTGGCGGGCGGCACCTGGCCGGCCGAACGCGAGGCACGACAAAAGGCTTACGCCACGCTGGACATGCTCGGTATCGCCGACGATGCTCGTCGACCGGTCGCCGAGCTTCCCTTCGGACGCCGTCGACTCGTGGACCTGGCGCGCGCGTTGTGCGGAGAGCCGTCGGTCGTCCTGCTGGACGAGCCGTTCTCCGGGCTCACGTCGCAGGAGAAGTCCGCGATGGCGGAGACGGTCGCCGATGTCCGGCAGAAGCGGGACGTCGCCCTGATGCTCGTCGAGCACGACATGGACGTCATCAGCAGCTTCTGTTCGACGGTCACGGTCCTCGACAGCGGTGAAGTCATCGCCGCTGGCCAGCCTCAGGAGGTCTTGGAGATGGACGCCGTCAAGGAAGCGTACCTGGGGCGCGAGCTCACGAGGCTGAGCCGCGGAGACAACCGATGACGACCACACAAGAGGCCGGAGCCGTGGACGGGCGGACGCACGAGCCCCTCCTGAAGGCCTGCGGACTTGAAGTCGACTACGACGGCATCCACGCCCTCTTCGGCGTCGATATCACGATCTGCTCTGATCGCGTCCTCGGCATCATCGGCCCCAACGGTGCGGGCAAGTCCACGCTGCTGAAGGCGCTCGTCGGCATGGTGTCGGTCAGCGCCGGCTCTGTGGAGCTACATGGCAGCAACATCACCGGCGCATCGACGGCGGCAATCGTGCGCCGCGGTGTAACGCTCGTGCCGGAGGGCCGCGAGGTCTACTCCGGCCTGACGGTGGCGGAAAACCTGGATCTTGGAGCGCTCGCGGCGCGTGGTCACGGCGGCAGGTACGGCTCGGGGGAGAGTCTTCGCACGTGGCTGCTGGAACTCTTCCCCGTCCTCGGCGATCGTGCGCGGCAGCCTGCGGGCACGCTCAGCGGCGGCGAGCAGCAGATGCTTGTCCTGGCCCGCGGCCTGCTCGCGCAGCCAGAGGTGCTGCTGCTCGACGAGCCGTCCCTAGGACTGTCGCCGACGATGGTCGAGCGCATCGTTCACGGGCTCTCCCGCATCGTCGAGGAGTTCTCCCTGGCCGTCGTCCTGGTCGAGCAGAACATCGGGGCGGCAGCGGCGCTCGCCGACTCGCTCATGGTGCTGCGCGCCGGACGGGTCGTCGCGGAGCTGGAGCCGAGCGGCTCAGGCTTCGATCTAGAAGCGCTGGACCGCGCGTACTGGGGCAGGTCCAAGTGAGGCAGCTCGGACGACGAAACAGTCGACGAGTCATGGATACCAATCAAAGGCGGGTGTGAGTCAATGACGACCAAGTTGCGGAAGACCGCGATTCCCTTCGCGGCGAGCATCACGCTCGCCTCGGCCCTAGCGGCGTGCAGCTCGCCGGCGGGCGAGGCGAGCAGCGGCGACGAATTCCGGATTGTGGGCACCGGCCCGCTCACCGGACCGGCCAGCTCCTACGGCATCTCCAACCAGCAGGGCGCCGAGCTCGCGGTGGAAGACGTCAACGAAAGCGGCGACCTGCCCTTCGAGCTGACGCTCGAGTTCGAGGACGACAAGTGTGACGCAGCAGGCGCAGCCTCGGCGTACCGCAAGATCGTCGCGGCGACGCCGGACATCATCTACGGCGGCGCTTGCAGCCCGAGCGCGATCGTCATCGCCGACAACGCCGAGCGCGACAAGCGGGTCTTCCTGAACACCGCCGCGACGGCAGACGTCCTCGTCGACCCGCCGCGCACGTACGTCTTCAGCACCCAAATCTCGGCGAGCGACGAGGCGCAGCAACTCGTCGAGCTCCTGGCGGCGGAGTACTCGCCGGAAACCGTTGGGTTCGCATACTCGGCCAACGACTACGGCCAGGGCGCAGTCGACGCAGCCAAGGAGATCTACGCCGAAGACTTCCCGGACGTGGAAATCACCGCCGACGTGAGCTTCCCGCTCGGCACCACCAACTTCCGCTCCGGATTGGTGAAGGTCAAGGAGGCGAACCCCGACGTCGTGCTGGTCGTCGGCTCGGGTGCCGACCCGGGGGAGATGGTGCGCCAGGCCAAGGACCTAGGCGTCACCAGTCAGTTCGCCGGCTACGCCGGGTTGTTCAGCGTCGCCTCAGTGCGAGCGGCCGGCGACGCGCTCGCCGACGTGACCGGCACCTTTTACACCCCGAACGCCATCCGGAGCGACTCGGACAACGCGGAGATCGCCTCGTTCGCGAAGCGGTACAAGGAGAAGTACGGGGAGTTCCCCGACCAGCTCGCCGTGCAGGGCTACCACGGCATCCTCGTCCTAACCGAGGCGCTGAAGGACCTCGGTCGCACGCCTGAGGACCAGGACGAGCTTGTCGAGGCGCTCGAGTCCGTCAAGGACTTCGAGGACGGCTACTACCCCGCGGTCACCTTCGGCCCTGACGACCGCGTCGGCACCGAGGAGATGGTCCTGATCCGACTTCTGCCCGGCCGCGAGGAGAAGACGTCGGTGTGGGGCGAGTTCGAGATCATCAACCCGAGGGAGTCGGAGTGACCGCGGAGCCCGCGAGCATGAGCTTCGCCGAGTCTGAGGAACAGACAGCTCTCCGCCATGCGGTCCGCTCGATCGCCGGGAAGTTCGGCCACGAGTACTACGTCGAGTGCAACGAGCGTGGGCTGGGCGCGCCCGAGCTGATGCGTGACCTAGGCAAGGCGGGCTTCGTGGGGGTCTCCCTGCCCGAGGAGTACGGCGGCGGCGGAGCAGGTCTCTACGAGCTTTGCATCGTGGCCGAGGAGGTCGCTGCGGCCGGTTGCCCGCTGATGATGCTGGTCGTGTCGCCCGCGGTCGGCGGTCAGATGGTGGCAGAGTTCGGCAGCGATCAGCAGCGTAAGGAGGTGCTCCCGCGGCTCGCGGCCGGTGACCTGACCCTCGCCTTCGCCATTACGGAGCCGACCGCCGGCAGCAACTCCCACAACCTCGCCACGACCGCGACGGAGAACGAGGACGGCAGCTGGTCCATTTCGGGGGAGAAGGTCTTCATCTCGGGCCTAGACGAGTCGGAGCAGATGCTGGTCGTGACCCAGACGCGCCGGTACGGCGACGCCGAGCACGAGCGCGGGCGGCTGTCAATGTTCCTGGTGCCGACCGATCACCCGGGCATCGAGCGCAGCCCCATCGACATCGAGATCGTCAGCACCGAGCGCCAGTACCTGGTCAACTTCGACCAGGTCACCGTGCCCGGCACGAGTCTGGTCGGGGAGGCGGGAGAGGGCTTGAAGCAGGTGCTCGGCGGGCTGAACGCCGAGCGGTCCGTTGTCGCTGCGATGTTGACCGGTATCGCGCGGTACGCGCTGGCCAAGGGCAGCGACTATGCGAAGACCCGGACCGTCTGGGGCTCGACCCCGCTCGGCGCCTACCAGAGCCTCGCGCACCCGCTCGCCCGGGGCTACATCGCCACCGAGTCGGCCCGCCTGATGACTCAAAAGGCAGCCTGGCTGGCCGACCAGGGGGAGGCGCGGGAGGCGGGACTGCTCGCGAACATGGCCAAGCTGCTGGCCTCGGAGGCAGCCGGGCAGGCGCTCGACAGCGCGATCCAGGTGCATGGCGGCGCAGGAATGTCCCGCGAGTACGGCCTGGCCACGTTTCTGGGCATGGTGCGCATGAACCGCATCGCGCCGATCGGCAACGAGCTCATCCTCAACAGGATCGCGCGGGCCGCTCTCGGCCTGCCGAAGTCGTACTAGGGGCGATCGTGGCTGGAACCGTGACGTACGAGCTCGTCGACGAAGTGGCCTGGCTCACCATCGACAATGTCGATCGGGGCAATGCCTTGTCCCGGGCCGTCCGAGCAGGTCTGTGGGACGGTGTCCGCAGATTCAACGACGACTCCAGTGCGAAGGTGCTGGTCGTCGCCGCAGCGGGCGACCGGGTCTTCTGTGCCGGTGGCGACCTCAAGGAGATGTCCGAGGAGACCCTCCAGGTACCGCCCCCCGACTACATGGTCCACTTCGGTCGGAACGTCGAGGTACGCAAGCCCACCATCGCCTGCGTCAACGGAGCGGCCTTCGCCGGTGGCTTCATGCTCGTGCAGATGTGCGACCTCGCGATCGCCTCCACGAACGCCAAGTTCGCCATCAGCGAGGTCAAGGTGGGAAGGGGAGTGCCCTGGGCGGTGCCGCTACCCGACCTCATCCACCCCCGAGTGGCCCATTGGCTGACGATGACCGGACTGCCGATCGATGCCGAGCAGGCTCTGCGGTGTGGTCTCGTCAACGAGATCGTGGCGCCGTCGCACCTCAGAGACCGGGTCCAAGAGGTGGCGCGGGTGATCTGCCAGAACGCCCCCCTGTCCGTGACGGCGGCAAAGCAAACGATGGCTATCCGCACCGGCGCAGGCCTCGAGGCGGCATTCGAGGAGTCCGAGCGCATCTGGGAGCCCGTCTACAACAGCCGCGACGCCCAGGAGGGACCGCGCGCCTTCGCGCAGGGTCGTAGCCCGGAGTGGAGCGGGGCATGAGCACGGGCACACTCGTCGAGGAGTTGCTCGGCGGCCTCGAGGCGGAGACCCGCGAGCTGCTGGACATGGTGACCGGACTCTCTGCTGCGCAGGCCGCCGTGGCCACGCCCGCCCCCGGGTGGAGCGTCCACGACCAGATCGGACATCTGTGGGTCTTCGACCGGGTTGCGCGCATCGCGCTGACGACACCGGCGCTGTTCGGGATGGTCCGCCAGGCCGCCGAGCAGGACCCGGCGTGGGTGGAGGGCCTGCAGGAGGACGCGCGCGCACTCTCGTGGCGCCGGCTGCTGACCGCGTTCAGCGCCGAGCGTGAGGCGATGGTGATCGAGCTCCGGACTGCGGCAGCCGCGGGCGGACGGATCGAATGGTTCGGACCCGACATGGGCCCGGCCTCCTTCATATCGGCGCGAACGATGGAGACCTGGGCGCACGGGCAGGACTGCGCGGATGCACTGGGACTTGATCACCGGCCGACAGCCGGGTTGAAGCAGGTCTGCGACCTCGGGTTCCGGACGGTCGGCTACTCCTTCATCAATCGTGGACTCCCCGCGCCGCGCGCCGGGTTCCGTGTCGCCCTCGAGGCACCCGACGGCGAGCAGTGGACGTGGGGCGAGCAGTCGGCCGCCAACGTCGTGAGCGGACCGGCGCTCGGCTTCGCGCTCCTTGTCACGCGTAGGCGCAGCGTCGGCGACTCGAAGGTCGTCGCGACCGGGCCAGATGCCGTTCCCTGGCTGAGGATCGCGCAGTGCTACGCGGGACCGGCCGGCGCCGGCCGGCACGACGGACAATTTAGAGCTATCGAAAAGGTGATGTAACCGTGTCTCGCCCGATCCGGATCGGCAACTGCTCCGGCTACCTCGGAGACCGCCAGAGCGCCATGGCCGAAATGTTGGCAGGGGAGCCCCTCGACGTCATCACGGGGGACTACCTGGCCGAGCTCACGATGGGCATCCTCTGGAAGCTCGGCCAGGCCGGTCGTCCTCGCTACGCGCGCTCGTTCGTCCAGCAGTTGGAGGACAACCTCACGACCCTCGTCGCCCGTGGCACCAAGCTTGTCGCGAACGCCGGGGGACTCGACCCTGCCGGGCTGGCTGCCGAGGTGCAGCGGATCGCACAGGAGCTTGGTGTCAAGGACCTGAAGATCGCCTACCTCACCGGCGACGACCTCACAGACCGTTTCGACGCCCTGCGCCAGCGCTACCCGTTCACGAACATCCACACCGGCGACAGGCTGCCCGCGGACGCGGGGGCGGTTACGGCGAACGCCTATCTCGGCGGCTGGGGTATCGCCCACGCGCTGGCGGAGGGCGCCGACATCGTCATCTGCCCCCGGGTCACCGATGCCTCGCTCGTGGTGGGTCCCGCGGCGTGGTGGCATGGGTGGGACCGGCACGACTGGGATGCCCTCGCGGGGGCGACGGCTGCCGGTCACGCGATCGAGTGCGGGGCGCACGTCTGCGGCGGCAACTACGCCTTCCTTGACGAGATCGACACCGACCGTGGCTTGCCGGGCTTCCCGATCGCCGAGGTGGCCGCGGATGGCTCATCGGTGATTACCAAGCAGCCGGGGACGGGCGGCGTCGTCAGTGCCGGCACCGTCACCGCGCAGATTCTCTACGAGGTGGAGGGGCCGTTGTACCGCGGCCCCGATGTCATCTCGGACTTCGGGTCTCTGCGCGTCGAGGAGGTCGCCGAGGACCGTGTCCTCATCTCCGGCTGTACCGGCCTGCCGCCCCAGGGAGACCTCAAGATCAGCCTGAACCTGGCAGGCGGCTACAGGAACTCGATGACGTTCCGGATCCCCCGTCCGGATGTGGAGCTAAAGGCTCGATGGGTTGAGGCCCAGCTGACGTCGGTCCTCGGTGGCGCCGAGCGCTTCGACGAGCTGAAGTTCGAGCTCGTACGTTGCGACTCCGACAACGCCAGGACGGCAGAGGAAGCCGCCGCCTCACTCCGGGTGACTGCCAAGTCCACGGACCAGCAGCGGGTGGATCGTGAGTTCTCCAACGCAGTCCTCGAACTGGGCCTGTCGAGTTACGCCGGCTTCCACACCAGCTCACCGCCGGCGTCTGCCCGTCAGTTCTTGAAGTTCTGGCCGTGCCTGCTCGTAGCCGACGAGGTCGAGCAGCGCGTCGTGTTCCTCGATGGGGGCCAGACCGTGGTGCCCTGGACCCCGGGCGAAGGGGCGCCCCGCGAGCCCGAGGCGCGCACCGGAGCCGGCTCCATGCCCCGTGCCGACGCATCGTCGGCTGTCGTTCCGGTCGAGCTCGGTCAGCTGTGCGGCGCCCGCTCGGGCGACAAGGGTGGATCGGCGAATGTCGGGCTGTGGGCGCGATCCGACGCCGTCTTCGACTGGCTGCTCGTCTCTTTGACAACCGAGCGCTTCGTCGACCTCGTCCCCGAAACCGCAGGCCTCCGGATCCAGCGACACGTGTTCGCCAACCTCAAGGCGGTCAACTTCGTCGTCTACGGATTCCTCGGAGACGGCGCCTCGGCGCACACCACGCCAGACACCCAGGCCAAGGGACTCGGCGAGTTCCTTCGCTCCCGCACCGTCGAGGTCCCAGCAACCTTGCTGGCGTCCGTGACCGGTGCTGCCATCCCCATCGACCAGGAGGTCGTCGCATGACGAGCCCAGTGAAGTCTCCCGCCGATGAGTACAAGGACCACCTCGCCAACGGCGAGCTGCACATCCAACGGTGCCTGCGGTGCGATCGCGCCGTCTTCTTCCCCCGCTCCGTCTGCCCGCACTGCGGCCACAACGAGCTGCAGTTTCAGCAGGCCCAGGGCAGCGGCGTCGTCTACTCCGCAACCGTCATCAATAGAAAGCCCGAGCGCGGAGGTCCGTACAACGTCGTGCTCATCGACCTCCCAGAAGGAGTCGTAGTGATGAGCCAGGTCATCGACACCGACCCCGACGAGGTGCGGATCGGCGCCCAGGTACAAGCCGTGATCGAGACGCGCGACGAAGAGCCGGTACTCCTTTTCCGCATGGGCGGTGCGGCATGAGCGGCAGGCCCTACTGGAACCCGGCCTCGATAGTCGGCGTCGGCCTGGTCGACGGCCGCGGCGAGGTGCCGGGCAACCACCTCGACCAGCTCGGGGTGGCCGTCCACCGGGCACTCGACGACGCTGGCCTCAGCATCACCGACGTGGACGGCCTGTTCACGGCCAACCTCGTCAACTTCCTCCCAGCCCTCACGACGACGGAGTACCTGGGTGTGCGGCCCAAGGTGTACTCCGGAAGCAACACCGGCGGCAACGCCTTCGTGGACCACCTTCTCTGGGCCGGTCTCGCGCTCGCCTCAGGGCAGTGCGAGGTGGCGCTGGTGTGCTACGGATCCAACCAGCGCAGCGGCAGGACGGGCTCCATGCCCCCCGACCGCTGGCCCTACCAGGATGCCTACTCGCCGATGGAGCCGATCTCGTCGTACGCGTTGGCCGCGGCGCGGCACATGCACGAGTTCGGCACCACCCGCGAGCAGTTAGCCGAGGTCGCCGTCGCGGCTCGGCAGTGGGCTCAGCTCAACCCCGAGGCGGTGATGCAGGACGACCTGTCAATCGCGGACGTGCTCTCCGCTCGAATCGTCGCCTCACCGCTGTCCTTGCTGGACTGCTGCCTGGTGACGGACGGCGCGGGCGCCGTGGTGCTCACGACGCCGGAGCGCGCCCGGAACCTGCGCAACATGCCGGTCAACGTGGCGGGTGTCGCAACGGAGATGACGCACCACCAGATCAGCCAAGCCCCAAGCCTGGTGTCGACAGGTGCCGCGGAGTCGGGCAGACGTGCGCTCGAGATGGCCGGCATCGGTATCGGGGACGTCGACGTCGTACAGCTCTACGACGCGTTCACGATCAACGTCATCCTCTTCCTGGAGGATCTGGGATTCTGCAAGAAGGGCGAGGGCGGCGCCTTCGTCGAGGGCGGCCGGATCGCTCCTGGCGGAGACCTAGCGGTCAACACAAACGGTGGCGGACTGTCTTGCATGCACCCCGGCATGTACGGGGTCTTCCTCTTGATCGAAGCGGTTCGCCAGCTCCGCGGGCAAGCCGGTGAGCGGCAGGTCTCCGGCGCCGAGACTGCTCTCTGCCACGGTAACGGCGGACTCCTGTCGGCACAGAGCACCGCGGTGTTGGTGCGCGGTGCGTGAGGCGAGATGACGTGCACTATGTGCAGACTCCGCGCAGCAGGAGCGCGGCTTGATCAGGAGGCATGAATGACCAAGCGACTGACCGCGAGCCGTGCCCGCGTGGCGGCGCCCTTGCGACAAGAGATCACTGAACTGCTCCGCGAGGCCATCGTCGAGGGCGATTTCGAGCCCGGGGACCGGCTTCGAGAGCGGGAGCTGTGCCTGCGGTTCGAGGTCTCCCGGACGGTCGTCCGAGAGTCCCTTCGCCAATTGGAGAGCGAGGGACTCGTCGAGACGATGGCCAACCACGGTCCCGTTGTCGCGGTCCTGCGTCCCGAGGACGTGACCGCCCTCTACCAGGTGCGCGGCGCTCTAGAGGGGCTAGCGGCTGAGCTCTTCGCCGCGCACGCCACCAAGGAGGACCACGCGGCGCTGAAGTCTGCCCTGGCCGAAGTGGAGACGGCGCTGAAGAGCCAGGACCCCCGGGTCTGGCTCGCGGCCAAGGACGGCTTCTACGACGTTCTCTTCGAGGGCTCTCACAACTCGATCATCGGGACGATGGTGCGCGGCCTCCATGCCCGCATGCGGCAGCTCCGGCGTGTCTCGCTCGGTGTCCCCGGGCGCCGGCCGCAGACCCTCGCCGAGCTTAAGGAAATTGTCAATGCGCTCGAGAGGGGCGACGCCGAGGAGGCGCGCAACCTCGCGACCGACCACGTGCGCATCGCGCACGACATCGCCGTTCAGGAACTCAAGCGGCAGGAGATCAGCGATGAGTGATGCCCGGACAGTGGTGTTCGTCGGGGCCGGCGCGATGGGTTCCCGGATGGCCCCGCTGGTGGCGGAGCGCTACCGGACGATCGTCGTGGACCTCGACGCCGCGAAGCGGGAGGCCATGCGCGACCGGGGCCTCGAGGTGTCCGAGCGCCTCGACGCTGTCGCTGCCGAGGCCGACGTCCTCGTCCTGCTCCTGCCGAACAGTGCCGCCGTGGAGGCGACCGTCACCGAGGAGCTGTTGACAACCCTGCCGTCGGGGGCGGTGATCCTGGACATGGGCTCGTCCCGTCCGGCCAGCACTGTTGAGATCGCCGCGTTGGCCGCGCGAAACGGAGTCGGATTCGTCGACGCACCGGTGTCCGGCGGGACCCGCAAGGCGGCCGACGGCACGCTGACGACGATGGTCGGCGGCGACCTCCCGACACTCGAGCGGGTCAGGCCGGTGCTCAGCCTGATGACGGAGGAGCTCTTTTATCTGGGGGCCGCGGGCAGCGGCCACACCATGAAGGCGCTCAACAACCTCCTTTCGGCGATCACGATGGCCGGCACCACCGAGGTCCTCCGGGTCGGCACGGCCGCCGGCCTCGATCCTCAGACGATGCTGGACGTCATCAACGTCTCGACCGGCGCCAACCACGCCTCGAAGAGCAAGTTCAGCCAATTCGTGCTGTCCGGCACCTACGCCTCCGGCTTCGCGCTCGACCTCATGGTCAAGGACCTGTTGACCGCGACGGATGCCGCGCACCACGTCGGGCAGTCCGTCCCCGTGGCGGCATCGACGCTCGAGGCCTGGCTCGCGGCACAGTCCGGGCTCCCGGCCGGATCAGACCACACCGAGTTCGCACGCAGATGGGCGGACGCGCTTAACAACCGAGGAGCAGCGGCACCCGGGCCGGCTCCCTTGGCCTTCAAGCCACAACACCAGGAGGTTTAGATGTCGGAGATCGTCGCAGACGCAGAACTGGCCGAGGCGCAGGACTACATCGACGCCATGGCCGCTGCTCGAGGCTACGTCCTCGACTACCACAAGGTCATGGCGAAGTGGGACTTCGAGGTCCTCAAGCGCGCCAACGGTCTGGTCGACGGGGCGTACCTCGCGCCGCGCTCGCTGGACCGCAAGACGAAGGAACTCATCTTCATCGTCAGCCTAACCGTAATGCGTGCGGAGAAGGGACACATCCAGAGCCACATCAGGGTGGCCCTCGACTTGGGTCTCTCACCTCGTGAGGTCCTGGAGGCCATCGAGATCTCGCTGCCCGAGGCGGGTGTCGTGGCGTTCCAGACCGGCTTCGAGGCCTGGAAGGAAGTCGTGGGGGCGGACGGGCTCGAGCCGCGGGTTGCCGTGCACGACGCCTCGGGGACGTAGGTCGGCTGCAACGTGCACGAGGTCTTCGCCGTCAGGTACGGGACCCTGGCCACTACCCGTGGTCGGGAGTTCCACAGCAGGGCGTACGGCGACCGGGCCGACGAGCCCCTGGAGATGGCCTACTACTTCTGGGTCGTGATGTCACCGTCGGAGGTGGTCCTCATCGACACCGGTTTCGCGCCGGCTGTCGGGACCGCACGCGGACGTACACTGGTCGCTGACCCGGTGGAGAGCCTCGGCGCGCTGGGCATCTCGCCCAATGATGTCGACAAGGTGTTAGTCACGCACTTCCACTACGACCACGTGGGCAACCTCGCGCGGTTCCCGCGCGCCAGGTTCTTCTGCTCCCGTGACGAGTACCGGTTCTGGAGCTCCGCCCTGGCTCGCAGACCTGTGCACCGGGCTGCGGTGGAGGACTCGGAGCTCGCCTATCTAGAGGACCTGCGGGCAGAGGGTCGGCTTCTCCTCCTGGACCGCGACATGCCCCTGGCGCAGGGTATGCAGCCGGTCTGGCTGCCGGGGCATACGGCGGGGCAGCTAGGGGTGGTCTTGGAGACCGCGGGGTCGAGGGTGCTCGTGGCCTCGGACGCCGTCCACTTCTACGACGAGTTCGAGGGTGACGAAGTGTTCCGGATATTCGACGACCTGAACGCCTTCCTCACCAGCGTCGACCGGATCAGGACCTTCGAGGCGCTAGATCTCGTGGTGGTGCCCGGACACGACCCCAGGGTGGCGGAACGGGCCGGGCGGCCCGCCCACCCCGACGCGCCCCAAATCATCCGACTGGGTCAGCCGGAGGCGGCCGATCCGACGACGGCCAGTGAGCTCTCCGAAGACCACCGAACAAGCTGTTAGAAGGGCTGTGCGAACCTCATGACCGAGATCCTGGACAACAACCGTGACGCGATCCTCCGCCACATCGGGCGCCTGGAGTCGCTCGTCGCGGAGGCCAAGGCCGGCGGCGGCGCCAAGTACGTGCAGCGGCACCACGACCGAGGGCGCCTTCTCGCACGTGAGCGTGTCGAGCTGCTGGTGGATCGGTCCAGTCCCTTCCTGGAACTGTCTCCGACCGCCGCGGCGGGCACGGAGTTCCAGGCCGGCGCGAGCGTGATCACCGGTGTGGGCCTCGTCAACGGCGTACCGGTCATGATCATGGCGAACGACCCGACAGTCCGGGGTGGCGCCACGAACCCGTACACCATGGACAAGATCCTGCGCGCGTTCGACGTCGCGGAGGAGTGCACCCTTCCAGTCGTTTTCCTGGTGGAGTCAGGCGGCGCCGACCTTCCCACGCAGGCTGAATTCTTCCTCAAGGGCGGTGGGCAGTACCGCCAGCTGGCCCGGCTGTCGGCGCAGGGCCTGCCCACGATGTCGGTCGTATTCGGGAACGCGACCGCCGGAGGCGCCTACCACCCAGGCATGTCCGAGTACGTGGTGATGGTCAGGGGAGCGGCACACGCCTTTCTCGGCGGACCCCCTCTCGTGCAGATGGCCACGGGCGAGGTCTCCGACGCCGAGACCCTGGGTGGTGCCGAAATGCACGCCCGGGTGTCTGGCCTCTGCGACTACTTGGCCGAGGACGAGCCCGATGCACTCCGCATCGCCAGAAACATCGTCGGTCGATGGCGCGCGACCTCGCGGCGCGTCGCCGTGGATCGTGCGCCCCGACCGCCGGCGGCCGGTAGTGAGGCGATCCTGGACCTGCTCCCCGCCAACCCGCGCTCACCCATAGAGCCGGTGGAACTGTTGAAGACCTTCCTCGACGGCAGCGAGTTCGAGGAGTTCAAGCCGCTTTACGGCACCTCGATGTGCACGGGCTGGGGCACGCTCTGCGGCATCGACGTCGGAGTCGTCGCCAACCGTGCCGGTGCGATCTTCTCCGAGGACGCGAACAAGTCGGCGCAGTTCATCCAGATCTGCAACAAGATGAACGTGCCGATCCTGTTCGTGCAGAACACAACCGGATTCATGGTCGGTGCGAGGTACGAGCGTGCCGGCATCATCAAGGACGGCTCGCGACTCATTAACGTCATCGCCAACAGCAAGGTGCCCCACTTGACGCTGATGGCCGCCGCCTCCTACGGCGCCGGCAACTACGGCATGTCGGGCAGGGCGTTCCGCCCCCGCTTCGTCTTCGCCTGGCCCAACAGCCGCACGGCAGTGATGGGTGCCGAGCAGCTCGCCGGCGTCATGGTGACGGTCCGCAAGCAGAGCATGGCTGCACGCGGCGAGGAGCTCTCCGCGGAGGAGGAGAACCAGATTCGTGCGTCGATCGAGGAGCAGATCAGGGCCGAGGAGGACGCCTTCGCCAACTCCGCCCGCATCTACGACGACGGGGTCATCGACCCGCGCGACACTCGGTGGGCCCTCGGAATGGCTCTCCTCGCATGCCGCGACCGCGAGCGTCCCGCGCGCGAAACGGATTACGGCGTCTTCCGCATGTAATCCCGCTCCCATCCCCCATCCCATCGAGAAAGTGGAGACCCGTCATGTATGTACCCGGTGAGCCGGACTACCGCCGAGACCTGCGCCGCACCGTGGCGACGTTCGGTGCGCGCGAGATCGCCCCGAACATGCGCACCTGGGAGGAGGAGGGCCTGGTGCCACGATCCTTGCACAAGGCTGCCGCGGCCGCGGGGATCCTCGGCATCGGCTACGCCGAGGAGATCGGCGGAAGCGGCGGCGATCTGCTGGACCTCCTGGCCGCCACCGAGGAGATCGTGGAGGCCGGCGGCACGTCAGGTCTCTGCGCGGCGCTGCTCGGGCACAACCTCACGACCCCCCATATCCTGGAGGGGTCCGAGGAGCAGATCGAGAAGTGGGCCAAACCCATCCTGCTTGGCGAGGCGATCGCGGCGTTCGCCGTCACCGAGCCCGGCGGCGGCACCGACGTCGCTGCGATGCGCACCCGTGCGAATCGCACCTCGGCCGGCTACACCCTGACCGGATCGAAGACGTTCATCACATCCGCGACTCGTGCGGACTTCTTCATGGTGGGCGCTCGGGTGGCCGAGCGCGAGATCGGGCTCTTCATGGTGCCGTCGAACTCGCCCGGCGTGTCCGTCTCGGCACCCTTCAAGAAGATGGGGTGGTTGTGCTCGGACACTGCGGAGATCACCTTCGACGCGGTGGAGGTCCCGGCCGTTGAGCGTCTCGACGACGGTGACGGCTTCAAGCGCCTGATGCGCCACTTCGAGACCGAGCGGCTATTCCTGTCCGCTCAAGCGTACGCGACAGCCGCCCGGGTGATGACGCTGGCAATCGCGTGGGCGAAGGAACGGGTCGTCCTCGGCTCGCCGCTCGCAGAGAAGCAGGTGATCGCCCACATGATCGCGGAGATGCACACGAAGGCCGAGATCGCCCGCGCGTACACCTACGAGGCGGCGAGGGCGCACTTGGACGGCCACGGCGGTGACGGACGCGTGCGGTCGGCCATCGCGAAGAATGCAGCCGTCGCTGCGGCGTCGTTCGCGACGGACCGGGCCGTGCAAATCTTCGGTGGCAACGGCTACATGCGGGAGTTCGAGGTCGAGATGCACTTCCGCGACGCCCGTCTGCTCCCCATCGGCGGTGGCGCTGACGAGGTGCTCAACGAAGTCATCGCAAAGTCACTCCTCAAGTAGAGCGGAGCTTGCTCATGGACCTGGAAAGGGCCGACCTCCTCGAGAGGTCACTGTGGGACGTCTTCTGCGAGCAGGCGCATATGGCGCCGGAGCGCCGGTTCGTCTCCGACACGCGAAAGACACTGACGTACGGCGAGACGCGAGCGCTCGCCGAGCAGGTCTCGGCATGGTTCAGCGAGCGAGGTGTCTCCACGGGGACGCGGGTCGTCACGTGCTTGCCGACCGGACATGAGTGGGTCGTGATCGCGCTCGCGCTGGCGCGGCTCGGGGCGCTCAACGTCCTCGCCAACACCCGCTACACCGCGCGCGAGCTGGCACACGTCGTCCGCGACTCGGAGCCGGCAGTGGTGGTCCACCCCACTGTCGAGTTCCGCCGCGACTTCCGTGAGCTCGTCGGGCAGGCACTGGCCGAGACCCATCCCGATGGGCGCGGAGCTCCGCAGACCGTCGCTCTGGATCTGGCCGGTGCCGGCATCGAGGCGCTCTGTGAGGGGCACGCCGCTATCCCGCCGGCGGCCAAGACCGCGGGCGACGCCGCCATCTATGTGATCTACACGTCGGGCACGACAGGTGCACCCAAGGGCAGTCTGACCCGCCAAGGTGCGGCGATGTTCGACGCGTTCCACAGCGGTGAACGGCAGCAGTACACCGCCGATGACCGGCTGCTGCTCTTCCTGCCCATGTTCCACTGCTTCGGAGCGGTGAACGGGCTGCTGAACACGGTGACGCATGGTGCGTCCTTCGTGCTGCAGCCCACCTTCGAGCCAGACGCCGTCCTTGACGCGATCGAGCGCGAGGGAATCACCGCCGTCTACGGCGTTCCGACGAACTTCATCATGCTCTCGGAGGCGCACCGCGAAAGGGTGGCCAAGGGCGAGCCTCCCGACCTCTCGACCTGGCGCACAGGGGTCATCGGCGGGGGGAACATCCCTATGGACCTGGCGACCTACCTGGCAGAGGACATGGGCATCGAAGGCCTCACCAACGTCTACGGCATGACGGAGGCCTCCGCGATCATCACCCAGAGCCTGCCCAGTGAACCGTTGGACGTCCGCATGCAGACGGCAGGCGCGCCCGTTCCGGGCGTGGAGCTGAAGAGCCGTCCCATCGCCGGGGAGGGCGCCGCAGGCGAGATCATGGTCAGGGGGGTGACCTTGCACGCCGGCTATCTCGGGCCGAACGGGACTGTCCACACCGATCACTTGGAGGACGGATGGCTGCCCACGGGCGACCTGGGCATCGTGGACGCGGACGGCCGCTGGACGATCGTGGGCCGCTGTCGGGACATGTACAAGACCTCCGGGTTCAACGTCTACCCGCTGGAGATCGAGACCTACCTCCTGACCCACCCGGACATCGCCGACGTCGCCGTGATCGGTGTCGTCGACCCCAAGCGACTCGAGGCCGGCGTGGCCTGCGTCGTGCCGACGCCGGGGAGCTCCCTGACCCAGGCCGAGGTGATCGAGTATGCAGCCGCCGGACTGGCGAACTTCAAGGTGCCGTCCCACGTGGTCTTTATGGATGAGCTTCCCCGGAGCCAGGCCACGCTCAAGGTGCAGAAGCACCTACTGCGCGAGTACTGGTTGGACCAGGAACGAGAGAGGCAGGACTGACGGATGGGTTTCGACAAGGTACTGGTGGCAAACCGGGGCGCGATCGCGAGCCGGGTGTTCCGTGCCGCGCGCGAGGCCGGATACGGCACGGTGGCCGTCTACACCGACGACGACGCCGGCTTCCCGTTCGTGCGCGACGCGGACCAGGCGGTCCGGCTGACCGGCCGACTGGTGTCCGAAACCTACCTCGACGCCCACCAACTGATCGAGGCCGCGGAGAGGTCCGGAGCCGATGCCATCCACCCTGGCTACGGATTCCTGTCGGAGTCGGCCGACTTCGCGCGGACCGTCGAGGCGGCGGGTCTGGTCTGGATCGGCCCGCGGCCGGAGACCATCGAGCTGATGGGCTCGAAGATCGAGGCCAAGCGACTGGCCGAAAAGGCCGGTGTGCCGACCCTGGGATGGGGCGTCACCGACATGACGCAGTCCGACGGGCTCGCGGAGCTCGCTCGGGACATCGGGTACCCGCTTCTCGCCAAGGCGAGCGCCGGTGGCGGCGGTCGCGGCATCCGCCGCGTCGATGACCCCAGCGAGCTGCTGGCAGTCGTGGAGTCGGCGTCGCGGGAAGCCCAGAGCTCCTTCGGTGACGGCAGCCTGCTGCTCGAACGGCTCGTCGATGCGCCCAGACACATCGAGGTACAGGTCGTCGCCGACAACCACGGCGCCGTCGCCCATCTATTCGAGCGCGAGTGCTCGGTCCAGCGGCGATTCCAGAAGGTCGTCGAGGAGTGCCCGTCGCCCTCGATCGGCTGGGACGTCAGAAACGCGATGTGCGAAGCGGCCGTCGCGCTGGCCGGTGCCGTCGGTTACCGCAACGTCGGGACCGTCGAATACGTGGTCGACCGGGACGACAACTTCTACTTTCTCGAGATGAACACACGGCTCCAGGTCGAGCACGGTGTCACCGAGGAGGCGACCGGACTTGACCTCGTCCGGCTGCAGCTGGACATCGCCTCCGGTCGGGACCTGCCGGATGCCGTCGCGAACGCCACCCTTCAGCGCTCGGCGATCCAGGTCCGCATCTACGCCGAGAACCCCGCCGAGGGTTTCCGCCCTGCGCCGGGCAAGGTGGAACGCTTCGATGCGCCGAGTGGGCCGGGAATCCGGGTGGAGTCCGCCATCGAGTCCGGCGTCACCATCAGCCCGCTCTACGACTCGATGCTCGCCAAGGTGATCGCGGTCGGCGAGGACCGGGAGGAGGCGCGCAGGCGCCTCGACCGCGCACTCGGCACGAGCGTCCTCGATGTGGCGGCCAGCAACGTCGACTTCCTGCGGGCGGTGCTCCGGCACGAGGACTTCGGGGCGGGCACCGTCGACACCGGCTTCATCGAGCGTAACCTGGAAGCGCTCGTCGCCGGCCAGGTGACCGGTGCGGAGCTCGAGCCGTTGCTGGTCGGCACGGCGCTGGCGATGGACGTGCAGGCGTCCGTCGAGCTCGAGCCCTTGTTCGCTGACTTCCCCTCCGGGTGGTCCAACACCGGTATGTTCCCGCAGCGGTGGGAGCTACGTCGAGGCGCAGACCTGCATAAGGTCGCCACGGTCTGGGGCCGGGACGGTGACCCGGTCGTCGAGATCGACGGACGCTCGACTAACGACGTGAAGGTCATTTCCGCATCGCCCGACTCGCTCGAGATGGAGTTCGAGGGCCTGCGTTACACCGTCTCCGTTCGGAGGTACGCAGACCGTGTGCACGCTAGCGCCGGCGAGGTCTCGGCAGTGCTGGACCTCGTGCCCCGCTTCCCGGATGCCGACGTGAGCCGGGCAGCAGGTGCGCTCAGCGCTGAAATGCCCGGCACGGTCGTGGCGGTCAACGTCACGGTGGGCGCCCGGGTCGAGGAGGGGGACCGGCTGGCGGTGATCGAGTCCATGAAGATGGAGCGCGCGATCGTGGCACCGACCGGCGGCCTCGTGGAGGAGATCCACGCATCCGTCGGGGACCAGGTCGACGCGGGCACCGTCCTGGTCGTGCTCAAGGAGGACTGACGATGCCGGCGGACGAGCACCAGCGGGTACGACGATGGTGAAACTCGGCCTGCAGCTCGGGCATTGGGGGGCGCAGCCTCCACGGGGGGTCGGCGACCTCGTCGCTGCGGCGGAGGACGCCGGCTGGGACGCCATTTTCACCGCGGAGGTGTGGGGGAACGACGCGTTCACCCCGCTGGCGTGGTGGGGACGGGAAACGAGCAGGCTCCGGCTTGGCACAAGCATCGTGCCGATATCGGGCCGCACGCCGACCTCCATCGCCATGCATGCGCTGACGCTGGACCACCTCACAGGCGGCCGGGTCATCCTCGGCATGGGCGTCAGCGGCCCGCAGGTCGTGGAGGGCTGGCACGGTCAACCGTTCTCCAAGCCGCTGGCCCGCACTCGCGAGGTGGTCTCGATCATCCGCAAGGTGCTCGCCCGGGAAGCGCCGGTGACCAACGACGGCCCGCACCACCCGCTGCCCTATACCGGACCCGGCGCGGTCGGTCTCGGCAAGCCGCTCAAGTCGATCGTTCACCCGCTGCGCGCCGACCTCCCGATCTGGCTCGGCGCCGAGGGCCCGAAGAACGTCGCTCAGACCGCCGAGATCGCCGACGGTTGGATCCCGATCTTCTACACGCCCGGGTCCGCGGAGATGTATCAGCCTTGGCTCGACGAGGGCTTCGGCAGACCTGGTGCCCGTCGTACCCGTGTTGACTTCGAGATCGCGGCCACCTGCCACCTGCAGGTCGTCGCGGACGCCGACGAGAGGCGTGTCGTCCTGGACCGGCTGCGCGCGTCTGCGGCGCTGTACATGGGTGGGATGGGCGCCAAGGAGCAGAACTTTCACAAGATGGTGTTCGAGCGGATGGGGTACGGCGACCTGGCCGACCAGGTCCAGGAGCTGTACCTCACCGGGGAGAAGGACAGGGCGACGAGCCTGATCCCGGACGAGCTGGTCGACGACATGCACATCGTCGGCACCGCCTCCGAGGTCAAGGAGCGGGTCGCCCAGTGGGAGGAGACCGGCGTGACGACGCTGCTGCTGAGCTGCACGAGCGCCGCCGAGGTGCGACAGATCGCCGCCCTAATCGGTTCATAGCGCTGGAGCAGTTCGTCTCCGGGTCGCTGAGCGTCCAACAAGGAGGAACACATGAGGATCGATGAGCAGCACGCCCGGAGGGCCGCACGGTGAGCAGCTCGACCGGCCGTCGCTTCTCCGTCGAGAATCCCGCCACCTTGGCCGTCGTGGCCGAGGTCGACGACCTGGGCCCGGACGATGCGACGCGGGCGGTAGGCCGTGCGACCGCTGCGCTCCGCACGTGGTCGCGAACCTCGCCGCGACACCGCTCCGACGTGCTCAGGCGGGCGCACGAGCTGATGATTCGCGACAAGGAGCATCTAGCTGACCTTGTTTCCCACGAGAACGGGAAGTCGCTCGCGGACGCCGGCGCGGAGGTGACGTACGCCGCCGAGTTCTTCCGCTGGTTCTCCGAGGAGGCGGTGCGCTCGGAGGGCGACTACGCCGAGGCCCCGGCCGGCGGAGCACGCACAATCGTCCGACACGTACCGGTCGGCGTCGCGGCTCTCGTCACACCCTGGAACTTCCCCGCCGCGATGGTGACGCGCAAGATAGCGCCAGCCCTCGCGGCGGGTTGCACAGCCGTCCTGAAACCCGCCGCCGAGACGCCCCTCACCGCCCTCGCCGTCGTCGCCCTGCTCCGCGAGGCCGGCGCCCCAGAGAGCGCCGTGGAGGTCGTGACCACCACCGACGCCGCCGGCGTGGTGGACACCTGGCTCACCGACCCTCGAGTCCGCAAGGTCTCGTTCACCGGCTCGACCGGCGTCGGACGACACCTCCTGCGGCAGGCCGCCGACCGTGTCCTCAACGCATCCATGGAGCTCGGCGGGAACGCCCCGCTCATCGTGGCCGCGGACGCCGACCTGGACCTGGCGGTGGCCGGCACGATGATCGCCAAGTTCCGCAACGGCGGACAGGCCTGCACCGCGGCCAACCGGATCTACGTCCATGCCCGCGTCCTCGACGACTTTGTATCAGGACTCGGTGAGAAGGTCGAGAAGCTCTCGGTGGGTGCCGCGGCCGACGGCGCGGCGGTGGGTCCGCTCATCAGCGCAGCGGCCGTCGAGCGCGTGACCGGTGTGGTCGACCGCGCTGTCGAGTTGGGCGCTCGCGTCACGCACCGCGCGGCCCTCCCGGACCTGCCGGGTTACTTCTACCCGCCCACCGTGCTTGCCGACGTGTCCGCCGGGGCCGCGATCATCGAGGAGGAGATCTTCGGCCCCGTCGCACCTATCGTTACCTGGCACGCCGAGGAGGACCTTCTCGACCAGGTGAACGGCACCGAGTACGGACTGGCCGCGTACGTCTTCGCCGGTGATCTGGGCAGGGCCTTGCGCCTCGCGGAGCGAATCGAGGCCGGGATGGTCGGCATCAACCGCGGACTGGTCTCGGACCCCGCTGCGCCGTTCGGTGGCATGAAGCAGAGCGGGCTCGGCCGCGAGGGCGCACGGGAGGGGCTTCGCGAGTTTCAGGAGACGCAGTTCCTCAGCGTCGCGTGGCCCCAGTGAGTGCGGGGGGAACGGGCTGTCGTCACGGGCGCCGCCGAGTCATGCGTACACGGGGAGCCATGCGCCGCTAGCGACGAGCCGGCGGACGGTAGAGCCCGGACTTCGACTGCCCTCACCAACTTGTCCACCGCCGGGCTCCCGTACGGCTGGAGTCTGTGAGGAGCGACTATCAGGCGCTCGAGGACAAGGGCCTGCGGCTCGATGTCACCCATGGCATCTGCGTCCGGCGGTCCGGGACGCTCACGAACCCCACGACCGTGTTGGGAGAAGAGCTCGGAGTGGCTTCCACCTGTGACGGCGAGGTTTTCCAGCGCGTTCCCGTCCTCGTTCTCAGGCGCTAGGAGACGCCGTCGTGGCTCCTACGGAAGACAGCTCCTACGAGGGCTCGCGCGGTGCACTCGGTATGCGCAGCATCGCGTCGATGGCTGCCTTCGTGCGCTCGGTCGAGGACGGCATCAGATGTGTGTAAGTCCTCAGGGTGAAGCCTGGGTCCGCGTGCCCGAGGTACTCGCTCAGCGCGAGGATCGACTCACCCGCATCTAAGAGCGTGCTCGCGTAGAAGTGCCGCAGCGCGTGGCAGCCGTTCTCGCGTTTTGCCTCCAGGCCCGCCGCGCGTAGCGCTGGACGCCAGATCTTCGGGTTGAAGTAGTTGCGGTTGAGTGCACGCGACTCCCGCGAGTACAGGATCAGGTCGAAGGTCCGTTCCGCCCCGTCGCTCTTGTCCCAGGGCAGCGTCACCGAGCGCGGCGGGTAGCGCGTGACGTGGTCGTTGATGAGCTCAAGGACGCGGTCGGGGAGCGGCACGGTGCGGATCTTGCGGCCCTTCGGCAGTCCGAACAATTGGCGATTGCTCCCGAGCAGCTTCACTTGGCGCTTGATCTCGATCTCACCGGTGTTGAGGTCGATGTCGTCCAACGAGAGCCCGAAGATCTCGCCCTGCCGAAGCCCGAGCCCGATCCCGAGATCGACGACGAGCTTGAACTGATCCGGCAGCTGATCGCGTACCGCCATGGCCTGCTCGCGCGTCCAGGGCTTCAACTTGCGCGGGTCTGACTTCGGTCGCCGGACCGATGGCGCCTTGCACGGATTTTTGGGGATTAGGCCGTCGTCGACGGCGGCCGTGAACACCGAGGACACGTTGGCGTACATGACCTTCTGGTAGTTCCCCGAAAGGCCGGTGAGGGTGCGTAGCCATCCCTGAATCGTCGATGGCTGAATGTCGGCGAGGTTGCGACTTCCGAGATGAGGCATGACGTGAAGTCGAAAGCGGAGTTCGACCATCTCGACGGTTCCCTCTGCGAAGGTCTGCGCCGCCAGCCACTGTGCGGCGTAGTCGTCGAAACGCACCTTGCCAGCATCGGGGTCGATGTAGTGGCCGCGGACGATGTCGGCGGACACCATGGCGGCGAAGCGATCTGCCTCGACCTTCCTCCGGAAGGTCTTGGCGCGGGCTCGGCCATCGGTCTCCCGCCAGCGGACCCGGTAGGTGACGGTTCGCTTCCCGTTGGTCGCTGTGCGCTCCCGTCGTTCAACCCACGCCACGATCCACCGCCAGATGCTCCTCCAGCCACGCGCGGACAGTCGCGGGGTCGTAGCGGAGGTGCCGCCCGACGCGATACGCATCTGGGCCACAGCCCTTGTGTCGCCACTGGTAGAGCGTGGCGACCGGGATGCCGAGGAACTCGGCCACTTCGTCGGCGGAGAGAAGTCGCTCCATCTTCTGCCGCGCCCTGGGAACGCCGCCCTTCGCGCTAGAGACCTGGGACATCGGGCTGCGCTCCCTTCGCGGGGGGACGGTGGATGAGGGCGGCGTGGAGGTCTGCCCGGCTCGTGCCCGCCGACGAGACCGTGGGTTCTTCCGGGGGTCGCAGGTGCTCGCGGGCGGTTCGGATGACTTCGAGATCAGCTGCGCGTGCGACGGGCACGAAACGTTCGCGGACCGGATGGACCAAGCGTCCGTCGCCGCTTACGAGCCGTGGGACGGTCACGCGCTGGAGGTAGGCTCCACGCTCGACTCCGGATTCAAGGATGTCGGTGATGCGCGAATCGATCCGACGGAACAGCTCTTGGAAGCCTCCGAGCATCCTCGGCTCGATCACCGTTCCGGGACCCAGCGCCGTCAGCCGCCCGACGGCATTCGCGGCCTCGCTCGCCGCGGCCGTGCCGTTGCCGAGTCGCCCTCCGATGTTGCGGAGTTCGCGCTGGATGCGTGAGTAGGTCTCGGCACGGGCGCTCCATTGCCGAGCGAGGTCGGGGTCGATCCGCTCGGCGTACGGCACAAGGCCAGCGCTGAGCAATCGCTGCGAGTCGACGACCAGGCGCAGGTTCATCGCATCGGGGACGGACGCCAGTCTCAGGAGAAGGTTGTGCTCGGCTTGGAGGACGCCGAGCACTCCAGGCTTTGCTGGTCCTTCGATGGGCTTGGTCCGCGGCCGCCAGCCTGTCTGGTCGACGCTGTAGTCGGGCTGCCCGAGGCTGACGTCCAGTGCCGTGGCCAGCGCCGCCCAGCCGAGACGATCGCATCCAGCGATGGACTCCCAATCGGGTGTGTTGCGATACCGGCGGTCGAGCACGACCAGGGCCTGGCTGATAGCCGCGACATCGGCTGCGATCGTTCGCGCCTGCGCTGCGGTCAGGTGGGTCGCCTGATCGGGCGCGGTGTCGTGCTCGGCGAGGGCCGCAGCGCGTGCTGCGAGGCGCCAGCGCTCGACCACGTTGTTCGCGCTCGGGGTCGTGAACTCCTGGCTCGACGCCGGCCGTGCCGTCGCCTGATCACGAGCCGCCTCCAAGGCTCGAGCGAGCTCAGCCACTGCGGCGCCGTGGTCGCTCGTCGAACGGAACGGATCGGCCGGCTTCTGCGGAATGTTCGGGAAAGTGAGAGGTCGCGCCACTCCTATGGCTTGCGCGCACCAGACGAGAATGGTCTGTCGGAACCGCAGGATCTGTTGGCCGGCGGCGGCACGCTCAGCGGAGGAGGCTTCAGCGAGACGGCGCATGATCCGGTGCTGGCGGAGCAGCGCAGCCAGCTCTGTGCGCATCTGGGCGCCGTTCTCGGCGTACATCAGCCGATGTCCAGGTTGTGCGCGTCAACGAGCATCGCCAGGATCAGTTCGACGGACAGGGCGTCAAGGCCGTAGCTCTCGAGCTCCTCGATGGCGCTGCTCGCGACGGCGAGCAGAATGGCGCGGTGGTCGGTGAGGTCCTCGGTGTCGAGTGCCGGGCACTCGTCGCCATGGACACGGTCTAATTCGAGCAGCGTGCGCTCGTACGCGGAGGATGCCTCGAGTGTCAGAGCACGGTCGGCGAGGGCCGCTACGTAGGACCTCGCTTGAGCGAGTGTCTGTGCGTGGGGGAGAAGCATTGTCCCTCCTTTAGTGGGTCGGATACCGACTCTGAGCGGGCAGTCGTGACTGGCGTTCGCGTTCTCGGACTTCTGTAGATGAGTCCGAGCACGAGTCGGCCATGGCGTGCTTACGGACTCAGCCGGTGAGTTGCTGGTTAGCGATCGCCGCGATACGGCGCCTGCGGAGCACGTCCTCGCGGACGAACTCAGCGAAGTCCTCGTCCCGATTCCGGATCTCGATCTCGCTGCCTGCCTGGGGCGCTGACTCGCCTGGCCACGTCGTCTGCCGCGTAGGCCGGTCGCGATCGAGCCGCGTGCCGCAGATCGAGACCCAGTCCCGCAGGCGGTAGCGGGCGTCGGAGAACTCGCGCATCCATGCGATGGGAGCCGACGGCGACGCAGACTCGTGGTAGCAGCTCAGCCAGTGGCAGTGAAGCGCGGAGAGCTCCCAAACGAGCTCGTCGTGGCGGTGCCAGTAGGGCGGCACGATGTTGGGCGGGAGGCCGAATGTGTTCTTGAGCCACTTCACCCAGTGGTCGAGGTCCTGCCACTCGATCTCGGCCTGCTCGGCGTCGAGGAGGTTCCAGTTGATCGGGGCCGGTGGGCGTTCGAGCAGTTCGGTCACGCCGCGCCAAGCATCAGCGTCGTCGGGCTCGTCCGTGAACGCACTCATCACAGCGTCCGGTCAGAGGCCGACTGCGGGTGGCTGCGGCACAGCGGTCAGCGGCCGGTCGGCGGCGTGGCGTCCGCGCTGGACGACGTAGTCGGTCTTGTTGACGTTGTGGCCGATCTTGCGGGCCACGAACTCCTCGTTGACGACGCTGCGCTCGCGGCCGTCGACCTCATACTCGTGGACGTAGCCACTGGCCACGAAGGAGTCGCCCTTGCGGAAGCGGGCGTAGGTCTCGCGGGCGGTGCTCTCTAAGCCTCAATCCACCGATGGAGTTGGTGGCGATCGCGTGATCGTGGTTGCGGCGGCGTGAGGGGCTGAGGGTGTGGCGGTCCGCCGGACCTCGCTGTCCGGGGTGTTCCACGGGTGTCCTTGTTCGCGCAGCAGCGGGGCTGCTGGGTGGTCAGGCCGCGTGCGCTGGTGGCGGGTCGCTGACCCGGGTGAACAGTGCGGTCCAGGCGGTCTGCCAGGGCCAGGCCTTCGGTAGGTGCAGGGTGATTCGACGGGCCGAGGTCGCCACCCGCGCGGGCACGGTGATCAGCCTGCGACGCAGGGTCGCAGTGGTCGCCCGGGCGAGGTCTGGTGCCGCGACGGCGCCGGCGGCGCGGGTGAGGTTGAACGCGATGACTGCGAGCACCAGCCAGGCGGCGTTGGCGGTGAACACCCCGGAGGGCAGGTGCGCGAGCGCTGAGCCTTTGAGGTCGGCGTGGACCTGCTCGATGATCGCGTGCTGCCGGTGGGTCTTGTCCGCGGCGACGGTGTCGAGGATCGCGGGGTCGGTGGTGGTGAAGAAGGCGTGGAACCGCCAGGTGTCGAACAGGGTGTCTTGGCCGGCGGCCTTGTTCTTCTCGGCGTTGAAGTCCGGGATCCGGCGGACCACCAGCCGACCCGAGACATGGTCGGCCTTCTTCTGCGCGGCGAACGCGGTGAAGCCGATCTCGGTGACCTCGGCACGAGAGATCCAGCGACCGGCTTGTTCGTCGTAGACGGCGTCGGTGTACTCGATCGGGGTCCACGCGTCGGCGTCGATGGTGGCGATCGCGTTCTTGACCGCCTGGTCCATCCGCACGGTGACCGAGACCGCGGCACCACCGGTGATGGCGGCGTGGACGGCGCCGCGGCCATAGAACGCCGAGTCCATCCGGACCAGAACCAGCTGGGGCCTGCCGAGCAGCCCTCGGGCCGTCCTGACCGCGTCGCCGACCAACCGCTTCGCTCCGCGCGGTGAACCTGCCGCGCCCTTGCGGAGCCGCTGGGCCACGATCACCGGCGCGCTCGTGGCCGTGGTCAAGGTGGCGAGCAGCGCGTTCAGCCCGCGAACCCCGGAGTAGCCGAACCCGGCGCCCTGCTTGGCGTGACCGTGGACCTCGATGATCGTGTCGTCGACATCGAGCAACGCATAGCTCTCGCTGCTGGCGGCCTCAGCCGGCACGGGCTCGCCCAGCAGGCGGGTCAGTCCGGCCAGCGCGACCAGGAACCTCGAGGCGATCGCGTCGAGCTGGCGGACGTGACCGAAGGTGAACGCGCGCAGGAACGAGCCCAACGTCGAAGGGGCGTAGGCGCGGGCGAAGACCCGCCCCATCCCACCGTGTCGCAACACGGCCATGTCATCGATGGAGTCCGCACCGGCGACCATCCCGCCGACCAGCGAGGCGACCTTCAACCCCGCGTTCGCCCCCTTGTCGGTCGGAACCGTCAGGTGCTCATCGGCCAGGTCCCGCAGCCCAGCGGACTCGGCCAACGCCAGCACCGGAACCAGGCCGCCGGCCGACACGAGATTCGGATCGTCGAACGCCACCGACGTCCGACCAAGGGTATGAGAGAGTCGCATCCCAGAGGTGCCCTTCCGGGTGGTTGCAGATTGGACCGTCGCAAGTCCCAATCTCCCAGTCGGCAAGGGCATCCTCGCGTTACGGCACGCTCACCCGACCACTCTCATCGGTGGATTGAGGCTAAGGCGACCATGTCGTGGAAGGTCGGGTCGAGCTTCGTGAAGCTGCCGTCGACCTCCTTGCGCCACGGCTCGACGCCGACGCGCATGCGGCAGCACTCTGCGCCGGCCTTAGTGAAGTGAAGCTCAGGTGCTGACGCGATGAAGCCGACCAGGCTCATCTGGGTGGAGATCGACATGCCACTACTCCTGTCGTCGTGCGGCGCTCGGATGAGCACCCGTCTTCAGGAAGCAGGTGCACCGCGGACACCAAGGCAGTTCGGGCGTCATATGCGGCGGAGTGACGTACATCCGTGGCCTGTGCGGACTACCGCGAAGGTGTCAGTGCGCCTGCTCAGTCCAGATGGGCCATCGCGGCCTGCAGGCGCGACGTCAGATCGAGTCCTCCCTCCAACTTGGAGAACGAGTCTTGCGGTGTACGCGGGCGGCTGTAGGTCCCGCGTGAGGAACTGGCGCCGCGCGAGCACAGACACCTGCCACGGGCACGTCCCAACCTCCCATCACTTCATACGAGTAAGTGCCGAACGTCTGGAAGACGTCAACGTCGAAGGCCCGACTGTCCGGAATGGCGAGTACTGTGTCCGTGGCCATGAAAAAGTCCCCGCTGGTGGCCAGGTAGCGGTCCCCACTGGTGGCCATCTCGGGTCCCCGGTGGTGGCCATGTAGAAGTCCCCGCTCCTCGTTCTTCGCGTGTTGTAGCGGCTCGTGAGGCCCTGCGTGGCGACGGTGGCGATGCCTAGTCGTCCCATCACCACGCAGGGGTCTCCATTGAAGAACGAGAGAGAACGGATGGACATCATTTCGGCCTACCGCGAGGTGGGCAGCTACCGAGGAGCGGCCGCGATGTGCGGCACGACCCACAAGACCGTGAGGCG